>JAEZLW010000086.1 GCA_023415145.1 Bacillota bacterium | reverse complement strand
GAAGGGAGGACTTTTGTCCGTGAAAGGTACTCATTTGTTTCCGGGTGGCATTCATCCTGGGGAGAGCGCCAACGGGAAATCGGTAACAGGCGTTCAACCCATACAGGTGCTGCCCCCGCCTTCCCGGGTTATTCTGCCCCTGCAGCAGCACATTGGCGTACCGTGCAAATGTGTTGTCAAGCAAGGCGATTATGTGAAGATCGGTCAAATTATCGGGGAGGCTGCCGGGTTTGTTTCCGCACCCGTGCACGCAACCATATCGGGCACGGTGGTGGCGGTGGCACCCTGCATGATGGCAAGTGGTTTACATGCCCAGGCCATCGTCATCGACAATGACTTCCGGGAAAATTGGGTGCCTTTGACACCGGCTGCCAATCAGGACAACTTATCCGCCAAGGAGCTTGTAGAAATCGTGCGTAACGCCGGCATCGTAGGCCTTGGCGGCGCAACCTTTCCTACCGCCGTCAAGCTATCGCCTCCCCCTTCCAAAAAAGTCGATACGCTGATTGTAAACGGTGCGGAGTGTGAGCCATATTTGTCATCCGATCACCGGTTGATGCTGGAACATGGCGCTACCATCATGGACGGCATTTCTCTGGTGAAAAACGCGCTGGGTATTTCCCGCGTCATCATCGGCGTAGAAAACAACAAAATGGATGCCGTGGAAGCCATGCAGGAACAGGCCAACAAGCTTACGGATGTCACCGTTCGCGCTCTTCCCGTGCGTTATCCGCAGGGCGGAGAAAAGCAACTGATTTATTCTCTCACCCGCAGGGTTGTTCCCTTTGGCGGTCTGCCGGCAGACGTTGGCGTAATTAGTATGAATGTTGGCACACTGGCGGCAGTATCCCGTGCGGTGCGGGAAGGCCGGCCTGTGGTAGACCGTGTCACCACGGTAGGCGGCCTGGTGGAAAAGCCCGGCAACTTCCTGGTACGCATCGGTACCACTGTGGAAGCACTGGTGGATGCTGCCGGAGGTTTCCAAAAAGGCGTGCGCAAGTTTGTCTACGGCGGACCCATGATGGGGCACGCCATCAGCCGAAAGGATATCCCTATTACTAAAAGCTGCTCGGGTATACTTGCCTTGGGACAGGAAGCGGTGGAGCCGCCAGAGAGCAACTGCATCCGCTGCGGCCGCTGCGCAAGAGCCTGCCCCATGCTTTTGATGCCTTTTGTATTGAACCAGTATTCCAGAATGGACAAGCATGATGAAGCGGAAAAGGCCAGCGTCATGAACTGCATTGAATGCGGCTGCTGCTCCTATGTATGCCCCGCCAAGATCCGGCTGGTACAAAGCTTCCGCGTCAGTAAAAAAGTCATATGCGACAAACGCGGACGTGATGCGAAGAAAGGGGAGTGCTGAGTATGCTGAAAAATCTGTCCGTTTCCTCCTCTCCGCATCTTCGGGACAATGCCACCACCAGGCGGCTGATGATGGACGTCTGCATTGCCATGATCCCCGCTGGGATCGCCGCTGTGTGGTTCTTTGGCCTTCGGGCGCTGATCCTGATCGCGGTTTCTGTTGTAAGCGCATTGGCCGCGGAAGCTTACTATCAAAAGAAATCCCATCAGGCTGTCACCGTGTCTGACATGAGCGCTGTCGTCACGGGCATTCTTCTGGCGTTTAATCTCCCCGCCAACGCCCCCTGGTGGATGGCAGCCATCGGCTCCATCCTGGCCATTGTGCTGATCAAGCAGATATTTGGCGGCCTGGGACAAAACTTCATGAACCCTGCTCTGGCAGGCCGGGCGATCCTGTTCATTTCCTGGATGGCTTTGATGACCAGCTATCCCAATCCCACGCCGGGACATTTTCTGGTTGGGCTTGCTCCCGAAGCACTTGACACCATATCCAAGGCAACGCCGCTGATGACAGCTAAAACAGCTGCCGCCAGCGCTATGACACTGGCAGAATCCACAGGAGTCAATATGTGGCACCTGTTCATCGGCCAGGTGCCGGGCGTACTTGGGGAAACGAGCAAGCTTGCGCTGCTGCTGGGCTTCCTGTATATGCTTGTGCGGCGCGTGGTGGATTGGCGCATACCCGTAACCTTTATTGCAACGGCTTTCCTATGCTATCTGATCAAAGAAGGCGCAAGATTCACAGAGTACATGACGGCAGTGGATTCTGTCGCAACCGCTGCCTGGAGCCTGGTGTTTACCAACTCCCTGTACCAGGTGCTGTCGGGAAGCCTGTTCCTGGGAGCCATTTTCATGGCAACCGATTATTCCACATCGCCAACGACTGGCATTGGCAAAATCATCATGGGTGTCGGCTGCGGTATCATGCTGTTCATCATCCGTACCTACTCTGCGTATCCCGAGGGGTGCTCCTTTGCGATTCTGTTTATGAATGTAGCTACGCCCTTGATCGACAGGCTGACATTCCCGAAATCCTTTGGGGAGGTGAAGCAGCATGGCTGAAAACAGCTTTACCCGGTTGAAGAACACGTTTGCCAATGGCATTGTGAAAGAAAATCCCACTTTCCGCCTGGTGCTCGGCATGTGTCCCACCCTGGCAGTGACCACCATGGCCGCCAATGGCATCAGCATGGGGATTGCCACTACGGCAGTGCTTGTGTTTTCCAACCTGGTGATTTCTCTATTGCGAAAGATCATTCCTGAAAACGTTCGCATTCCCGCCTTTATCGTGGTTATCGCTTCCTTTGTAACCATGGTGCAATTGGTCATCAAGGCTTTTTTGCCTAGTTTGGATCAAACGCTGGGAATCTTTATTCCATTGATTGTGGTCAACTGCATCATCTTTGCCCGTGCCGAGTCTTTTGCCTTTAAAAACAAACCGCTGGCGTCCATGCTGGATGGCTTGGGCATGGGCATGGGCTTTACACTCGCTATCACGCTGCTGGCTTCCCTGAGAGAGGTTCTCGGCAAAGGTACCTTCTTTGGAATGCAGATCATGCCGGTGTCTTTTCAACCCATGGCCATCGCGGGGGAGGCTCCCGGTGGATTTATCATGCTGGGTATACTGTTGGCGCTGGTAAACCTTGTGGTCAGCGTTTATGAAAAACGCAAGGCGCGCAAAGCGTCCGCTTCAGAGGGGGATGCGTAATGGAGTATTTGCTGATATTGGTAGGATCAATTCTTGTCAATAACTTCGTCATGTCCAGGTTTCTTGGCATCTGCCCGTTCCTTGGCGTTTCCAAAAAGCTGGAAACGGCTTTGGGCATGGGCATGGCCGTAACTTTTGTAATGACGCTTGCATCACTGATATGTTATCTCATTTATGCATTTCTGCTTATACCCCTTGGGTTGGAATACCTGTACACGATCGCCTTTATTTTAGTGATTGGCGTGCTGGTGCAGGTGGTGGAGATGGCACTGAAAAAGTTCAGCTTTTCCCTGTATCAGGCGCTGGGTGTATACCTGCCGCTGATCACCACCAATTGCGCGGTTCTTGGCGTAACGGTACTAAACATGACAAAGACCTATAACCTGATGCAGTCTGTTGTGAACGGCGCTGGTTCTGCATTGGGTTTCACACTGGCTATCGTATTATTCTCTGCGATCCGTGAACGGCTGGCCGTATCCAAAATGCCAAAGTGGATGGACGGCTTCCCGGGTGCGCTGATCACAGCCGGTCTGATGGCCATTTCCTTCCTTGGTTTCAAGGGCCTTATCAAATAGAAAGGGGAAGTTCATTTGAATGGTATCTTGACCGCCACCTTAACACTTGGCGGATTGGGCCTTCTATTCGGTATTGTTTTAACCATTACCTCCAAGGTGTTTGCAGTGCAGGGAAACCCGCTGCGTGATGCGCTGCGGGAAGCGCTTCCAGGTGCCAATTGCGGCGGATGCGGTTATCCCGGTTGTGACGCGTTGGCCGATGCGCTGGCATCAGGGAAAGCTCCTATTGACGCCTGTCCGGTAGGCGGAGTTGAATTGGCGAAAAAGATTGCCCAGATTATGGGCGTTGAAGTGGCGGATACAGGCATGGACCGGCAGGTTGCCCAGGTTATCTGTCAGGGCGGCCTGGACCGCTGCAAAAGCAAATTCAACTATATGGGCATTGAGGATTGCGTAGCCGCAACCCTGGTTTCCGATGGCAACAAGGCCTGCCATTATGCGTGCCTCGGTCTTGGGACCTGCGTCCGTGCCTGCAAGTTTGACGCCATCCATATTGATGAACAGCGCAAAATCGCCGTGATTGACCCGAAAAAGTGCACAAGCTGCGGCGCATGCATTGATGTTTGCCCCAAGCACGTACTGGCAATGCAGTCGGAAAAGCTGCCTGTACGGCTTTTATGCCGTGCTGCTGAACAGGGGAAACTGGTGGCCGACAACTGTAAGGCAGGCTGTATCGGCTGTGAGATTTGCTACAAGGAATGCAAGTTTGACGCCATCACCATGAAAAACCACCTTCCGCAGATTGATCAGGAAAAGTGTGTGGGCTGCATGATGTGCGCCGAAAGCTGTCCCACCTCCGCCATCTGGGGAGACTTCGATAACCGCATGATCGCCGAAATCGATAAATCAGCCTGCATCGGCTGCACCATATGCAAAAAGACATGCAGGTTTGAAGCCATCAGCGGGGAACGCAAGCAGCCGCACGAGATTACCGAAGCCTGCACAGGCTGCGGCGAGTGTGTTGCAAAGTGCCCGAAGAAGTGCATTACACTTCATGTACGGGAGCATGTACGGGATGAGTTTGCCAAGGTTGGAACCACGCCATATGCTGCGGCCGTTCCAACGGAAAGCAGCGGCAACTAAAAGCTTCATACAATATTTACAAGCGGCAAAACCCCAATGGCGGCAAGGAATTTCCGGCATTGGGGTTTTCCGGTATGTTGGTTTTCGCTGCCTTTTTGGGTGGAAGCCTGTACGAGGTATAGACAAATGTGCTATAATAGCTGGAACACCGGACAATTTTAGGAGGGAACAGATTGCAATTGCAGCCGCCTGATGCGCCTATTCTCCTGGCTTCCGGCTCGCCCCGGCGCAGAGAGCTGCTTGGCTTGATGGGCGTGCCGTATGAAGTTGTTTCTCTTGATACAGATGAGGATTGCAGCGGTACACCAGCGGAGCAAGTATGTGCTCTTGCCGACCGCAAGGCAGAAGCAGCGCATGCTCTGTATATGGACAGGCTGATCCTGACCGCCGATACGCTGGTGGCCAGAGGAAAACAAGTTTTGGGCAAACCTTCCTCATATGAAGATGCGGTGCAAATGCTGCTTACCCTCAGTGACGGGTGGCATGAGGTCTACACAGGCGTATGCCTTTTGGATGGCATAAGCGGGAAAAAGGAAGTGGCGTTTGACAGAACCAAGGTCCGGTTTTCCAAGCTGAATGAGCCTCTTGTCAGGATGTATGTAAGCACGGGAGAACCAATGGACAAGGCAGGCGCTTATGCCATACAGGGGCATGGCGGCATGTTTGTGGAGGAAATACGCGGAAGCGCTTCCAACGTAATTGGTTTACCCATGGCGCTGGTAAGAAAAATGCTTTCAAATTTCGGTGTGAGCGTACTTTATAGATTGGATGTGTAGGTATGGCCATTGTAGCGCCTGACATTGGCATAGATTTGGGGACAGCAAACACCTCAGTGTACGTTCGCGGGAAGGGCATCGTTGTCAATGAGCCCACCATTGTTGTAGTTGAAAGCGATAACAAGCGCGTTGTCAAGGCCATCGGGGAAGAAGCACGCATCATGAAAGGCCGCACCACCGGCGGGATCATGGACATCCATCCCTTGCGGGAGGGTGTCATATCCGATTTTGATATGACAAAGCTCATGATCCAGTACTTCATCCGGGAAGCCATCGGCGTTTCCCATTTGGTGAAGCCCAGAGTGTTGATCACCGTTCCCAGCAGCATATCGCCCATTGAACGCCATGCCGTGCCGGAGGCTACGAAAGTGGCTGGCGCCCGGCAAGTGCATATTATCGAAAAACCGTTTGCAGCCGCCATCGGTTCGGGTCTTCCTGTCTATGAGCCTATCGGCAGTATGGTGGTGGACATCGGCGGCGGTACGACGGATGGAGCTGTCATCTCCCTGGGTGGCGTTGTGATCTCCCATTCCATCCGGGTAGGCGGCGTGAAAATGGATGAGGCGATTATCAACTTCATCAAGCGGGAATTTAATATGCTTATTGGCGACAGGACCGCTGAAGAAGTAAAAATGGACCTGGGTTCAGCGCTTCCGCTGGAGGAAAAAAGGCGGGCGCTGGTACGTGGCCGGGACTTGATTACAAGTCTGCCGCAGACCACCGAAATCACCTCCGACCAGGTTTATGAAGCGCTGAATGAACCATGTCTGGCTATCATGTCCGCTATCAAGTGGGTTCTGGAGCGCACACCCCCGGAACTTGCGGCAGATGTCATGCGAAGCGGAATTCATTTGACCGGAGGCGGAGCGCTGCTTTTCGGCATGGACCAGTATATCGCCTCTGAACTTGGCATCCCCGTACTATTGGCCAAGGAGCCTATGGATTGCGCTGCCATGGGTATCGGTTATTTGGCAGAAAACGTAGAGATCCTGCACAGGATCGGCAAGAGCGGCTTCTTGCGCCACTGATAGGAGAGGCTAATGTAAACCATGAGATTCAGAAAGCCAAGAGTCCAAGAAAACCCCATACAGGTTCAGCCGGAAAAGAAAGAACGCCCAAGGCTTCGAAAAATGATAGCCTGGCTTGTCAGCGCCTTTTTGCTTTTGATCATCGGCATCATGATCTTTGCCAGCATTTTCCCGAAAGAAAAGCTGCTTCAGGTGCCGGGTACGGTGGTGGCCGATACGGTGGCACCCGTTCAAAACATATTTTCCACGGTCACTAACGCGGTAGTAGGCTATCTTCGCTCATTGAAATACCGCAGCAATCTGGAGTTTGAGTATAACCGCGTGGTGGCGGAGAACGCACAGCTGCATTACCAGGCTATGATCGTAGATGAGCTGAAGGCAGAACTGGCTTCACTCAAAAACCTAGGTGATGAAGCGGCTGCCAATGATGCCATGAATCCAATCATGTGCACGGTGATAGGCCGGGATACAGGCAATTACTTCTCCGTATTTGACATCAACCGGGGATCAAATGACGGTATTGAGGATTATATGGCCGTCACAATGAATGGTGCGTTGGTGGGCTATACATACAATGTGACAGCAAACCGTTCCAAGGTTCTTTCCATTATCGACAGCCAGGCCAATATTCCCGGCCTGATTCAAACATCCCGAGATCAAGGCATGGTAAAGGGTACGCTTGGCATCGACGGTCAGCCAATGTGCCGTATGTATTATCTTCCTGAAAATCTTCCCAGGCCGGGCGATTTGGTAGTCACCTCCGGCGTTGGCACTGTTGATGATGACACGTCAAGTGCCCGTATTGCCTTCCCCAAGGGGATCCCAATCGGAACCGTTCGGGAAAGTACAAGAGGCATGGATGCCAATAAGCAATATATCGTGATAGAACCGAAGGCAGATTTCCAGCACATAGAATATGTCCTTGTGCTTCGGTACAAACCGAATGCCGAAGCCATTGAAAAACGGGAAAATACCAGTGCCGTCAGCGGGCTTGTTCCTTTGGATACGCCCAGGCCTCTCCCGGATCTGCAAATAGGTGATACCATTATCCATTTCGGGTCACCTACGCCATCCCTCGATCCCAATGCTACTTTGGCGCTAACGCCGACACCCACTCCCACGCCTGTTCCGACACCGACAGCTCCGCCCGCAGGCGACGGCCTGGAGTACCAGTTGCCGGACAGCCTTGTTAGGGAGACCACTCCTCCGCCTCCTACCAATCCTCCTGCGCTAACGCCCACACCCACTTTCTCCTTGGATCAACTGACTGTGGAGGGGGATTAAGCTTGCGCAAGGTGTTACGGGCTATCCTTCTTGTTTTGCTCGGGTATTTGTGCCAAGTATGCATCATTCCATACTTTTCCATCGGGAGCATCACACCCAATCTGCTGTTTTCGCTGATCGCCATTGCCACCGTCGCCTATGGACGCTTCTATACCTTTGGCATTGCCTGTACGGCAGGCATATTGATGGAAGTGATGATTGGCGGCCTGCCAAATTTGTATCTGATCGCTTATCCAGCCATCGGGCAGTTGGGAAGCTTGATTTTTGCAGATAAATCTGAACGAAAGCTGGAGCAGGAGCGAAGCCAGGGCAAGCCGGGTACCAACAGTGATCCCAAACTGCGCACCCTTTTATGCGTTCTGTTTGACATCACCTGGTTCGAAGTTGTTCATTTGGTGTTTATTTATCTAAATGGTGTAGACATTGGATGGACTCAAACCTTTCGTGCGCTGGGCTCTATTGCGTATACAGGCTTAGTAACCGCTTTGACACTGCTGCCCATCCGCTGGCTTCTTGGCATGTATGCCAAAAAGACCAATGTTCAGGCAGCCGTTTGAAAGGAGGCAGCAATTTGACCAATCATTCCGCTAGGGATCGGTCCTTTGCCCAAGCAAATGGACGCTACCTGTTCTTCGTCCTTGTCATCCTTCTCATTTTTGGATATCTGCTCTTGGGCTTATTGGACCTGCAGCTTTATGGCGCCGATGCCTATGTCAGCCAGGCGGAGAGCAAACGTACCACAAAAGTAACCTTGCGGGGAAGCCGCGGCATGATTACAGACGCAAATTCCGTCATTCTGGCGCAGGATGAACCTACATACAATGTCACCTTCTACCGGGACGGGTCTCAGAACTTAGCAAAAGACTATCAGGCATTTACAGAGTCCATTACCCAAACCATTGGCATTATTGAAAAAAACGGAAGCCAGATGTCTGTTTCCTCAGTGCTTGAGTATGATTCGCAGACAGAGGAATGGCGTTTCAATTTTGGCAGCGGTGTATCCGACGCGGTCCTTGAGCAGCGGGAAAGGCAATGGCGCAGCAACCATTACCTGCCCAAGACCTCCTATCCCACGGCTGACGCGTGCGTAAACGGCATTAATAATTTGAAAGGGCTAAAAGCGAGATATCAGATTCCTACGGATATGGATGAAGCGCTGATGATGAAAGTCATGGCTGTCTATTCCGAAATGCAAATGAATCTGTTCAACTCCCAGCCAATCGTCATTGCCAAGGATGTACCCTATGAAACGGTGTTCGAGGTGGAAACACGATCCATGCTTTTGCCGGGCATGGAAATTTCCGTTGGCACAAAAAGGGTGTATCCCAGGTCTACCCTGGCCGCCCAGATCATCGGTTACACTGGCGCGATCTATTCCAAAGAAAAATATGAAGAGCTGAAAGCCAAAGGCTACTCATTCAACGATTTGATTGGACGAGACGGTATTGAGTCTTCCATGGAAGATTGGCTGACCCAAAATTCTTCGCAGCGTCAGGGTTATAAAGAATTGGAGCGGGACCGGCTGGGCAAGGTTACGCGGGAGAAATTCTCTGTTGAGCCCAAGGACGGCAATAACGTAAAGCTGACGATCATTGCCAGTTATCAGCAGATTGCGGAGCGGGCCATTGCCGACAACGTAAAGTATATCCGCGATAAACAGGAAGCAAAGATGGTAGACAACAAGTGGAAGGAAGCAAACAAAGAAGCTTTTGTCGACCGAAATTGGGATAAATTTCCTATCCGATTGGCGGAGCATGGCGTTTTGATGGTAATTGACATGGAGGGCAGGGTACTGGCGATGGCCAATTATCCTACCTATGACCTGAATGCGCTGGTGGCCGGCGGAGAAGCGGCAAAACAAATACAATTGGATCCCCGCGGGCTTTTTTTGAACTATGCTATCCAGGCGCGTGGCGCTCCCGGTTCGATTTATAAGATGGTTACCGGCCTGGCTGCGTTGATGGAAAGTGAGAAGACCGGTTTTACAATCTCTACGGAGATTGACGACGAAGGCTACTTCAGAAAATATGAACAGGATTTGTCCAAAGCACCCAAGTGCTGGGTTCCCGAAAATGAACGTTTTAAGCATCAAAACCAGACGATTGTACAGGGGATTAAAAACTCCTGTAACTATTTCTTCTTTGATTTGGGAAGCCGCCTGTTTCAGTTGAATCAAAACGGCGATGCGATGTACAAGTATGCATCACTACTGGGCTTGACATCCAAGACAGGCATCGACCTTCCTGGTGAATCCCGCAGCGTTGTTGGTACGCAAACCACTCTGTACGACCCGGAGCGGGCAATGGGGGAAGCGTACCAGGATACGTCCAAGCCCATTATCGTGTTCAACTCGCTGAAGAAGCATTTTCGCAACTTTGGCGCCAGCCGCAAGATCATATACGATGAGGAACGGTTGAACCGGTGCGCCAAGCGGCTGATGGATATGGCGGTGATTACCGAACAAGGCCCGGATGGCGAAACCTGGATCAAGAATATGCGTATGATTTTGATGGAAGAACTGAACATGACTCAGGAAATGGTATATCTTCAAGCCGTTATCGGAGACGCATTCAGCTATCTGAATGAGATCAAGTGGGGCGGCAGCTACTCCATACAATCTGCCATCGGCCAGGGTATCACCGTTTTGACGCCTGCCGCGGTTTCCCGTTACGTGGCAGCCCTTGCCAATGGCGGAGACGTGTACAACCTGATGCTGGTGGACTCCATCATTTCTCCGGATGGGGAGGTTATCAGCCAGCGTACGCCAACGCTTTTCAACACCATTGAAGGTGCCGAACAATATTTAAGCGCCATCAAGGCAGGGATGAAGGGCGTGGTAGATGAAACCGGTACGGCTGAAAGGCACTTTAGGGATTTCCCGTACAAGGATGAGATTGCCGGGAAGACCGGAACGGCAGAAAACTCTGATATTGATTTGGAAAACAACTCCTGGTTTGTTTCCTACGCGCCTTATGACAAGCCCGAGATAGCCGTTGTCTCTTTCGTCCCCAACGGTTTTTCCGGAGCCGATGCATCTCGCGCAGTCAAGGATTTTGTCCAGTGGTATATGGATCAAAAGACATTGCGTACCGAAGAGTCCACACTGCCAGGCGGCAACCAGCTTTCCCCATGATCTGGAAAGGACGAACCTGATGAGCCAAGCATGGATGATTGCCTCCGGAAAAGGCGGAGTGGGGAAGTCGACCTTGGCAGCCGCCCTGGCCGTTGGTTTGGCCATGCGTGGGCAGCGTGTAGCTGTAGTGGATGCGGATATCGGTCTTCGAAGCCTGGATGTGATGCTGGGTTTGGAAAGTCATATCGTATATGACCTGGTGGACGTAGTGCGAGGCGTATGCAAATTGCGGCAAGCGCTTATCAGTCATTGGCGTTACCCGACGTTATCGCTGCTGCCTGCCGCTCAGATGTGCGACTCCACCCAGGTAACCGACCTGGACATGCAGCGGATCATATTCCGGCTTAAAAAAAGCTTTGCCTATGTGCTTGTGGATTGTCCGGCCGGCATTGGCAGGGGATTTCAAAATGTATTGGGTTCCGCCGATGACACCATCCTGGTCACTACACCGGATGATGTGGCCATGCGCGATGTGGAACGTGTCTGCGGGCTGGTTACCGCATATGGTTTGCCCAGGCCTATGCTGATTATCAATCAGGCTATTGCAGACATGATGCGTTCAGGGGATATGTATGCTCCTGAAGTCATTGCAGAGACACTTGATTTGCAGCTTCTGGGCGTTGTGCCCAAGTCCGAGCAGGTATACCGCCATCTGCTTCGGCACATGACTGCCATCGAAGGCAAGGGGGATGTACAGTCGGCCATTGATAGAATTGTGCGGCGGCTCATCGGCGAGCAGGTGCCCATTCCTGTTATGGAAAAAGACTCCCGTTCGGTATTTCTTCGCCTCTTCCGCCGGGAGAAAAAAGGAAGTGAATGGCTATGATGATCAGCGAAAACAGGCGTTCGAAAGCACACCTGGACATCATACTGATCATACTCATATATGCTCTGGCCATTTTCGGGGTGTTGGCAGTGACAATTGCCACATATCCGGTGAACTCTGCGCCAGAAAAGACACTGCTGAACCATATTGTAGAATCCACACACGGTTCACGGCAGGCAATATTCTTGATGATTTCGCCAATAATTCTGGGTGTTATCGTCTCCTTCCGGTATGAGAGCTATCGATTGCTGGCCCGCTTTTTTTATTATGTCAGCGTGTTCCTTCTTTTTCTGGTGTTGGTGACATCTCAGGTAAGCGGCGTGAAGGCCTGGATGAACACCTTGTGGGGTTATACCATCCAGCCTTCTGAGTTTGCCAAGCTGGGCATGATATTGATCCTGGCCAGGATTCTCGCCAGGGACAATGAGCCAATGTCCACCTGGAAGGATTTTGTACGCATCCTGTCCATCATTGCTTTCCCGGCAGTGATCATACTGCTTCAGGGAGAATGGGGATCCCTGTTCGTGATGATCTTCATTTTTGCCGTCATGCTGTACTTTGGCGGTGTGAAGCTGAAAGTTTTGCTTGGGATGGCAGCCGCTGGTGTTGTAATGGTGCTTGTCATATACGGCGTCGCTATGGCCAGCGGCAGTGACAATTACCGGGTGCAACGGATTCTTTCCTTCTTCAACCCGGAAATGTATTCGTCCAATGAAGCCTATCAGATGACACAGTCAAAAATCGCCATTGGTTCCGGCGGCATCTCAGGCATCGGCATGTTTGTGAGCGGTTCCATGAGCCAGTTGGATTATGTGCCTGCGGACTGGACAGATTTTATTTTTTCCACCATCGGCGAAGCGTTTGGCTTTATCGGCTGCGGTATCATATTGCTATTGTACCTGCTGATTATTTTACGCATGCTCTTCCTGGCCAGGTTTACCCAGGACAAGTTTGGACAGTTGATCATCATTGGCGTGATGAGCATGTTCCTTTTCCATGTTTTCCAAAACGTTGCCATGACACTGGGTTTGATGCCGATTGCCGGCATCCCGCTGCCGTTTTTGAGCTATGGCGGTTCCAACATGGTTACCAACATGGGTGGTGTAGGCCTCGTTCTGAATGTGGTCAGAAACCGGAGCTTATCCGCGTATGTCAATGCGCCGCAGCTTCGGGCAAACAGATACAGGTAAATGGAATCACAAGAAAAAGGCTGGGCAATTTTACTGCCCCAGCCTTTTTCGTATCCAATATGCTTACAATCGACGGAACAGGGAAACAACCTTGCCCAATATGGTCACTTCGGATACCATAATGGGCTTCATGGTGGTGTTTTCCGGCTGCAGGCGGAAGATGCCATTCTCTTTGTAAAACCGTTTGACCGTGGCTTCATCATCCACCATGGCTACGACAATTTCACCGTTGCGGGCATCGGGTTGCTGGCGGACCACCACAAAATCACCGTCCATGATGCCCGCATCTATCATGCTTTCGCCCTTTACATTCAATATGAAAAAGGTGCCTTCGCCTACCAGGCTTTCAGGCAGGGCAATGTTTTCTTCTATATTTTCTTCTGCCAGAATGGGTACGCCAGCCGTTACACGGCCTACCAGAGGCACAGATACGGCGGACAGGCGGGGAAATAAATCCCCACCCAATACTTCCATGGCGCGCGGCTTCATGGAATCTCTATGCAAAAGGCCCTTTTTCTCCAAACGGGTCAGATGGCCATGAACGGTTGATGTCGATTTCAAGCCAACCGCATCGCCGATTTCCCGAACAGATGGCGGATATCCCTTGGTCTGCACTTCAGACTTGATAAATTCAAGTATTTTCTGCTGATTGTCACCCCGTGGTTTTTTCATGGCAACGCCACCTTACATGGTTTAAATTAAATTCAGTATAGCATAGGGGAGAAGCGATTGCAATAAAAAATCAAACATTTGTTCTTATATTTGCACAACACGAAATATCATTCATGTTCTTCTTTGGATTCTGTTACGTTCTTTTCTTTTTCAGGAAGCCGTACGTATTTTGCAGCCTCCCTGCGTCTTGCTTCTGTCATGGCCGCGTAGTGCTTGCGGGTGGTGTTGACATCCGCATGGCCCAGTACATCCGCTACCAGGTAGATATCACCGGTTTCGTGATACAGGTTGGTACCAAACGTGCTGCGCAGCTTGTGAGGGCTGATTCGCTTTTTGAGCGGCGCGGCCAGCAGCGCATATTTTTTTACCAGGTTTTGAACCGCACGCTGGGTAATACGCCGCTTTTGCAGCGATAGGAACAGGGCTTCCTCATGGCCTGGCAGGGGAATCATGTTTTTTCTTTCATTGATGTAGGACTGCAATGCTTCCGCAACTTCTTGTGGGAAATACAGCATTACCTGATTTCCGCCTTTACGTGTCACCAGAAAGGCGTTTTGGGAAAAATCCATGTCATCCATGTTGATCCCCACGCATTCGCTGACGCGGATGCCAGTGCCAAGAAAGAGGCAAAGCATTGCGTAGTCTCGGAGCCTGGTCAACTCCTGATATTTTTGCTGGCGCGAAGAGAGGTTTTCACCGCTTTGAACAATGGAAAGCATTTTCTCGATTTCCTTTTCCTCCAGCCGTAGAATGGGCTTCACATGGAGCTTTGGCAGGGGAACCAGCGTGGTTACGTTGGAGGTTATCCGGCTGCCGGAAAAGAGATACTCAAAGAAGGAACGCAACGTAGAAAGCTTGCGCATGATGCCAAGTTCATGATTGTAAATAGGCCTGGAGATTAATTTTTCCTCGTTTTCTCTTTCCATATTCTTGTAGTACATTGTTAAATATTCTACATATTGCTCCAAGTCGCGTTGCGTAATAGCATCGATATCCTTGTCAGCAAAGTCCCGCATATCAGCACTGTTAAACTGCGGCATTTCGGTTGCCAAAAAGGTAAAGAAAATTCGAAGATCATAGGCATAGGCAAGTCTTGTCAATGTGCTGGTGGTTGTGCTGATGGCACGCAAAAAATCGCCGCAGGCTCTGGGCAATTCCTTGGCTATCTGGCGGATCAATTCCATCCGTTTTTCATTGGTATGCTTCTGATAGTCCGATTGCATTCTTACCAACTCCTTGTTTTCAGGCACGTTTTTTCTTGCGTGGATAGGGAAACTCCCGAGTAAAAATCAGAAAATCGCTCACAATGGCGATTACACACAATACAAAATTATTGTTTATGAATCCGCATCAGTGCTTTAGCATAAAAAGATGAAAGGGATGTGAAATATGCCCTTGGTATGACGCTTTGCCAAACAGAGCCATCCTCAGGCAATAATATATCAACCTCTTCAATTTTTGTCAATACTATTCGTTAAAGTATCCTTTCGCGAATAGTTATAATATGCCGGGAAGGTCTCATTCCCTTCCCCTGTGTTCCTATTTTGTTTCTTGCTTCGGAGTAGCAGCAACGGCAGGTACTGGTAATTCCTCTTGCTTCTGTCCGTTGATGCGCTGATATTCCTGAATTTGTCCACGGGCCAGCTCATCGCAGCGATTGTTTTCCGGATGATCGGAATGACCCTTTACCTTATGAAAAGTCACCTGATGCTTTTTAATTTGATGCAATAGCAGCCGCCAAAGGTCCTGGTTCTCCACCGGCTGTCCCCCGGCAGTCTTCCAGCCGTTTGCCTGCCAGCGATCGATCCACTTTTCCTCAAAAGCGTTCACCAAATAGGCCGAATCCGAAAACAACTGAACGCGGCATAGCTGCTTCAGCTCACCAAGGCCGCTGATGGCCGCAAACAGCTCCATACGGTTGTTGGTGGTACCGGGCATAAAACCGGAAATCTCTTTGCGGTGTTCCCCAAAGCATAGGATGGCAGCCCATCCCCCTGGCCCGGGATTTCCCGAACAGGCGCCGTCTGTATAGATCTGTACCAATTTCTGCGGCGCTACTGGGTTTTGCATGTGTAAATAACTCCTCTTTCGTCAATTGGAGGCCATTTTTTTAAGTTTTACGGCACAGGCATCCATGGCAGCCATCACAATACCCCGGAAGCCGTTCTTTTCCAGTTCATAAATGGCCTCTATGGTGCTTCCCGCCGGCGAGCACACGGCATCCTTGAGAGCGCCCGGATGGGTTCCGGTGGCAAGAACCATTTTTCCGGCCCCAATCATGGTCTGTGCCGCCATTTCATAAGCCACGTCCCTGGGAAGGCCCAGGCGCACGGCCCCATCCCCCAGTGCCTCGATAAAAGCATACACATACGCTACGCCACTGCCGCTGACCGCAACCACGGCATCCAAAAGTCTTTCGGGCAGCGTACGTACGGTTCCAAGCGCCAGAAACAAGTCTCTGGCCCAGTGAAGCATTTCCGAAGTAAATGTGGTTTCTTCGCATAATACGGTGGAACCTTCCCCCACCAAAACCGGCGTATTGACCGATACGCGAAGGATAGGCGGATGATAAGGAGCATACGCTTCCTTCAGGGCGGCGAAGGACCATCCGGCCGCGATAGAAATCACCGGCTTGTCCCCAATATGGGGTTTGATCTCCTGTATGACCTCGTGCAGAAAATATGGCTTTACGGCAAGCACTAACACATCGCAGGATTTAACAAGATGGATGTTGTCCTCCGCTGCCAGTACGCCAAAGTCTTCAGCCAGTTTAGCACGCTGTATGGGGTCACGCCTTGAGATCATTACGTCCGATCCCTTGACAAAGCCTTTTTCAAGTAGGCCTTTCAGGATTGCACCGGCCATATTTCCGGCACCGAGGAAACCAATCTTCATCAGCCTTTCCCCTTTCGCATGATCCTGATTATACCATAGCACTTATACAATATCCAACCCTTTTTTCCATGGGCACCCCAAATTCGATATTGACAGCATGCCATTTGCAAGGTATAATAAAGTTCGTTCGGCACTTAGGGGCATGGTGTAATGGTAACACGTGGGTCTCCAAAACCTTTGTTGAGGGTTCGAGTCCTTCTGCCCCTGCCAAAAGACGCATTTTGTGCGTCTTTTATTTTTGCGTTTTTAGCAGGTAGGTAAGCGTCTCCTCCGGTGTATCCAAAAGAGCATTGACCAGTACCCCGTCATCCAATTCCCCTATGCTTTTGAGTCCATCCTCGTCCAAGACAATCACCCGGTGATATTTGCCGGGTGTCATCCTGCGGAACAGATCCCTTACACTGGTAACGCCTGATGCCCCAAGCCATTCCACCTGCAGTGTTTTTTCCCGCTCCAGCTTCATTTTCTTGGATATGACGCTGTGAATACACTGGACGGAGGCCATCGTTTTGCTAAGGTGGGCTGCATACATCAGATAACAACCGGCTATTACCAGTGACAAATTTGCAACGCCGTGAACAGCGCCCCATATGGCCAACCCATTCATGATCAGGCCAGCACATATGCCCGCTGTGGATAATATGCGCATGGCTTTTTGCCAGCCAAGCCATGGCGTTAGTATGGCCTGCATCATACGCCCGCCATCCAACGGCAGAACGGGTATCAGATTGAAGCACAACAGCAATAGGTTCCAGCGGAGAAATCCCTCAATTTGAGCAAGGCTTACCCAGCCCAGCTGTATCAAACCAGCGCATATAAGACAGCAAATCCAGCTCATGGCAGGGCCTGCCGCTGCCACCACAAACTGCTGCAAAGGAGTAGCCTCACAGATATCCTCCATGCGGGCAACACCACCAAAGGGTGTGATTTCAACCTCCGGCACAGGCAAATGGAATGCCTTGGCAGCAAACACATGCGCCAATTCGTGAAGCAAAAGCGCCAACAAGGCGGATAGAAGCGCACTCCCCTGCCCTATGCCGATGAACACAATTGCACCAAAAAGCGCCAGCGGATGGATGCGGATTCGGGTATGGTTGATTTCCAACGCTTTCACGGCACAGCCACCACTTCCCGCATCAAAGGAACCGGGTCAACGGACCGGCCATTTTTACGAACCTCAAAGTATACCGGCTGTTTTGCCGCCGTCTCCCCGATGATATCACCCTCATAAACCTGGTCGCCTTCCGATACAAAGCACTCCATCAGATTGCCGTACAGCGTTTCCAGCCCATCCTCATGACGGATGCGGACGCCACGCTCTTCCCCATCCCCATGCGCCACGTTCATGACTTCCCCATCGGCAGCCACACGAACGTCTGAGGATACGCCCAACAGCCCGATATACGGTTCTTCTTCATGGAAGACGTGTACGATGTCCCCATGGACAGGAGCGGATACCTGTACTGTTTCATTGCTGTTTAGGAAAACCAGCGCGGACTCCGGCAGAAGATTGGAGACAAACGTCAGTTTGCCCAGTGATTCGTTAATGTCCATTGTCACACTGTCCTGGATGGCCGAGAAAACATCCTTTGCCTGGGGCAGCGCGGCGTTGCGAACGGCAACCGCGCACAACAAAAGCGCAGCAGCCACTGCTACGTTGCGCGTCAATCGCTCCGCGAAGTCTTTTTTGCGGGGCTTTACCCACTCCATATCTTTTTCCTTTTCTTTATCGGGCTCCTTTGAGAGGACATTGCCCAGGCCATTCATGGGTTTTCGTTGAACCAAATTCATGGGCTTTCTATGAACCACATGCATGGGCTTGGCTTGTGCTTTGGGCAAAGGCCGGTTTGACATGACATCCACTCCCTTCTGCCAATTATATGACGGGAGTGGATGCAAACATGAAAAAATGTATCTATTTCAGGCATCCAGAGCGCTGCATATGCTCAAGTGCGTTTTGAAGAGCGATTTTGCCGTGGCTATAGGTCAAACCGCCTTGCAGGTAAGCGATATAAGGCTCCCGCATGGGTGCGTCAGCGCTGAGCTCGATGGAAGCACCGGAAACAAATGTGCCCGCAGCCATAATGACTTGATTTTGATAACCAGGCATGTCCCAGGGTTCCGGCACTGCCATGCTGTCTACCGGGGAAGCGGCCTGAATCCCCTGGCAAAATGCAATCAGTCGCTGCGGGGACCGCATTTCAATGGCCTGTATGATGTCCGAACGCAAAGACAATGCTGAAGGTGTCGTTTTCATCCCAAGCAATTCAAATGACCGGGCAGCCAGTATGGCCGTCTTCAGTGCTTGCATCACCACATGCGGCGCAAGAAACAGCCCTTGATAAAAAGGTTGGTAGCTGCCAGCATAGGAACCTACCTCCTGGCCAATCCCCGGCGCTGTCAACCTGGATGCGATACGCTTGATACAGTCTTCTTTGCCCACAATATATCCCCCGGTAGGTGCCAGCCCTCCACCGGGATTTTTAATCAGGCTTCCAACGCATACATCTGCGCCATGTTGACTCGGCTCCGTTTTTTGCACAAACTCCCCATAGCAATTGTCCACCATCAGACGGATTCCTGGATAATCCCGGTGCAATAGCTCTGCCAGCGGCCTTACATCCTCCGGATTTAGTGGGTTCCTTAAGGCATAACCGCGGCTTCGCTGAATCATCACCACCCGTGTATTAGGCCTGATGGCCTTTTGGACAGCGTCAAGATCCAGTTTTCCCTGATAATCCAGTTCCACATGGCTGTAGGAAACGTTCATTTCCTTAAGGGAACCTGGTGCCTGTCCAGCAATGCCGATAACTTCATCCAGCGTGTCGTAAGGCTTGCCGGAGGCGGATAGAAGATGGTCCCCCGGCAGCAACAGACCGAAGAGGCACAGCGCAAGCGCATGCGTTCCTGAGGCAATATGAGGCCGAACAATGGCTGTTTCCGTTTGGAACACATCGGCATAAATAGCTTCCAGCGTATCCCGGCCTATGTCACCATACCCATAGCCGGTGGTCGGCGCAAAGTGGCGTGATGCTACCTGATGCTTTTGCATGGCGGATAGCACCCGCCTTGTGTTGTATATCTCTGTCTCTTCCAATGAAGCAAATGATTTTTCGCAGTCAGCTTGCGCCTTAGCAATCAGTTTTTCGATATCCGTCATTTTGCGATTACCCTTTCATTGCCTTGTTCTTCTAAAAACCAAGAGTGGTCTGTACATGGTTCAAGGCACGATCCACGCAATCTTTTGCCAGAGGATCCAGCCAAACGATGCCTTCTGTCCGGCGAAACCAGGTCATCTGCCGTTTGGCATAATGGCGTGTACCCAGCTTAACGGCTTTCACAGCCTGTTTCAGCGGCTGTTCATTTAATACCACAGGAATCAGTTCCTTATAACCCAGGCCTTGCATGGACTGGGCTTCTTTGGGCACACCCATGCGCAGAAGGCTTTCCACTTCTGCAAGAAGGCCCATGTCTATCATATGATCAACCCGGTCTTCAATTCGTTTGTACAGTGTTTCCCGTTCCATGAAAAGCCCAAGGATGCAAAAACGGTAAGGGGCTTCTATCTGCTCGTTGGGCTGCTGGCAGGATATGGGCTTGCCAGTCAGTTCATACACTTCCAGTGCCCTGATGATGCGGCGAAGATCATTCCTGTGCAGCCGGTTTGCTGAGACAGGATCAGCTCTTTGAAGCATTTCATGGAGCGTTTCGCTGCCGTTCTCTTCCTTTGCAATAAGCGTTAACCGTTCCCGCAGCGCTGGATCGCCTTGCGTTCCGCCCAGTTCCATGGAAGTGGTCAGCGCTTTCAAATACAACCCCGTACCGCCTGTCAGGATAGGGATTTTTCCTCTTTGATGGACATCATTGATGCAGGCTTTTGCCTGCTTTGCGTATTCGGCTACGGAGTAAGCGTCTTTGGGATCAGCCACGTCCAGCATGTGATGCGGGATACCCTCCCGTTCCAACATGGTGGGTTTGGCAGTACCAATGTCCATGTGCATGTAGACTTGCATGGAATCCATAGCAATCACTTCACCCTGCAGCTTATGTGAAAGGGCGATGGACAGGCTGGTTTTTCCGCTGGCCGTAGGGCCTGCGATGACAATCAAGGGCGGCTTTAACACGAAACGGACATCCTTCCGGTTATTGTATGCGCTTGAATCGTTTGTCCAAATCCTGATGGGTGATGGTAATCACCAGCGGCCGGCCATGGGGACAGGTTGGTGTAACGCCCGTTTGAGTGGTTCTTCGCACCAAATCCTCAATTTCTACCATCGGTAAACGTTCCCCGCCTTTAACGGCGCGTTTGCAGGCCATTTGCAATATGGCTATTCGCCGCTTCTCCAGGGAATTCAAGCCGCGCATTGTTTCCAACTCATCCAGCAACTCCAGAAGAAAGCTCTTTGCCTGGGGCTGCCCCAGAATGATGGGTACCGATCTTACTTGCACGGCATGGTCACCAAAGGAGGATACTTCGAACCCGGCCCCGGCAAGAGCTTCCTGATTCTCGTAAAGCGTCTCCAATTCCCGGTGAGTCAGTGTCACCACCTGGGGCACAAGCAAAGGCTGTGAAGCCGTCTTTTGATCATACGCCCGAATCATTTGGTCAAACAGCAACCTTTCATGGGCGGCATGCTGATCGATCAACAGCATTTTATCCCCAAATTCGATGAGTATGTACGTTTGAAACACCACGCCCAGCACTTTTAATTCAGGCTTCATTTCCGTTTCAAGCAATACAGGGATGGCTTCCATCTTTTGATTAGATTGTACGGTATCGGCAGGAGGCTGTTCAGTGCTGGAGGGAACCGCTTGTTGATGCTCAGAAAAAAGCGGCGTCATGGAAGCAGACATATATGTTTCCCGCAATACACGACCTTGCTCCCGGCCGGGTACCGGCACAACAATAGGGCTTCTATCAGGAGTCATTGGTACAGACCGTGGTTCTATTCTCTGTGATTGGATCTTGAACTCGGGTCTGTTATCTGATGTATCCGTTGCATTGTTTTTCGCTGCCGGTGCAATTAGACCGATGTCTGGATTGGTGACATCTGTTTTTTGCACAACGACGTTGTTTGTAAACAGATGGGTAGTGGTTTTTGCAGGATTCAACCCCATCTCCGGTACATTTTCAAGTGGTGTATCCTTGCGCAGCACATCCAGGATCATATCACGCACAGCTTCGAAAACATCATTTTCACTCTGAAAACGGACTTCCATCTTGTTGGGATGCACATTCACATCCACTGCTTCCAGCGCCATTTTCAGGTGCAATACACAAGTGGGAAAATGGCCGATGGTCACCCGTTCCCTGCATCCTTGTTCCAACGCTTGGGAAAGAAGACCGCTTTTCATATACCTTCCATTGATAAAAAAGGATTGATGGCTGCGATTTCCCCTGGCACTGTCCCCAATACCTATATACCCCTCCAACCATAAACCCCGTGAACCGCCTGAAATAGAACGCATGGATTTGAGCATTTCTTTGCCGTAGATGCTGAATACAGCAGACTCCAGCTTGCCGTCGCCGGGGCTGTGATAGATTACTTTCCCCTGACTGATCAAGCGAAAGGATATCGCGGGATTGGAAAGGATCAGACGCATGACAAGATCAGATACAAAGGCTGCCTCGGCAGCGGGCTTTTTCAAGAACTTCAACCGGACGGGCGTATTGAAAAATAGATCACGAACGATGAATGTCGTCCCTTCGGGACAGGCAGCCTCGCGAATCTCCTGAATCATGCCACCCTCATTGACAACCGCTATACCGCTGTCTTCCCCACGGATGCGTGTGGTGCATGTTACCCGGCTTACAGCCGCAATGGAAGCCAGTGCTTCCCCCCGAAAGCCAAGGGTTTCTATATGATGCAAATCCTCTGAGGTGACGATCTTGCTGGTGGCATGCCGTTCAAAGGCCATGCGGATTTGCGGTTGGGGGATACCACTGCCGTTATCGGTAATGCGGATGTAGGTGATTCCCCCATCCCGGATTTCTATGGTAATAGCGCTGGCGCCGGCATCCACGCTGTTTTCAACCATTTCCTTGATGGCGGCGGCAGGGCGCTCAACCACTTCACCGGCTGCAATTTTGCCGATGACTTCCGGCGTCAGCTTTACAATGGGGCGCATGCGTACCTCCTTATAATTTTCTTGCCTTTTCACGCAGGCGGAACAGATGGTTGATGGCATCCATGGGTGTTAGCGCCATCACGTCGATATTCTTTATTTCTTCTACCAGCTCCGTTTGGGCGTAGTTGAACAGGCCTACCTGCTGGGTGCCTGTTTTCTTTCCGTCTTCCAAAATGTTCTGCCCGATGGTATTCTGGTTGATGTCTGATGCTTCCAGCCGGGCTTGTATCTCATGGGCACGCATCAATACCGGCTGTGGGACACCGGCCAGCCTGGCAACATGTACGCCAAAGCTCTTGTCTGCGCCCCCGCGAACGATCTTGCGTAGGAAAATGACGTCCTCACCGTGTTCCTTGACGGAGATGCAGTAGTTTTGAACCCCATCCAGCCGGCCCTCCAGCTCGGACAGCTCGTGATAATGGGTGGCGAACAGCGTTTTGGCGCCGGAGTTTTGTTTATCGCATATGTATTCCACCACCGACCAGGCAATGGAAAGGCCGTCAAAGGTGCTTGTCCCCCGGCCAATCTCATCCAGGATCACAAGGGATCTGGGCGTTACGTTGCGCAGGATATAAGCCATCTCCGACATTTCCACCATAAAGGTGGATTGGCCGCTGGCCAGATCGTCGGAAGCACCCACCCTGGTAAAGATTCTGTCCACGATGGGAATGGAAGCCTCCCGGGCAGGCACGAAGCTCCCGATATGGGCCATGAGCACAATCAGTGCTACCTGCCGCATATAAGTGCTTTTCCCGGCCATGTTGGGGCCGGTGATGATCAGCATGCGATGGCTGTCGTTGTCCATAAAGATGTCATTGGGGACAAATGCGCCTTCCCGAAGTGTTTGCTCCACCACCGGATGCCGGCCATCGACAATGGTTAGCTTCCCGTCGTCGGTCATCTCAGGGCGGACATAGTGGTTGCTGCTAGCCACCTTTGCCAGCGAAACAAGCACGTCAATCGTTTTCAAACCCAGTGCCGTTTTCTGCATGGGCTCAATGAGCGCGGCGATATGCTCGCGGATGGTTATGAACAGCTCCATCTCAAGCCTGATGGACTGCTCCTGAGCGCCAACGATCTTCTGTTCGATTTCCCGTAGCTCCGGCGTAATGTACCGCTCGCAGTTGGCCAGCGTCTGTTTGCGCATATACCTGAGCGGTACCAGTTCGTAATACGATTTCGTGACTTCGATATAATAGCCGAATACGCGGTTGTATTGAATGCGAAGGTTTTTGATACCCGTCTCCTGGCGCTCCTTTGATTCCAGGTCTAATATCCATTGCTTTCCGCTGGCAGCAGCCTCCCGAAGTCTGTCCAGACGCTGGCTATATCCTTCCCGGATGATGCCGCCTTCGGTAATGTTAAGCGGAGCATCAGGATGGATGGCCAGTTCGATGAGCTCCGTAAGCCCCGTCATGGGATCCAGCATCGCCTCCAGGCTATTTAGAAGCGGGCTGTCAAACGATTGCATCAGGTCCTTGATGGACGGTACCTTTTTCAACGACTCGAGCAGTGCAAGACAATCCCTGGCGTTGATGCTCTTGTAGGAGATACGGCCAAGCAGCCGTTCGATATCGTACACGCCACGAAGCTCATCGGATAAGGACATGCAAAGCACATGTTCTTTCATGATGGCTGCCACAGCGTCCAAACGCTGGTTGATTTTATCCTTATCCACAAGCGGTTGCTCAATAAAGCTTCGAAGCAGGCGTCCGCCCATGGCGGTAGATGTCTGGTCCAACAGCCAGAGCAGCGTTCCCTTTTTGGTGCGGCCGCGCAAGCTTTCCGTCAGTTCCAGATTTCGCCTTGCGCTGCGGTCCAGCAGCATGATCTGACTGCTTGGGTAGATGCGCAGGCCCGTGATATGCTCTAAAGCGTTTTTTTGCGTTTCGTTCAGATATAGCATCAGCGCACCGGCCGCAATCGCCCCGGCTTTGTAATCCTCCGCAAGGCCCAAAGGCGACAGGTCCGAGAGATGAAAGTGGCTGCATAACACATCCTGGGCTTGTGCAGGCTGGAATGCACCATGGCTGTATTCAGTACAGGAAACATCCACCCCAATATACTTGCGCAAGGTGTTCAGGTCGTTTGTAATAATTTCGTTGGGCCGTATGCGCATGACTTCATCGGAGAGGGTATCCAAATAAGGCTGCAATTGGTGCACGAAAAACTCCCCTGTGGATACGTCCACAAAGGCCAGGCCAGCGGTGATGCCAGTCAGAAAGACACAGAGCAGGAAATGATTTTCCCGCTCATCCAATAATGTGGAATCTACGATTGTGCCCGGCGTCACGATGCGGACAACTTCCCGCTCCACCAACCCTTTGCTAAGCGCCGGATCAGACGTCTGTTCGCAGATGGCCACCTTGTAGCCCTTTTCGATCAGGCGCGTGATGTAAACGGAAGCACTATGAAAAGGAACACCGCACATGGGTGCCCGCTTTTCCAAACCGCAGTCCTTCCCTGTCAGCGTCAATTCCAGTTCCAGGGAAGCCGTTTGGGCATCCTCAAAGAACATTTCATAAAAATCTCCCAGGCGAAAAAACAGAATGCAGTCTTTATACTGTTCCTTGATTTGCAGATATTGCTGCATCATGGGGGTGACGCTGGCCATATCTTATCCTCCTGTGTATCCAACGAAAGACTTTGGTAGGATAATAATAATCTGTTGTGTCAATGCTTGCAGCCGCTGCAGCCATCGCAGGAGCCGGAGGAACATCCGCTTTGGGGCTGCTCCGTTTCCCCTGTCACCACAAACCGGATCAGCGCGTTGACCTGATTCATCATGTTCGTAAAGTCGGCGCGGGCGGTTTGCATGGTTTGAATCATCGGATAATCATTCATTTCTTTTTGCGCTGCTTCCATTTCATCCCCCGCCGAGGTCAGTTCACCTTTATCCAGATCATTTTGAGAAAGCAGATTTTCTACCCGCTGGCGCTTTTCGATAAAGGCTGCAATCAACCGGGTTGCCTCCTCATCACGGGTGACGGCTTGTTCTGCCAGGCGCATACGGATAAATTCATCGCTATCCAGTATAGATGAGGCCAATAACTCGGCCTGTTCCAGAACTTTTTTCATATTTCCTCTCCTTGATCATTTCTCTCTCCCCTGAGCGTGCTTACACCGGAGGAGGTAATCAAAACGGGGATGATCTTTCCGATATCTTCCTCTGATCCGGGAAAACTGATGGTAATATTCCGCATCCCTTTGCCGGATACCTGCTTTGAATCCCGCTTGGACAGGCTTTCCACCAGCACCAGTTCCCTTTGGCCAATGAGACTCCTGTGAACATCAGCCGTAATCGCTTCCTGTGCCGCAATCAGCCGCTTAATCCGATCCGCAGCCACATCAGCGGGAACGCGGCCATCCATTTTCGCCGCTTTTGTTCCCTCGCGCGGGGAGTAGATGAAGGTGAAAGCCGCGTCATAGCGCACTTCCTTCACAAGGGACATGGTGTCCAAAAACTGCGCTTCTGTTTCACCGGGGAAGCCAACGATCAGGTCGGTGGTAATGCCGATATTGGGTACTGCTTTGCGCAACTCCTCCACCCGGCGAAGGTATTGATCCCTGGTATAGCGCCGGTTCATGGCTTTTAATATTTCATCATTGCCCGACTGCACCGGCAGGTGAAAGTGGGGGCAAATGTGCCGGCCTTCCGCCATCACACGGATCAACTCATCGGAAAGGTCCTTGGGATGGGAAGTCATGAAGCGGATGCGCGGAATGCCGATTTGATCCAGCTCTTGAAGCAGCTTGGGAAAGCTTATGGCAGCATCCAGGCCACCGCCGTAGGAGTTTACGTTTTGCCCAAGAAGCATGATTTCTTTTAAGCCGCTGTCATGCAGCTTTTTTGCTTCCTCCAAAATGCTTTCCGGGCTTCGGGAGCGCTCGCGGCCCCGCACATAGGGCACAATGCAGAAGGAACAAAAGTTGTTGCAGCCATACATGATGGTAATATAGGCCTGATACGGCGTCGGGCGGCGGATGGGAACATCCTCGGCAATCAGGTCTTCCTGGAAGCATACTTCCACCACAGGCTTGGAGCTTTCCAGTTCCTTGTAAAAAATCTCCGGAAAGCGGTGCAGGTTGTGGGTGCCAAAGGCGATGTCGATGAATTTGTATTGATGGAGCAGCTTGTCTGCCATGCCCTGCTGCTGGATCATACAGCCACATACGCCGATTAAAAGCTCCGGATTTTTCTTTTTCAACTCCTTGAGCCAGATCACATTCCCCAGTGCCCGGCGCTCCGCATTGTCACGCACACAGCAGGTATTGTATAACACGAATCCCGCTTCTTCTTTGGTAGGTGCCTCGGGGATGTTCATGCCCTGCATCATGCCCGCCAGCTTCTCACTGTCGTGCATATTCATCTGGCAGCCAAAGGTGATAATGTGGTACGACTTGGGTTTGGCTGGATGTCTTTGCACAAGCTCCATAAACCTGTTTTGCTGTGCTATTTCCTCCGGTGTGACGAGCACCGGTTTCCTCTCACCCATGCTATGTGTCCTCTCTTTCCAGCATACCTTTTGTACGTGTCCTGCCATTTCCCATGCAATTGGGGCAAGGAACCGTCATCAAAAGATGCAGAGGTGTTTTGGTTTTTTTTCGTGTGCATTCGACAAGACCCAGGGAAGTATAGCCATGCACCACGGTTTTTGCCCGGTCACGGTTGAGCTCCGTCTTCAGCGTTTCCAGGACATTCTGCCGGTGAAAAGCCTCCTGCATATCTATAAAATCGATCAGTATAATTCCGCCAAGACAACGAAGCCTAACCTGCTTGGCAATTTCCCGGCAGGCTTCCTTGTTCAAAGTGAAGATCGTATCCTCTAACAGCCTTTTCCCAGTAAATTTCCCCGTGTTTACGTCAATCACCGTCATGGCTTCACACAGATCAAAAATCAGATAGCCGCCGCTATTGAGCCAAACCTTGCGGTGAAGCGCCTTTTCCGCCTGGGAAAGGATATTGAAGGTGGCCAGTAGATTTTCATCGGAATGATAAGAAACCTCAACACCGGGAACCGACAGCTTCTTTCTATTGGTGATGATCCTGCCGATCTCCCTGGCCGGATAATCTCTAATCAGCTCGGCGAAAGGGTCGGGGTTTTTGTATAATAGCTGGGGAGCATTTTTTTGAGGATACAGATTTTGAACTACCTTCCACGCTTCTTGCAAAGACACGATCTCCTGTACGATATCCTCCCGATTAGCGTTCAGCGAGGCAGAGCGCATGACAAGACCAGTGCCGGATGGCGCAAGCTCCCTGCCAAGGCCCAGCAGCAGTTCCCGCTCCGATTCATTTTGTACCCGCTGGGAAACGCCCACAAACGAATCCAGCGGCAAAAAAACCACGTATGTACCTGGGAAGGTAATATCACGGGTAAGGTATGCACCTTTTTCCCCCACCGGGTCCTTCTTTACCTGTATCAAAATCTCCTGGCCCGTTTGCAGGGATGACTGTGCTGTTTTTTGTCCCTGAAAGCCCGGCGCTTCTTTCAGAGGCAGAAAACCATTTTTCTCAAGGCCCAGGTTTACAAATGCCGCATCCATACCGGGGATGATGCGCTCCACCCTACCCTTGAAAATGGCGTTTGCCATCGAGGAAGCTTGCTCCCGGTCATAGGCATAATATTCGCAAACCTCATTATCCTCCAGCAAGGCGACATGGCAACGGGTATTTTCGTCAAAGAGTATGATCTCGCGCATAGGCGTTCCTTTCACAAGCTTTCCAGGGGCGTAAGTTTCCCATCCTGTCCTCTGCTCAAAAGCCCTGTCCGTACAAGAGTGTATGTCGGGCAATCCATGCCGCAGGATGCGCAAAGGGCTTTTAGCAGCATGTCCGGCTTGCAGGTGGCTTCCTCCCGCAGCGCCAGCGTGGCGGAAAGCATGTATCCATCGTCCGCCTTCTGTGCAGTGAAAGCATGGATCATGGGCCTTATATCACAGGGCTTTTCACCGCTTTTTGTTTTTCTCATGGCAGGGATTTCGTTTCTTTTCAGAAAAGCAGGAATGGCATGCGCCAAAGCTTCCCCTAACGGGTCTTCCATTATCATCTCATAGGAGGCTGCGTAAAGCCGGGACATGGGCGCGGGATACGTATCGGCTACCGCCCTTGCCATCACAGCTTTCAAAGCGGGAGGCAAAGCATGATTCAGTTTGGAAAGAAATATATCCTCAGGTACTTCCGAGACCAAGGCTACATCCATGATCTCCCGCAGGCCGGTCGCGCCAACGGACAAGGGGGCTGCAAAGTTGACCACCATGTGGGGATTAAAGCCCTGGCTGTAAGCTACAGGCAGCCCGGTACGGCGAAGTATGCGCTGCATGGCCCGCATCAGGTCCAAATGCCCGATATGGCGCAAGGGAGCGCCTTTTTCAAACACCACCAGCATCCTCATAGCCTGCACACCCCTTCAAAGCGCGTAAGGCCGCAGCCCTGGCAGCCGAACCTGCAATCGGAAGTAGTTTGCGCCTGCATGGATTTTTCATTTTCACGCAGGAGGAATGATTTTGTGATACCGGCATCAATAAAGTCCCAGGGCAAAAGTTCCTCTTTTTTTCGTTCACGGTTGGCATAAAAGGTGGGATCGACACCGCAATTTTCAAAGGCTTTCAACCACAGATCGTAATGGAAATGCTCCGTCCATCCATCCAGGATGCAGCCCAATCGCCATGCTTCATACAAAACATCCGACATTTTCCTGTCGCCCCTAGAAAAGCAGGCTTCCATGAAGCTCACTTCCGGATCATGCCAGTTGAAGGTAACGCCACGGATGTTGAGCACTTTACGAAGGTAAGCCTGCTTTTCCTTGATTTGGTCAAGCGTATCCTGGCCCGCCCATTGGAAAGGCGTAAAGGGTTTGGGCACGAAGCTGGATGCACTGCAGGTCACGTTCAGTCCCTTGGCCCGCTTATCCCTGGGCAAAGCAAAATAAGCATTGACCACGCTTTGGGCAAGCTCACCAATGCCGCTTAAGTCTTCATTCGTTTCAGTGGGCAGACCTATCATGAAATATAGCTTGATGCTGCTCCAGCCGCCCTCAAATGCATCAGAAACGGTACGCAACAAATCCTCCCTGGTCACACCTTTGTTGATCACATCACGCAGCCGCTGGGTCCCGGCCTCCGGCGCAAAGGTCAAACTGGATTTGCGCACCTTCTGTGTTTGCGCAAGTGATTCCTTGACCACGCTGTCAATGCGAAGCGATGGCAGGGAGATGGATACTTTCCTGTCCTCAAAACGCTGCATCAACTCTTTTGCCAGTTCGCTCAGGCAGGAATAGTCGCCGCTGGACAGGCTGGACAGGGAAATTTCCTCATAGCCCGTACTGTTTTCCAGTTCTTCCGCCAGGGCTAAAAGCCTTTGCAGGCTTCGTTCCCTGACCGGGCGGTAGAGCATGCCTGCCTGGCAGAAACGGCAGCCTCTGGTGCAGCCGCGCATGATTTCCAGCATGATGCGGTCATGTACGATCTCTGTATACGGCACAGGAATGCTGTCCGGATAAAATGCTTTGTCCAGATCATGTATTACACGTTTTTGAACTGCAGCCGGCGCTTCCTTGCAGTTGGGAACAAAGGAAGCCATCGTACCATCTGTGTTCCAGGAAACGTCATACAGTGCAGGAACGTATACGCCCGGTATCTGCGCCAGCTTTTTCAATACATCAAGGCGGCCGGCACCGCCCTTTTTCAAATCCCGGACAGATTGCAGCACTTCCAGCGTTGCTTCTTCCCCATCACCAAGAACGAACGCATCGATGAAGGCATGCAGCGGTTCGGGATTGAAAGCGCACGGACCACCTGCGATAACCAGCGGGTCGCCCGTTCCCCTGTCCCGGGAAAACACTGGCACGCGTCCTAGCGACAGCATCTCAAGGATATTTGTATAGCTCATCTCATACTGGAGCGTGAAGCCGACGATGTCAAATTTATTCAGCGCCGTTCTTGATTCCAGGGAAAACAGGGGCACATTGCTTTCCTTCATAAGGGCCAGCATGTCCACCCAGGGCATGCATACGCGCTCGCAAAGGGCATAGGGCTGGCTGTTGATAAGGGCATAGAGTATCTTCATGCCCAGGTGGGACATGGCCACTTCATATGTATCTGGAAAACAGAAGGCAAACGTCACATCGGCTTCGGCCCAGGGCTTGAGCACGGTATTCATCTCGCCGCCAGTATAACGGGCTGGCTTTTGCACTTTGCTTAGAAGTGCTTCGATTTGATGCTGCAAAAGGGTTCCTCCTATGAAAATAGTCCAAGCTTAACTCTATCATGAAGCTGCCCGGCGGTCAACTGGTATCGGCAAAAAGACGAAAAAAGCCTCCCGTCTCGCGGGAGGCTATGGAATGATGTCTTCAGCTTTCTGAAACAGTCTTCTTGAGTGGCTTCTTCCAGCCGATGGTGATGCCTACACGCATATCGGCAGCCCGCCAGGTGACGTTGTGAAATCCAACAGCTTCCAGCGTAGCCAGCATTTCATGTTTGCCGTATAATACGGGAGACTGGGAATCATCTTCCCAATGGCCAGAAAAGCGATTGTACAATTGCCGAAGCGGCGCGGGGTACCAGGTGGTGGCCAGCAAAAACTGTCCGCCCGGCTTTAATACCCTCAGCGCTTCTTTTAATACCTTACCGGGATCTTCCATGGCATAAAAAGGTAGTCCGCACATTACCACATCGAAGGAGTTTTCCCTCCAGGGAATATCCTCCGGCTGGGCATACAGGATATCAGCCTCCGGAAGCATGGTTCGAACGGAACGATACTGCTCCATAGAGGGTGCAATGCCGCATAGGCTGCATTCTATCTGCTGGCTGATCATACGCAGCAGAGCGCCATTCCCGCAAGCCATATCCAAAACTTTATCACCGGCATCAATGGCTGCCCATTGTGCCAATGCATGCATGGTGGGGGTCATTCTCCCCTTTGTTGCCACAGCCGACTTTGGAAGCGTGGCATGATTTTCCGCTTTTGAAAGCATTTGTGTGCCCCCTTGAGAGTGCAATCCTTTATTTCATACACTCGTAGCCATTATAGCACACTTTAGAAAAAAATGCACGCATTTTGTAATAAAAATTTAATTTTTACAATTCGACTTTGGAATACCATTTATCTGCCCGCTTCAGGAGGATAGCATGAGCTATGGCTGCCAGTACAGCCAGTACGACCGCCAGCATGACTGAAAGAACCGTCAATGAGAAGCCCGCCTTTGACAAAAGCCATACCGAAATCCCCAGCACGCCGGCAACGACTACACCCAGTAACATGGAAAGCAAAGCCATTGCATTTTGCTTGATGGCCTCTGTCTCATTGCGCCAGTTGAGCTTGGGATGGCTTGCATCCAGAGAAAGGCTCATGCCGTTTGCGGCATACCCAAAAAGCAGACCCATCAAAAATGCTGCCAGGATATACACTACTTGGGAAGGCATGAGAACGACCAATGTAATAGCTGTTGTAAGGCAAGTGAGAAAGTTGATGGAGAAGCCGAAAAGCTGCTTGGCCATCAATTGGGTACCATATGGGACTGGGATCATTCTGGCAAAGGATATCCGTTTCCCTTCCCGGGAGACGGCGGTAGCACCTGCCATATTGATGGTACTGACTGCTGCCATGGCTGCTGCGGCAAACAGCGTAACTTTGATACCACCTGCAGCACGCAAAATGGAACCCAGAAGCTCTGAAAGCTCACTACTCCCATCCATGCCTACAAACAAAGCTACCATCATTATGGGCAGCATCACGATGCCGATGAGTCCGTTGAGGGCATAAGCAGGTACACGCAAGACTTCCTTCCATTCCCTTAGGAACAAAGCCTTTAAAGGGGAACGGTGCAAAGCAAAATCCCTGTTGGTCAGCTTGCGGTGCTTGGTGCCCTGGAATGCCTCATTTTGTAAAATGGATAGCTGCAAATACCTGCCGCCGCCAATCAGGATGGGCAGAACCACTGCTATGGCGGAAGCAAGTACAAACAGCAAGAGATACGCAAGGCTCCATTCTTGTTGTCCTGTTATACCGGCTGTTGCCCATAGCACAGGGGGCAGACCGCCTAAAAGACCCTCCAGCATGGCACGGTTGTCGGCGAGAATGCTCATGAAAAAATCAGCGCCCGCATCCCTGGGAATGCGGCTGTAAAACTGCATCTGAAGCGGAATGACCAGCGCGATGAGCACAAATCCGCCAACGACCATCCATCTGTCCCTATGACGGAACAAGCTGGAAATGCGCGCAAGAAGAGATGACAAAAGCACGGCCACCGCCAATGGCAGACAGGGAATCAGGGGTGCTGCAATCACCGCCTTGATATAAAACAGTGCGTTTTGACTTGTGCGGATGCCGTACAGAATACACACCGGGAGGAAGATCAATGCTGTCAGTGCCATATCAGAAAGCAGAACCACTGCAAGACGTACGGCCATCACCGTACGGGAGGAAAGAGGCAGACCGGCAAGAAATGCGTTGTCCTTGCTGAAATACAGCACACTGGTTACGTGGAAAAATCCAACCAACAACGTAAGCGCCATACAGATTAAGATTACCATGGATAAAAGCATATCCGGTATCTTCATCTGGATGAGACCTGAAAGGATGCTGTTCGCCAACAAAAGTACCGTGCTGACCATGGAGACGATCAACACGAGGAAAATCAAGCCCGTCACAAGAGGCTTCCAATCCCTTGCGTTTTTCGAATGTCCGGGCAGCCATTGGCTGGGCTTTAAAGCGGACAGGCGAAGATACAATTGCATCCGCAAAAGAACAAGAAAAGAGCTCATATTTCCTCCCCCGCTGTTTCCTTCACCATCTCAAGGAATACCTCCTCCAAGGAAGCACCATGTTCTCCGGAGCGCAAGCTTTCCAGCGTACCTGATGCCAACAGCTTGCCTTTGAAGATGATAGCGATGCGGTCGCACAGCTTTTCTGCTACATCCAGCACATGGGTGGAAAAGAACACCGTGTTCCCAGCGTCGCAATGAGCGCGCATTTCCTCTTTCAAGAGGTGTACTGCCATGGGATCAAGACCTGTCATAGGCTCATCCAGCACCCACAAGGACGGTTTATGGATCAGCGCGCCGATGATGGTGAGCTTCTGCTTCATGCCCCGGGAATAGCTTCGTATCTGTTGTCCGGCCGCGCCTTCCAGCTGGAACAAAGCCAGGTATTTTTCCAGGTGCGCTTTTCGCTGGGCACCATCCACCTGGTAAATGTCCCCCAGAAACTGCAGGTATTCCAGCCCGGTCAACCGTTCGTACATGTCCTGATTATCGGGCACAAAGCCTATCTGCCGCTTGGCTTCCAAGGGATTTTGCGCCATGTCGTAACCGCCGACGCGGATGCTGCCCGAATCGGGTGACAGTATGCCGGTCAGCAGCCGGATGGTGGTTGTCTTTCCTGCTCCATTGGGGCCTATAAATCCGAATATTTCGCCTTTTTGAACATGCAGCGAAAGATTGTCCAGCGCTTTTACCTTGCTCTTTGCATATTGTTTGGATACCTTATCAAATTGAAACATGGTTGCACTCCCTTTCTCCGGCCTTATTGTATCGTGTTTCCAAGAAAAGGCAAGCGTAGGTTATCAAATTGTCGCTTCTTGCGTCCCAATTGACAAAATATTAACAGCCCATTTGGCGTGCTCCGCAACGGTTGGGGATGGATGATGGCACAGCTTGTTCAGCGCGGGAAGATGCGCAGTTTCACTGCTGTTGCCTGCAACAATACAGGCCTGGGCCAAAACACGGTTTACCGATGCCATATTTTTGCCAATCCTTAAGGACAGACGGGTTATCGTGCTGGCATCCTGCTTCAGCAAATCATCAATCAGGAATCCTTCCCACGCTGCTTCCCCTTCCGGCAGATGGGTATTGTACGGGCAGACCTGCTGGCAGATATCACAGCCTACAAAATGGTTTCCCATGAGCTTTCGCAAGTGTTCAGGCATTGGCGTGGCCCGCAGCATGTGTTGGCGCAGACAACTGTTCCGGCTAAAGCCTTCGTTTGTCAGAGCATTTGCGGGGCAGGCTTGAAGGCATCTTCTGCATGATGAGCACATATCGGATTTTTCTTCATTACCATTGAGAATCATTTCATCCAATGGGAGGTATGAAGCAAGTCCGATTGTCTGTATGTGAAAACGGGAGCCATAATCCTTGTGATAATGCAATGTATTTCGGCCCTTATTAAAATCTTTCAATAGGGACAATAAAGGTTTTAAACGTACCTCGTTACATAACCATGTTTTTTCCCCAGCTTGATTCAGCCTGATCACCATCTCCTTTGCTTTCAGGTAAGCTTCCTGTGCGGCAAAATAATAAGTACTGATGCGGGCGCAGCCAAGGGCTGCCTCTCCCCAGGAATCATATGGATACAACAAAAGAATCAGAGTGGAAGCTCCGTCCGGCGCATCCTGTGCCAGGGCAGCGTCCAGGATATAGTTTTCGGCAAAGCCATTCTCACTCGCAAGCTTTTGAATCAGTGTGCTTAGCATAGTGGTTCTCCTGTTTCTTTGAATATGCCATTCACTATACCATGCCAAGATTCATATGGGCAAGAACAAGAAAAGATTGCCCTTAAGCAATAGGCAATCTTTTCTGTGTAATCATCTTATACTTCCCGGGCGGCGATCATATCCTTGACCTTCATCAGGCGGGTAAGCGCTCCGCGCTCGTTTTCGTCCAGCTTCATGGTGATAAAGCGTATGGTATCAATAAACTGCGGGATCATCACGTATTCCAAAGCGTTGACACGGCGGCGGGTCTTCTCGATTTCATCGGCCAAAAGGTCGCACGTCTTTTCTATTTCCGCCAGACGCAGTAACTTTGGCAGAACCTCCGCCATGGTGGCGATGGCTCCGTCGAGCTGAGCAGAGGTTTCCGCCAAACCATAGGGCAGCACCGTTTCCGAAAGCGACGCTTCATCCACCGTGATGGTGGGTACCCGAACAGACAGAATGTTCTTTTGGCCGATGGTCACCTTTGCCTGCCGGGCCGGATACAAAACGGCTTCCTCCAGCGCATTGGGGTCCATCACAGCCCTGGCCATGGCAAAATCGCGGAGCGCGCCGCTCAATTCCTGCTCCACTTCCCGGCGCAGCGCATAGTTTTCCCGGATGATGGCAATGAACTGGCGTACCATTTCATCCCGCTTGTCCTTCAGCAGCTTGTGGCCGCGTTTGGCAGTAACAAGCCGCCTTTTGATGCGGGTCAATTCCATGCGCGTGGGATTGACGCGTAGGGTGGATGCCATTACGCTTCCTCCTCCTGGCCTTTGGGCAGGAATTCATCCAGCATGTCGTCCCGGATGCGCTTAAGCTCGGTTCGGGGAAGCATGGCAAGCAGCTTCCAACCCAGCTTAAGCGTTTCCTCAATGGACCGGTTGGCATTATAACCCTGGGACACGTATTCCCGTTCAAAAGCGTCAGCAAAGGCCGCATACTTTTTATCAATGTCGGTTAGCGCCGCTTCGCCCAGGATCACCGCCAGTTCCTTGGCATCCTTGCCGCGGGAATAGGCGGCAAAGAGCTGGTTCATGGTGGCTGCATGATCCTTGCGGGTTTTGCCTGCGCCGATGCCCTTGTCCTTCAAGCGGGACAGGGAAGGCATAACGTCGATGGGCGGCTGTACGCCCTTTCTGTGCAACTCCCTGCTAAGGATGATTTGGCCTTCGGTGATGTAGCCCGTCAGGTCAGGGATGGGATGGGTTTTGTCATCCTCCGGCATGGACAGGATGGGTATCTGCGTGATGGAGCCTTCCTTGCCGATGACGCGGCCTGCCCGTTCGTACATGGAGGCCAAGTCGGTGTACAGATAGCCGGGATAGCCGCGGCGGCCCGGCACTTCCTTGCGGGCGGCGGAAACCTCACGCAATGCCTCGGCATAATTGGTGATATCGGTGAGGATGACCAATACGTGCATGCCCTTTTCATACGCCAGGTATTCCGCAGCGGTGAGCGCCATGCGCGGGGTGGCTATGCGCTCAATGGCCGGGTCATTGGCCAGGTTCATGAACAGTACGGCCCGCTCAATGGCTCCGGTGCGCCGAAAGTCGCTGATGAAGTAATCGGCCTCTTCAAAAGTGATGCCGACAGCCCCGAACACCACGGCAAACTTGCTGTCGGTGCCCAGCACCTTGGCCTGGCGGGCAATTTGCGTGGCCAGTTGGGCGTGGGGCAAACCGCTGCCGGAGAACACTGGCAGCTTCTGGCCGCGTACCAGGGTGTTCAGTCCATCGATGGCGGAAATGCCCGTTTGTATGAACTCGCTGGGATAGTCGCGGGCGGCCGGATTCAAAGGCTCGCCGTTGATGTCCATCCGCTTTTCGGGAATCAGGGCAGGCCCGCCATCCCTGGGGGTGCCCATGCCGCTGAACACGCGGCCCAGCATGTCCATGGAAACGGAAAGCTCAATGCTTCGGCCCAGGAAACGGGCGGTGCTGTTGTCGATGCGCAAGCCGTTGCTGCTTTCAAAAAGCTGCACCAGCGCCTTGTCGCCGTTTACCTCCAGCACCCTCCCACTGCGGGTTTCGCCGCTTGCCTGCTGAATTTCCACCAGCTCATTGTAGGTAACGCCGGATACATGCTCCACCAGCATCAGCGGGCCTACGACTTCCTTGATGGTGCGATATTCCTTCAGCATACCTTATAGCCCTCCTTGGTCCATCAGCGCGGCCGTCTGGCTGCTGAGCTCGGCTTCGATTTGATCAAACTGCTTGAGTTCTGCTTCGGGGATGTACTTGGCCCGGCCGATGCGCTCCCTGACGGGAAGACCAATGATCTGCGACAGATTGGTTCCTGCGTCCAGTGCTGCGCGTCCCTTATTGCCGAATTCCAAAATCAGCCGTAGCATGCGGAACTGCTTGTCCATGGAGGTGTAAGTATCCACCTCGTCAAAGGCGTTTTGGTGCAGGTAATCCTCGCGGATGGAGCGAGCCACTTCCATGGTGAGGCGGTCCTTCCAGCTCAACGCGTCGATACCCACCAGGCGGACGATTTCATCCAATTCAGCTTCTTCCTGCAAAACGCGCATGGCGCTTCCGCGAAGCTCATTCCATTCGGGAGAGATGTTATCGGAGAACCAGGATTCCAGCCTGTCAATGTACAGGGAATAAGACAAAAGCCAATCGATGGCCGGGAAATGGCGCTTGTAGGCCAACTGAGCGCTGAGGCCCCAGAACACCTTTACGATACGCAGCGTCGCTTGGGAAACAGGTTCGGAAATATCACCGCCGGGAGGCGACACGGCGCCGATGGCGGTAATGGTACCTGTCCTTCCATCACTGCCAAGACAGCGGACAAAGCCGGCACGTTCATAAAACTCCGCGATACGGGAGGACAGATAGGCGGGATAGCCTTCCTCGCCGGGCATTTCTTCCAGGCGGCCGCTCATTTCGCGCAGTGCTTCCGCCCAGCGGCTGGTGGAGTCGGCCATGATGGCCACCTTGTAGCCCATGTCCCTGAAGTATTCTGCGATAGTGATGCCTGTATAAATCGATGCTTCACGTGCCGCCACGGGCATGTCGGAGGTGTTGGCAATCAAAACCGTGCGCTTCATCAGCGATTCACCGGTGCGAGGATCGTGCAGCTCCGGAAACTCCATCAAAACGTCGGTCATTTCGTTGCCGCGCTCACCGCAGCCCACATATACGATGATGTCGGCATCGGCCCACTTGGCCAATTGATGCTGCACCACCGTCTTGCCGGACCCAAAGGGACCTGGTACGGCGGCTACGCCGCCGGAGGCAATGGGGAAGAACGTATCGATAACACGCTGGCCGGTAACCATGGGTGCTTGCGGCGCCAGCTTTTCCTGGTAGGGACGGCCACGGCGCACGGGCCATTTTTGCAGCATTGTGATGTCATGGCTTTGGCCGTTTGCGTCTGCAATGGTGCAGATCACATCTTCCACCCTGGCAGCACCGGAGTGAATGGATTTTATGGTTCCGGATACGCCGCGGGGCGTCATAATCCGATGCTCTACTACAGCGCTTTCCTGAACGATACCCAATATATCCCCAGGCTGCACGGTGTCTCCCACCCGCAGACGGGGCTCAAAAGCCCACTGCTTTTCCCGGTTCAGGGAGGGAACTTCCACCCCGCGGGTGATCCGCTCCCCTACCATATCCCGGATAGCGGTCAATGGGCGTTGAATACCGTCGAAAATGGATTCGATAAGCCCAGGTCCCAACTCTACGGAAAGAGGCGCACCTGTGGATTCTACCGGTTCTCCCGGCCCCAGGCCGGATGTTTCCTCGTAGACCTGGATGGAGGCTCGGTCGCCCCTCAGCTCAATGATTTCGCCAACCAGGCGGTTCTTGCTGACGCGCACCACATCATACATGCGGGCGTCAGCCATATTCTCCGCCACAATCAAGGGGCCGGCAACCTTCACAATGGTTCCCAGAGCCATGTTCACTACTCCTCTTTCCTGTCGTTGTTGAATAGAATATCCGCCCCAATGGCCTTTTCCACGTTGGCCCGTACCCGCTTTATGCCAAAGCCGTCCGCGCCCTGGCTGCCGGGGATGGGGATGATGGCCGTATCCGGGGAGGTTTTGTACCTTTCCAGTGCCTCGGGTACCAGGCGTGCGGCAGATTCGGTGATGAAGATCACAGGAACGCCTTCCTTGGTAAGGCGGAACAGTGCGGCTGTCGTCTCTTCCGGCGTTTTGGTGGGTATCACTTTCATGCCGATGGCTTTAAAGGCTAGCACTGTATCGCGCTCCCCAACCACACCCATGGATTTAACGGCCATACAGCTCACGCATCCTTTCCCTTATGGCCTCCTGCGAAAAGCCATTGGCCTTTCCGGCCAGAATCAGCCGCACGGCTGCTGCCTCCCGCTCAACTGCCAGAAGATAGCCTATGATGGGCTCCAAGGAAAGGGAGGCGATGCGGTAGGGAGTAAACAAGGACAGTAAGTAATCATCCATCGCTTTTTCCAGCGCTGGCAGCTTGCCGCTTTCAAATACGGCTGCCTGGGCAGCGGAAACAACGTACTTGCCATAGGGATCAAGCAGCTTTGGCAGCTTCTCCGGGTACGCGGCGGCTTTCAGCCATGTATCCACAGAATAGGTGCCGTTCTTTATAAGAATTTGTCTTAAAAATGCTTCGCCCTTGCCCATGGTATTAGTACGAAGAATCATCAGGAGATTGACCATGTCCACTTTGGCTATAAAAAACTTCCGTACAACCGGAGCATTCTTGCCATCGAGCTTCTCAAAGATCATGCCATACAGGGCATGGTCCAGAGCGACATCAATCTC
>JAEZLW010000109.1 GCA_023415145.1 Bacillota bacterium | reverse complement strand
CAGATGGAGGGATGATGCGAGGCGAAGGAGGCTGGCGAAACGGGTTCCGAAGCTGAGCGCCGCCAGTGGCGGATGAAGCGAAGCGGAGGAAGCGAGCGAAACGAGCAGCGCAAGCGGTAGCGAAGCGATGCGACGATTGAGCCGCCGGGGTTGCGAACGGCAGTGAGCAATGCGCCGATTGAGCCAGATGGGTAGGTAAGCCCTTTGGTCGCGCCCGCAGGCGTGAAATCCTTCCCAAGCATAGAATCAACGTTAGGGGGTGAGTAAGTGGCAGCAGCGGCATTTTTATTAGTATACCTTTTATGTGGCACTGTCATCGTCCGCTTTTTGCTGCCCTCCCACAAGCCCATTACCCGCTGGTGGCTGGGGCTTTCCCTGGGGCTTTATTTATTGATGTGGCTGCCGGCCCTCATGGCTTTTTTCTTGAAGTTCAGCAGAACAGGCCATTATGTGGCACTTATTCCCCTGGTCATACTTACGGTTGGCGCTTATTTTCTGCGGGATCAAAAGCACTCCCTCAGGCTGTGGGATGCTGAGGAAGCCACGTTCCTCAAGATCATTCTGTTCGTAGCTCTTCCTTTGACCATCCTGGGCGGCTATCTGCAATACACCCACAACCTGCGCCTTGCAGCGGACGGCAGCTACCATGTGGGTCAAAGCACCTACGGCGATCTGCCGCTGCACACAGCCATCATCACCAGCCTTCGGGATGCATCCTTTCCGCCGGATTACAACATTCTGCCGGGAGAGCTTTTATCCTATCCCTTCCTGATGGACAGCCTCTCCACCACGCTGTACATGTTCGGCTTTTCCCTGCAAATGGCTCTGGTGGTTCCGGGAACGCTGATGATGGCGCTATGCTTTGCGGGATACCTGCTTGTGGCCCGTGAGATGGCGGGCGGACGCCGCGCCGCAATCCTGGCGGCTTTGCTTTTCTTTTTGAATGGCGGGCTGGGCTTTTTGTACACCCTTGACCGGGCGGCGGGAGACTTATCGGAACGTTTGTATGAGGTGATGGATGGCTTTTACAAAACGCCCACCAACCAGCCTGTTCCTTACAACCTGCGCTGGAGCAACGTGATTGCCGACCTGATGATCCCCCAGCGCACCCTATTGGGCGGCTGGTCGATGGTGCTCCCATGCATTTATCTTCTGTATACTGCCTTTTCTCCATCGAAGCGAGAAGGCAGCACAAACATACGCCATCTTGTATTGCTTGGCGTATGGGCCGGCGGGCTCCCCCTCATCCATACCCATTCCTTTCTGGCGCTGGGGCTCTTAAGCACCGGGTTTTTGCTCTATTCCCTCATGCATGCACAGGAAAGCGAAAAAACGCGAAGCCTACTTCCCTGGCTTGTATACGGAGCCATCACGGTATTTCTGGCAGCACCGCAGCTGTTTACCTGGACATTCACACAGGCCTCCGGCAGCAATCATTTTTTGAACATACAGTTCAACTGGGTCAATAATTCCGGCGGTGAGGGCTTGATCGATTTTTACCTTTGGTTCTATATCAAAAACATAGGCATTCCGGTGATACTGCTTCTATGCTCTTTGCTAGAGAAAAATCCGCGCCACCGCTTTTTGGCTGCCGGAGCCTTCATGATTTTTCTGGCGGCGGAGTTCATACGCTTTCAGCCCAACGAATACGACAACAACAAGCTGTTTTACATCTGGTATATGATCGGTGCCATCCTGGCGGCGGATTATGCCGTAACGCTGTATAACCGGCTCAAGGGCCTCCGGGGGCGTTACCTGCTGGCTGCCTTTGCCGCTGTGGCCCTCTTTTTAAGCGCCGGACTGACACTGGCGCGGGAAGTCGTCAGCGACTATCAGTCCTTCTCCAAAGCTGATATTGATGCCGCAGCCTATATTGAGGAAGAGACGCCGGCCCACGCGGTGTTTCTCACCGGATACGAGCAGCACTTGAATCCTGTCAGCTCCCTGGCAGGGCGCACCATCGTTTGCGGGCCGGGGTTGTGGCTATACTTCCATGGCTTTGATACCACGGAAAGGACTATGGATATCTCGCGTTTTTATGCCAGTCCACAAAACAACCTGGATGTGCTTCAAAAATATCAGGTGGATTACATTTTCATTTCCAGCTATGAACGCAGCGACCTTGAGATAGATTTTTTGGGGTTGGAATCACTGTTCCCCCTGTGCTATGCCAGCGATAACGGGGAGATTTCCATTTATATGGTTCTTGAGAAATACCGTAAGCCCGGCGGGGGGGTGTGAGCGTGGAAGAATTCCTGCGCTACTCCATGGTCCACGGACGGCGCATCAAGGCCATTTTACTGCTTGACGGCCAGTTGGTGCAGCAAAACATACTGATTATCCGTTATACACTTGAGGAGTTTACCTATACCTCCGCCAAACAGAAAAACCCCCATACCCTGCCCATGACCAGCTTGCTGTCAGCCGGCTATGCCAGGGGCGATGCCGGGGAAACGGAATAGAGGCATAAACATGGAAAAAATCAAAATGCTGATGAATGACAAGGCCCGAAGGCGGGAAATCATACTGTACCTGGTGTTTGGCGTGCTGACCACCGTTGTGAACCTATTGGTCTACGGGGGGCTTATTCTGGCGGTGCCGCCGAAACATGTGCTCCTAAAATCGATTCTTTGGCTCCAAACACCGCTTTACTGGTATTATATCGCCAGCATCCTCGCCTGGATCGCCGCCGTCACCTTTGCCTATGTGGGCAACAAGCTGTTTGTGTTCAAATGCCGGAATCTTGCGCGCCGGGAACTGACAAAAGAAGCGCTTTCCTTCTTTGGCGCCCGGGTGCTCTCATTGGTGCTGTTTGATTTGGCCGGGCTGTCTCTTCTCATACAGGTATTTGCCATGGATGAGTTCATTGCCAAACTGATCATGAACATGCTGGTCATCATCTTCAATTATGTTGCCAGCAAACGTGTCATCTTTAAACAGAAAGCGTAGGCTTTTTATGGAACAAAGCGAGTTGGTACTGCTATACGGGCTGTCCGCTTCCCAGCCTGAAGGAGATAGGGTTCAGGTGATTCTTCGGGAAGCGGAAATCCCTCTTAAGGAAATCCATCCGCAGGAGGCAGGCATGAGCGTGGGTGCGCTGGCCGGACTGGACGCCCCGGAAACCTGTCCGCCGATGGTAGCACCTTCCCACCAAAGCGCCATGGTGTTCTGCGGTTTCTCCGAACAGCGCCTCCGGGAGGCCCTCGCCTTGTTGAGGGAATCCGGAATCGGATCCTCTGTTCTTAAGGCTGTGCTCACGCCCGGGAACCGGGACTGGCGCTTTTGCGACCTGTTGGAAGAGCTGAAAAAAGAACGGGAAGCCTTTGTGCGTATGATGCGCGCAAGGCAGGAAAGCCCGGCAAAAAGGACCGTACATGAAACATAAAGGCATGTCTTTCTTTTCAGAAAAGCATGCCTTTATTTTTTCAGCAGTTCCTTGATCCAGCCTGCCACGCGGTAATGCAAAAGCTTGTGGCGCTTGATGGCCAGCGCCGCGTCCAAAGCGCCCTGACGGTATCGAAGATTGTCGGGCTCCCGCCGCACTGCCTCCCGGTAACTTTGGTGGGCTGTTTCATACTGGCGCATGCCCATTAATATCTGGCCCTGCAAATAAAACCAGTCGCCATCCTTTGATTCTGCCCGGCACAACTGCCGAAGCGCGCTTTCCAGGTTGCCCTGTTCCATCAGCTTGATGGCAAACCGCTTGGCCTCCTCCTGGGAGATCAGGTTGAACCCCACCCGTTTTTCAGAGGCCAGACGCAGCGCCTCTTCGTAAGCCAGGTTCAGCGCAATGAGCTGATCCTGGGCTTTTTTTTGTTCCTCCTGATCGGTAAACTGGTCGGGATGACAGCTCTTGACTTTTAATCGGTAGGCAGAGCGCACCTGCTGGGCATCCGCATCGCTTTTTAAGCCCAGCAATTCAAAGGCGCTTGTCGTAAGCCGTCACCTCCCTACAGCCCTCCGGAATGTTATATCTTGTCCCGGCGGATATTGGCCCCAAGGGCACACAGCTTTTGCTCAATATGCTCATAGCCGCGGTCAATATGACCGGGTTCATAAATTTCCGTAACGCCTTTGGCCATCAGCCCGGCAACTACCAGCGCCGCACCGGCCCGAAGGTCGGTAGCAACAACAGGAGCACCAAATAATTGGGGCACACCCTCAATCAGCGCTGTGCGGTCCACCACGCGCACCCGCGCGCCCATGCGCCGGATCTCATCCAAGTGCTTGAAGCGCTGTTCATAAATGGTTTCCGTCACGACACTGGTGCCAAGCGCTGTAGTGAGCAGTGCCGACATGGGCTGCTGCAGGTCGGTTGGAAAGCCGGGATACACCTGCGTTTTGAAGTTTACCGCACGGTGGGAGCTGATGGTGCGCACCCTGATGGCATCATCGCTGTCGGTCACGCGCACGCCCATCTCCATCAGTTTGGCGGACAGCGCTTCCATGTGCGTGGGAATGCAGCCCCGAATCGTCACATCGCCCCGGGTAGCGGCGGCGGCAATCATCAGCGTGCCTGTTTCAATCTGGTCGGGGATCACAGTATAGGTGCAGCCGTGGAGCTTTTCCACCCCCCGGATGCGGATGATGTCCGTACCGGCGCCCTTGATGCTGGCACCCATGCTGTTCAAAAAGTTGGCCAAATCTACGATATGCGGCTCTTTCGCCGCATTGTATATCAGCGTTGTTCCCGATGCCCTAACGGCGGCCAGCATGATATTGATGGTTCCGCCCACCGTTACAAGGTCAAAGAATACATCTGCCCCTGTCAGCTTCTGGCACTGGGCGTAAACCATGCCGCCCCTCTCCTCAATATCTGCACCCAGGGCGGATAGGCCTTTCAAATGCTGGTCGATGGGCCGGCTGCCCAGATCGCACCCGCCGGGATAAGCCACCTCCGCCTTGCAGCAGCGGCCCAGCAGCGCACCCAGCAGGTAATAGCTTGCCCGAAGCCGCTGGGTATGCTGGTAAGAAACGTGGATACCCTCCGCAGGCCGAGGGTCTACCGTCATATATTTCCCAGGTTCATATGTCACCCTGGCGCCCAATGAGCGGAGGATGGCGATAAGGGCGTTCACATCCTCAATATCCGGCAGATTCTCGATGGTGCAGGGTTCGCTGCTGAGCAATATTGCAGGGATCACCGCCACCGATGTATTTTTGCCGCCGCTTACCCTGGTTTCCCCCATCAGCGGCGTTCCGCCGGTAATCAGCATTCTTTCTGTGTCCGCCATACCGCTGGCTAAAAGCCAGGTCACCTCCTTGGGTTGCTTGCACCCCGTGCCAAACTGGGCAAGGGATGTACCTTAAGTCCTTATAAAGGACATCCAATACATCCCATCATCCCAAGCGCAGAGCATACGATTCATTATACACACAGCAAGAGTATTTTACAAGTGCCGGACAAGGAATGGCGGCTGTTCAGGATGCAGGATAAAGATATCCTCAAATTGCGAAAATCCTCTCGTCACCATTTCAAGTTATGCCTGACGCATTGCTTTTTGTTGATTTTTGCTGCTTTTAGTAGTATAGTGTAAACATTACCATGATGATATTTCTTTGAGCAAACTGTTCACCCAGTGCCCGTTTTGGACAGGGGATGCTTCTCTTGGCTGTAAAAAAGATCGTAGTCTTTATCGCGTTGCTGATTGTGGCCGTGTTTACGGTCTTGTTTGTGTTTTTTTCGCCGCATGAGACCGAGAAAGAAGCCTTGGTTTCTGGCAAAGAAGTCTTGAACTTTCGAATCACCTGGAAAGGATATTCCGGCCGGGGAGAAGCTATCGGAAAAATCGTTGAGGCATACAACCAGGAACAAAACCCTGGCAGTACCATTTTCATGGAAAATGGCAACGAAGACATTGATGATATCAGAGCCTTGCTAGAAAACAATTCAAAGACCATTTTCGTTCTTCCTTACAGATATGTCAAATACTTCGGCAGCAAGGGCTTCCTAATGGATCTTACCGCATCCTTTTCCGGTATACAGGCTTTGTTTCAGCCCAGCATATGGGATTTGGGCAAGGAGGGGGATACGGTGTATGGTGTGCCTTGGCTTGGGCATTCCATGTGTCTTTTGTACAATGAAACCCTATTGGAAAAGGCAGGGGTGAACGCTTCCGCTATCAACAGCCCCGATGCATTGATAGATGCCCTGGAAAAAGTGGAAGCAAAAACAGATGCCTACGGCATCGGGCTGGTGGGGGCCGACAGCAACGATGTTTCCTGGATGGTCAACCAATTCATCTACGGATTTGGCTCACAACTTGTAAGCGCTGATGGAAAAACAGTGGCCATCAACAATGAAAAAGCAACAGCGGCATTGATCTTTTACAGGGATATGCTGGGGAAGCACGCACAGCCTACCTGGCGTGAAGACACCGGCCTTGAAGTAATGTCCCATTTTCGAGACCAGGAAGTTGCATTTGAAATACAAGGAATCTGGGGCGTAACGGACATACAGAAAAACGGTTCTCCTTTTCAAGTAGGAATAATCAACCTGAAGGATATCGGCCTGTGCGCCGAAGTGGGACCCATGATGCTGACCATTCCTACCGGTATTGACAGCAATGCAAGAGAGGAGGCTTTTCAGTTTATCCGATATATGGTTTCCATTCCGGCGCAGGAAAAAATCATGAACGGTGAATACAGCCCCGAGCATGATGCGTATTATCCTTTCCGTATGCCCATCCGTATCGACATGGCAAACAGCCCGATTTTTCAAAGCCATCCCGAATACATGGCATTTATGGAAGGCTTTGCTGCCCCCAGCATCGACGTTCCCGTACCGGATTGGCAAACAGTGAAAGAGGAAGTATACGAGCCCGGCCTTGGCCGTGTGATGCGCAAGGAAATGACCATCGAGGCTTTCTTTAAAGAGGTGGAAACAAAGGGAAACATGATACTAAACGGTCATGATCCATATTGATGCTCGGGAGGTAGGTTATGGGGATGAAGGTACTGCTTGTTGATGACTCCAAGGCAGATATAATGCTTTTGAAGAACATGCTCAAGGATTATGACTTGCTGGTTGCCTATGACGGCGTGGAAGCTATGGATTGCCTTCAACAGAATCCGGAAATCGGCATTATGATTCTCGACTTGAACATGCCCCGCATGAACGGGTTTGAAGTGCTGGAGGCGATGGGCAGGAATCCGGAAAATAAAAAAATCGCCACGCTGATATTAACAAACTACGATGAGATCGACAATGAAATCAGGGGACTGGAACTTGGCGCCCTGGATTATATACGCAAGCCGCTGAACCTGCGTTCCCTGCGCAAGAGAATCGAGCTGCACAGCAACCTTGCCAACGCACGCAATACGTTGGAGCAGCATAACTTTATGCTTGAAAAAGCGGTGCAGGAGAGAACACAAGAGCTGAATCTGACACGGGATGTAGCGATTCATGCGCTTGTCAGCCTGCTGGAAGTACGTAATATTGAATCCAGCAATCATACAAGGCGGACCCAGTGGATGATGAAAGCGCTTTGTGAGCATCTACGCGCCAAAGAGCATTTCAAGGCAATATTGACGGAGACGTATATCGAAGAACTGTTCAACACCGCCCCGCTGCATGACATCGGCAAAGTAGGCATTCCCGATAGCATACTTTTAAAACCCGGCAGGCTGACCAATGAAGAATTTGAAGTCATGAAAAAGCATGTCATTTACGGCGTGGAAGCGCTTCGCTCCAAGGAGAGCATTGGCAGCAGCCTTTCCTTTATCCGCACGGCCATGGAAATTGCGGGGACACATCATGAAAAATTCAATGGTTCGGGCTATCCCAATAACCTTGCCGGCAAGGATATTCCTCTGTCAGGCAGGCTGATGGCGATTATTGACGTATATGATGCGCTGGTCAGCGAAAGGGTCTATAAAGCCGCATATACCCACGAGGAAGCGCTGGCGATGATCGCGAAGGAAAAGGGAGAACACTTTGACCCCGAAATCGTGGATGCTTTCTTTGAAATACAGGCGGATATCAAAAAAATTGTCGATGCCTTCGTTCAACAACGGTCTTGAGGAACAGCTCTATGAAAATCAAGCGATGTTCCCGTTGCCTGATGGCCCTCTGGCTTTTCTGCTGTACACTTATTTCACTAGCTTTTATTCCCCTGGCAGCAGCCGGAACAAAAATGGATATCGGTTTGACTGCGGAGGAAGAAGAATTTATCTCCAATCATCCTGTCATATACCTTGGGGTGGATCCTACATTCATCCCATATGAGTTCATTGATTCCGACGGAACATACAAGGGCATCACGGCGGATTACATAGAGCTGATATGCAGGAGAACCGGCCTTCAAATGCTCCCTGCCACGGGCCTCACCTGGTCTCAGGCACATGAGAAAGCCATTGAAAAGGAATTGGATGTATTGCCCTGCGTTTCCATAACACCTGAACGTGAAAAATATTTTTTGTTCTCCGACTCCTATTATACATTTCAAAGGGTCATCTTTCTCCATGAAGACAACAACATCATCAAATCCTTCGACGATTTGGCCGGCAAGCGCGTCGCGGTGCAGGTCCCCAGTTCCCACCAAGGCTTCCTGCAAGAATACAAAAGCATCTCCCTCAGCCCGTATCCTGCCGTGCCCGAAGCACTTCATGCCGTATCGGATGGCAGGGAAGAAGCCTTTATCGGCAATCTTACCACTTCAATCTATCTTGCCAGAGCCAATGGCATTACAAACCTGAAGTATGTTCCAATAAATACCGAAAAGCCGCAAGCACTTCATTTTGCCGTCAGAAACGATTGGCCGGAGCTTACATCCATTTTGAACAAAGCGCTGCGCAGCATTAGTGCGGAAGAAAAAATCGCAATCAACAACAAATGGATCGGCGTTCAAAAGGAAGCTGATTATTCGGGCATCGTTAGGGCTGTGGTAATCATTGGCGCAATCATCGTCCTGGTATTGACCGTATCCCTTTTCTGGATCGTGCGGCTCCGGCACGAGGTAGCCATTCGAAAGAAAACGCAGGAGGAGCTAAAGGCTGCAAAAGAAGAGGCAGAGCAGGCGAATCAGATCAAATCGCTTTTCCTGGCAAGGATGTCCCACGAAATCAGGACACCGCTCAGCGCCATTACGGGTATGTCCTACCTGGTCAAAAAGGCAGGCGTCACCCCTACTCAAAACATCTACCTGGACAAGCTGAACCAAGCAGCAAGAAACATGCTGGGCGTGATCAACGATATCCTGGATTTTTCCAAGATAGAATCCGGGAAGATGGAAATCGAAGTAATTTCCTTCGAACTGGACAAGCTGCTGCAGCGGATTGTAAACATACTTTCAGTCCGGGTAGAGGAGAAGGGAATAGAGTTTTTAATGAACAAGGAGCCGGATATGCCCTCATTTTTTCTGGGCGACCCGGCGAGGATCGAGCAAATCTTGCTCAACCTCTTAAGCAATGCCGTGAAATTCACGGAAAAGGGATCTGTATCCCTCACAGTTCGCACCGCCGGCAAAGAAAACAATCATTGCCTGGTGGAATTCAGCGTCAAGGATACCGGTATAGGCATGCATCAGGAGCAGATCAACCATTTGTTCATTCCCTTTGACCAGGGTGATTCCAGTATCAACCGCCGCTTTGGCGGCACGGGTCTGGGTTTGTCCATTGTGAAAAGTCTTTCCGATATGATGGGCGGACAAATCGAAGTCCGCAGCATATTGAATGAAGGCTCGGTTTTTTGCGTACGGCTGCCCCTTGCGGCAGATGAAGACAAGGCAAATTCCGTTGCCTTGATGATGGCGTCCGATTGCTTCAGGCACATCAGAGCGCTGGTGCTGGACAAGAGTGAAAATGCTGTGGCCATGCTCCAAGACTGCCTCCGTTCCTTTGGGATTGTATCGGATTGCGCCTTTTCCGAGGAGGAGGCCATACGGATGATGCGCAAGTCGTCACAAGACGATGATACCCCTTACAACCTGCTGATGGTAGACCACATGACCCCAAGGGACGGAGGCATTGCCTTTTTAAGCAAGGCAAGGAAGCTGTCATTTGTAAGGCAGCCCTTCAAGAGCATACTCATTGTCCCAATGGCTCGGGAGGATCTTTTTGATGAATTGGAGGAGGCAGGAATTGAGTTTGGTATAACCAAGCCCATCATCCCCTCCGTTCTGTACAACGGCATCATCGAACTATTCAGCATCAATCCACCCAAAGCGGAATCGGCTGCAAAAGAACAGAATACGCTCAAAGCATCCTTCCCATTCCACATTTTGCTGGTTGAGGACAATAAAACAAATCAGTTCATCGCACAGACCATCCTGGAGCAGGCTGGTTTCCGTGTATCCAAGGCAAACAACGGCCAGGAGGCCTGTACGTACTTTGCAGATAACCGCAAGGATCTGGATTTGATTTTGATGGATATCCATATGCCGGTGATGGATGGGTATACCGCTAGCGACATCATCCGAAAAACTGACAGGGACATACCCATCGTGGCCATGACGGCGGATGCTGTAGTAGGTGTTGAGGAAAAGTGTCAAAGCCACGGAATATATCATTACATCAGCAAGCCCTTCGAGCCGGACCAGTTTATTGCTACCATTTTAGAACTGCTGAAGGGGAATGCAGGCCATGCCGCAGAGGTGGCTGTTCCCATCGAAACAGATGACGGCGGACCGGTACTGGATATTGCTGAAGGTCTTCGCAGGATCGGCGGCAGCGAGGAAATCTACCGCATGGTGCTTTTGGAATATCAGGAGGAAAACAGTGCCGTAGCCTCAATGCTTCATGAACGGATGCAGGCGAAGGATTATGCACAAGCCGTACAGATCGTTCACAAGATCAAGGGTACATCGGGCAGCATCGGAGCCAAGCGGCTGTATGAAACAGCCGCAAAACTGCAAAAGGCGCTTCAAGCGCAAGATGAGACAGAGGCATCGCACCATCAAGAGGTTTTTAACGCACTCCTTCAAAAGCTGACGGCGGAAATGAATGCATACCTGAATGGGTAACGAAAACGTAATTGATACAATGCAAAGGAATCATGTGCCGTCAGGGATATTTTGACCCGTGTTTAGCACATTGGCAGATATTCACTCGCACCATGTTTTTCAAAAAAGGCTTTGGGGAGAGGGGTTTGATAAACACCTCTCCCTTCAAGCATACATGTATATGCTCCTGTTTTGTGATGAATTTACATTGATTTATGTCTCTTCGTTCTTTACAATGAGAATCTGTCGAGTGACACTTTATCCGGCATCATGAAAGGGGGAAGGGAGTTGGCACGCATGAAGCTGCCGTCGCCTGCATCGCTGGCCGCTCTTATGACAGCCATCCTTTTACTGAGCCTTCTTTTTCTTTCGCCGGTGATCGGCATGGCGGATAACGGTGACTTTTACAGGATCATGGTAGGCAATGGGCTGTACAAGCTTGACAGATACGAGACCGGCCAGTATTTCAGCTATTTCAGTAAAGAATATGGACTTTATCAATACTACAATGAGTTTGCCTCCGGCTTTCAATCGGCACAATCGCCGCTCATTGCGCTGGGCATCGCGCTGGACAAGCTTTTCACAGGCCAGGACGGCATCTTCGACATCCGTTTTCAGGCGGCAATATTGTCACTCTACTGCGTAGCTGCTGTCTATCTCATCACCAAGTATGCCACACTGCGGGCGAAAGGCGTTTACGCTTACCTGATCGCGCTGATAGCTGTACTTATATTTGCCGATGTGGGTTATTTGGCTTACTTCAATTCCTTCTATGCGGAAGGGCTGGCCTTTGTCAGCTTTCTTTCCGCCGTCGCCTGCGCCCTGCTGCTGTCAGGCGGATGGGGCAACAAGATGCTGTTATTCATTATATTTGTGGCCAACAGCCTGATCCTTGTCTGCTCCAAGCAGCAATTCGCACCGCTGGGCGTATTGCTGGGCCTGCTGTGCCTGCTACTGAACACGCCTGAAAAGGATTTTTCTTTGCGCAAAAGGCTCAACTGGACGCGCAGAGGCTTCGCCGCCCTGTTGGCTGCCGCCGGCATACTGGTCTACATACTGATTCCCCGGGAGTTTGTGGAAATAAACGCCTATCATGCCATGACCCGGGGGGTGCTCATGACTTCCGAAAACCCGGAAAAGGCGCTGGAGGATTTTAACATCAATCCCCAATACGCCCTTTTGGACAAGACCATCTACTATGACAGAAATCCGGTCATTGATGTTCGTGACCCCATGCTGAAGGACGACTTTTACACAAAGGTTGGGTTTTTGCCCATCGCCAAATACTATGTCTTGCACCCAGGTCAGTTGATTGCCATGCTGAACGAGGCGGTAAGGAGCGCAAACGCCATCCGCCCCGAATCCATCGGCAATTATGAGAAAGGCGCAGGATACGACCCCGGAGCGCAAGCAAGCTACTTTTCCCTGTACAGCACCGTCAAAAAGGCATGGGTGCCCAAAACAGCAGGCTTCATCCTGTTGTTTTTCGGATCAGTGCTGGCGGCAAGCTATAAAGACAGGCAACGGACGATCATTCTTTTGAGTGTGCTGCTGATGGGGCTTTCCCAGATTGGCGTTTCCATTATTGGCGCCGGTGACGCGGACCTGGCCAAGCATATGTTTTTGTACAATGTGGCTTTCGACGTATCCGCGTTCATACTTCTTGGCGCAGCGATAACAAGGTTCAGCATGGCAAGGCAAAAGTCGGCCATGGAAAAGGCGGCGGCAAAGCAAGTACAGGCGGTGGCATCATGAAACGATACATGGCAGTGAAAATGCTCGTAGTAGGTACAGCCCTTCTTTTTACCATGCTTCTCCCTGCTCAAAGCGTTGCTTATGTGAGCGGCGTAGAAGAACTCTGCCTTCAGTTTGTGGAGCAAAAGCTGCAAAGCGAAGGCGGGGTGTTTACAAATTACCTGCCCTTGAAAGAGAACACTGATTGGGCTGCCGGCCATTCCGTTTTGAGTGAATCACAGGGATTGATGCTTTCCTATTACACACAGACAAAGAACAAAGCCATGGCACAAAACGTGATTGCCTTTGTTCAGGATCATTTGGACACCGGGAGCATTCTATCGTACCGCCTTGAGGAAGACGGGAGAGTATATAAGGTGAACGCGGCTGTTGACGACCTGCGCCTGATCCGCGCCATGCTGGAAGGTCAAGACGCATTCCAACTGCCGGACATACATGATCAAGCCATTCTCTATGCCAAGCGCCTGTATGATACAAATGTCCGAAATCAAGTGCTTGTGGACTTTTTCGATGACCAATACAAGCAGGCGGGCGGCTATGCCACGCTGTGCTATTCGGATTTTTACACGATGAACATAATTTCCGCCTATGACAAGCGCTGGCTTCAAGTAATGGAAAATATGAGGGAGTTGGTGATGGACGGTTACCTTGGCGATGCGTTCCCCTTTTTTGATACACGATACAACTTGGAAAAGCAATGTTATGAATCCGAAAATGTGCCCATGGTGGAATCATTGCTGACTGCCTATCATTTATCCAAAGCGGACTCCTGTCCAATACAAACCGTCGAATACATCAAGAAGGCGCTTCAAAGGGGCAAACTCTATTCCATATATGATTTAAGCGGTACTCCTCTCACTGACAGGGAGTCTACAGCCATTTATGCATTGTGCGCGCTGATTGGCGCCAGCGAATACGACGCGGAATTATACAGCGCAGCGATTGAGCGCATGCTTCCCTTCCAGGTCATGGACGAAAAAAGCCCGGTGTATGGCGCTTTTGCAGATGCGCAAACGCTGCAAGCATATTCTTTTGACAATCTCATGGCATTACTGGCGCTAGATGCGGGCAAGGTATTTTCACAGGCTGTTTCATTTTCCTCATCAAGGGAGAGGTGCCGGTGTGAAAATGCTTCTTTTGATAACGGCAATGATTGTTTTGCTGGTGCTGCCGTTTTGTGCTCAGGGTGCCGGGCGGCCCGTTCTGCTGGTATACCGGCTGGAAAGCGAGCATCAGTCCATTACGAATGTTTTAACCGCCTGCGGGTATGACGTTAAAGCGGTCTTCGAAGAAGAATATAATGAAGACTCCATCATAGGCTGCAAAGCATTGGTGACAACTGCCCGCAAGCCTGTTTCAGACGGCCTGGCCGCAGGGATTCCCGTACTATGCGTAGGTCTGCCGGCGGATAAGCTTCAAATTGAAACCTCCCACGGCCTTCATGGCGTATTGCATATCGGGCAGCTTCGATCCTCTGTGCATTTTAATGAACAAACGCATCTCATCACGCAGTATACGGGTACGGCGGTAGGGGAATTGGTTTTTCCCCTTCGGGGAAGCTTTCCCTATGGCGTCATCCAGGCCTCCGCTGCCTATGTGCCCAATTTTGTTGCAGATGAACTACAGCCGTTGGCTCTTGGCCTTATTGTACGGCAGCTTTTAGGCAGCTCTGAACAGGGCCGCCTGTTTTTGCTCATTGACGATGTGTATCCGTTTTCCGATCTGGGCATGCTGTGCCATATGGCGGATAAACTGTATGCCCGCGGCTATCCCTTTACCGTCAGCGCTATGCCCGTGTATGAAAACCTTTCCTATCCCGCGTACCTGCGCTATACGCAGGTGCTTCGCTATGTTCAGTCCAGGGGCGGCGCTGTGGTGATGCATGACCCCATTGTCCGTTCGGCGGAAAGTGAGGTAGAAAACATAGAAGACAGGCTTCACCGCGCCCGAGAGGCGTTTGAGCAGCAGGGGATTGTCTTGGCAAACGGGATTGTGTCCCCTTACCCCCTGTCCCTGAACGCTTTTTCGAATCTGTCAAGCACTGCTGACACCTTCGGGCCTTTGCCCATGGATGTTGAGGTGATCCTGCCCCTTGCCAAAACGCCCGGGGAGTTTGATCAAACGCTTCAATTGATCTCAGACAAATGGGTGATGGTTGCAAGCCTTCAAAAGATGGTGGCCGGCAGCCCGTTTGTCTACAACGAGCAGCCGGTAGATGAAACGTTTGTCTACCGGGAAGCGGTTCAAACCAGCTTTGACCGTTTCTTTTCCGCCGGAAACCAAACGCTTCTGGTGATTGTTTTGATCAGCCTGATTGTTTTCTCCGGGCTGCTAACCGGCGGATATTTTTTGTACCGGCGCAAGTTTTACAGGTGAAAGGGCTCAAGGTATGAACGTTCTGGATGGCATGATGCTGGTGGCCCTGATCTGCATTTGGCTTTTGCTGCTGATGAATGTGGCATTGATCGTAGCCGGATACCGCTATTACCTAACATGCGAAAAGCAGCCGCCACGCATTCCCAAATCCTTTCCCATGGTATCCATCATGGTCCCGGCCTACAACGAGGGCAGGGTGATCACGCAAACGGTCAGAGCATTGCTTTCCTTCGAGTATCCCAAGGACCGCTACGAAATCATCATCATCAACGACAATTCCACCGACAACAGCGCTGCATTGTTGGACATGCTAAAGCAGGAACTGAATGCCAGGAACCTTGTCATCATCAATACGGACAAGCTGGCCGGCGGCAAAGGCAAATCCAACGCACTGAACATTGGCTTAGCCAGGTGCCGGGGCGAGTATATCGTGATCTATGATGCCGACAACACGCCGGAACGAGGGGCGCTTTCCATGTTGGTGGCAGAAATCACAGGGGATGATACACTGGGCGCCGTGATCGGCAAGTTTCGCACCAGAAACAAAAACGCAAGCCTGCTTACCAGGTTCATCAACATCGAAACCCTTGCATTTCAATGGATGGCCCAGGCGGGACGGTGGTACCTGTTCGGGTTGTGCACTATTCCGGGCACCAACTTTATCATCAGGCGGTCCATCATCGAAACCATCGGGGGCTGGGATGTAAAGGCCATCGCCGAGGATACGGAGATCAGCTTCCGCATTTATATGATGGGCTACCGCATCAAGTTTCTGCCCAGCGCCGTCACCTGGGAGCAGGAGCCGCAAACGCTGAAGGTTTGGTTCAGGCAGCGTACCCGCTGGGTCAAGGGCAATGTATATGTCATCATCAAAAACCTTCCGCTTTTATTTACGCCCAAAGCAAAAAAAATACGCTTTGATCTCCTGTATTTTCTCTCCATCTATTTTTTGCTTTTAACCTCCCTGATCATATCCGACAGCGTCCTTCTGCTGTACGCGGTAGGCTGGGCTCACACCACACTGGCCGGGTTCAGCAATCTGTTGTGGTTCCTGGCCATCCTGCTGTTCATACTGGGGACATATGTAACCATCAGCACGGAAAAGGGCGAGCTGAACCTTTACAACCTGGGCGTGATCGTGCTGATGTACTTTACCTATTCCAAACTGTGGATGATTGTCGCCGCATACGGCCTGTACAAATACTTTACCGATGTACTGCTTCACCGGGAAACAAAATGGTACAAGACGGAGAGGTTTTAATGAAGAAGCAGGTATTGAAAAGAGGCCTTGTTCTGTTATTGCTGCCGGTCCTTTGGGCAGCGGGGATTCCCGCTGCCCAGTCCGTTCCCTTGCAGCCATATACTTTTGAACAGGCCTTTTCGGCGGATCATGCTATGACCGGCTTGTTCTCCGGCTTTACCGAAAGCTTCTACGCCGGCGATTGGGCGGTGGAGCAGGCGGTGCTTACCATGAGCTACAATGCCACGCAGCTTGCCATTGCGGAATATTCCACCTATACCGTATCGGTCAACGGGCAAAAGGTGTTTTCCGGCTTCATTCCTTTGACCGGCGGCGAAAAACGAAGGGAGGAAATCACCCTTCCGCCTGAAACCATCCGGGAAGGCGTCAATTACCTGACTGTGGAAACATACATCCGCGCTTACTATCCAGAGCCCTGTGTGGATGACGTATCCAAAGCCAACTGGATGAATGTTTTCAGGGATTCCGCCGTTACGCTTTCCTACAGGCCGCAGGCCGTCATCGGCAGCACCGCAGCGCTGTACAAGCAGTTTTTAAGCATCGATGCGCTTTCCAATAAACAAAGCACATTTGTCATAAGCAGCGATGCCGCCGATTCAACACTGTCCTGCCTGGCCATGGCCATGGCTGGCATGTCAGGCAACGCCCGGCTGTTTTATGAGGAGATGGGCCTATCAATAGACCTAAGAGGCGATGCGCTGTTTCAGGTGCCTTATCAGATATACATCTCCCGCGTTGACCAATTGGCGGACGGAGTATCGGCTATTCTCACTAAGGAGCAGATGTCTGCTGCGCAAACAGGCCTCGCACTTGTGCTGTTAAGCCGGGAAGACCGCTACGTGCTGGCCGCCATAGGCGCAGACGATGCCGCCATGGCTTTGCTGGGAAGGCTGCTTGCCAATGCTTTTTACATGAGCCAGCTTCAAGACACGTGGGTCGGCCTTTCAAAAGATACCAATGTGCTCACCCCCGCCGCCCAGATGGAGCCTTACAAGCTGCTCACGGACAGCGGCACGTATGTAAAAGGTGTATTCCGGCAGAACGCCAGCTTTTACATCCCGTTTCCTGAAAACCGCGCTTTGGCTGAGGATAGCCAGATACGCCTTGTGTTCCGCTATGCGGAAAACCTGGATTTCGACCGGTCGCTGGTTACGGTGTACATCAACGAAACCCCCATCGGCAGCAAAAAACTGTCGCAGGAGTTGGCACGGGGCGACAATTTGACGCTTTCCATCCCGACAGATATCAAGGTGTCCGGCAGCTTTTCCGTTCGTGTCGCATTCGATCTGGAGATCAAAGACCTGTGGTGCACATTGCGTCAGGAGGAGACGCCCTGGGCCTATGTATCCCAAGATAGCATGCTCAAACTGAATTCTGTGGACGTGCAGGGCCTGCTCTTTGAAAACTATCCCAGCCCGTTTGTATTGGACGGCAGTCTCAACAATGTGGCGGTGGTGCTGCCCTTACATCCTTCCGGTGCCGATTATGAACTCTTGCGGCGGATGCTGCTGACCATCGGCCGCTACGTTACCGGCAATTCCGGCTCGGTGCAGGTGCTTCGCGGCATTCAAAAGGGCAGCCTGCCCGCCGCCAACATCATCTCCATCGGCAGGTATGGCGTGAACCAGATCGTGCAGGACTTCAATCAGGAATTGTTTTTTGGGTTCAGTCCGGATGGCCTAACCATCGAATCCAACGAAAAAATGCTCATCGCGCCATCCTTCGGCGCACGGCTTGGCAGCGCGCAACTATTGTATTCACCCCTTACCGGGCAAAAGCGTGCACTGCTTGTAATAAGCGGCGTCAGCGACGAGGCCATGCTCAAAACGCTTCCCTATCTGGGCAGTGTGGATGGCCTATGGAAGGTGTACGGCGACGGATTTGTCGCCAGTGACGAGGCCGCCCATTCCTTCCGCTTCAAGCAGGACAATGCCGCCGTAGCCCCCGTGGCGTGGAGGATGCTGGCACGGCAGGATGTGCTGGGCCTGAGCCTTGCGGCCGGCGGCGTGCTGTTGCTGACGCTGTTCGCCTTCAGCATGATGATGATGAAACACAGGGGGAAGAAGTAACATGAAATGGAACCGCACTTCCGCAATCACGGACATCGCCTTCCTTTTGCTGCTGGGGTTGATGTTCGTTGGGATCATCTTCATCGCCGGGGATGGTGTGCACCTTGGCATCAACGTCGGCATTCTGTGCGTGGCCGTGGCCATCGCCATCTTCACCTATTTCACGACGCTGACGGCCGGGCTGGTGGCCAACATCATCCTCATTTTCGGGTATGTGTCCTACGTGATCTACATGTCGCTGACTAGGGGCACGGCGGTTGAAAACTACACTTATTTCTGGGTCGTCTGGACACCCCTGTTTTCAAGCTGTATCGCCGTTTTCGGGCAGCAGACCAACAGGCTGCACATGAGCCTTACGAAGCTGGATGAACAAATTCAGGAGCTTACGACCATTGATGTTACAACCAGGCTCAAAAACCTCAGGGCCTATGATCTGGAAGGCTTTATCTACATGCGCATCGCCACCCGGTACAACATGCATTTAACCCTGCTGATTTGGGAGCTGCGCTACCCCAGGGAGCTGGAGCTCATATTGGGCAAACCCCGCATGGAGGATCTGGTGAGCCGCATTTCCGAAACCATCAGCGCGTCACTTCGGGCGGAGGACGCCGTATACCTATTGGACGACAAGCCCTTTCAGTGGGGAACGCTGATTTTTACCAACGTAACGGCCCACGAAATCGTGGTGGAGCGGGTGCGCAAAAACATACAGGCGCTGGAGCTTTCGGATATGGGCAAGCGCCGCCGCGTAAGCTTCGAAATGCGGGTGGGCATCGCGGAATACACCCCTGATATCACGTCTTCGCTTAAGCTTTTGGAGAAGGCGAAGAAGCAGATGGAGTATGACGTATAAAGGAAATGTGGCTGACGCACTAAATCGTACAAAAGCCTAAGTATTTAAGAAGTAGGCATCCGAAGGTTCCCAAAGGCTCCGAAACCCTGACCCCGCCTGTGGCGGATATGGGAGGGGCGGAGGAGGCCAGCGAAAAGGAGCAGTACGAGCGGCAGGAAGCAATGCGACTATTGAGCAGGCCGGACCGACCGGAAAGCCCTTTGGTCACGCCCGTAGGCGCGAAATCCTTCTTCTTGAACAGTTTTTTGCATGATATGCCCTTAGTGCCGCAATCCCTTTCTCATTTGTATGATTTATAAGCCTGTTGAAAATCTCATTCTTTCTATTTGGCATAGGGGCTTTTCCCCTTGCCAAAGCACCAGCCATGATAGATGAGGCCGATCATCATGAGTACAATGGATATGCCGCATAAGACGATTGCAAGCGCATCGCCCAATGGAACATACCGTTTGCCTATCGTGTACACAACATAAATCAGCAGACCAATAGGCATGGAAAACCTGAGAAACCTTTTTTTCACTGGAATCCTTCTTTCTCCTACTCTCTCAATATCCGCTCGTTTTTCAAATGCCGCTGCTGTTTTGTGATCTTCATCAGCCCGGCCACAAAAGAAAACAGTACGATTGCCAGCATTCCGGAGGCAACGGCATTGCCCATCTGTCCATGCTTTGCCCATTGCCAGACATTCAGTATCAAGCCAAAAAGCAGCGGCGGGAGCAGGCAGATCACCAGCGTAATGATCCGCCTGAGGTGGCCGATTCTTGAATCCAAGTCGCTGTAAAGGTCAAAAGCACCTTCCGTTGTTTTCTTTCTGAAATACGCCCATTTTTTAAAGGAAGCCACGTATTCCACACCCGCTTCTTGAAGAAAGCGGATGTAGGATACGCTTTGGGGATGCGATGGCCAGTGCTTCAGCCATTCCATGCGGTAGCTGTATGCACCGGGCGTACCTTTTTCAAAAACATACTTGTTAAAGCTGACGCTTGTAAGGTTTAACCCTTTTTCCGCCATTTCATTGAGCCACGCGATTTGTTTCTCATAATCCCAAACGAAAAACATTCTTCTGACTATATGTTTCATTACTTTGCCCCTCCCGTGATCATTTCGCCGTTTTGAAGCAGCTCCCGAAGGCGGCTGATCTCGCTGATAACCGCCTGCTTTCCCTCCTCCAAAATGACATACTCCTTCTTCCGGCTGCTGCTTTCCCCCGGCAGCGCCTTGATCCACTGCTTTTCCAGCAGCGTGTTGATAGCTCCATACAGCGTGCCGGCGGCAAGCCTCACACGGCCCCGGCTGAGCGTTTCCACCTTTTGCATAATGCCGTAGCCATGCAAAGGCTCAAACAGGGAAAGCAGGATGTAATACACAGCCTCTGTCAATACAATCGTTTCAGTCATATTTTCGCCTCCGATATAACGTCCGCCGATATAACGGAAGACGATGTAATTATATCGGAAGGCGATATAGTTGTCAATACAAAAGATGAGGTTTTTTAGTATATCGAAAAATCTTTGATTGCGAAAAGAAATAGAGAATATAGACAGTAGAATTTTTAATCCCTTTGTGGGGTGCAACGAAGGGGTCGCAGCCTTCTCGTTGTAATCATTCCACCCGGCTTTGCCGGGTGGGCGGGGCGCTTGCGAAGCAAGCTTTCCTTACATGATTCACTGACCGTAAGGCCGCAGGCTTTACAAGTGAATCGTGCAAAAAATCAACCAAATGCAGCGCATTTGGTTGAAAGTCGGCGAAGCAGACGTAAAGAAAGGATATTCCGTTACGGAATATCCTTTCAGGGCCTGCGGGAAAAAGCAAACCACCTATAAAAAAAGGAAAAGTTTACTTGCCGCAATCGAACGGGCACATGCACAGCTTCTTTATCTCTCTCACATCCACACAGGCGCTTTTCAATCCACGTCTACATTGAAAAAAAGGAATGAAAGGCCTTCATGCGCCGGTTCGAAACGATCCTTTCGGATCATCCGCCCCAATGCTAGCATACCCCACGAAACGCGGAATATGCGCGGATGCGAACCCAAAATTTTACCATCAGTCACGTGTGACCTTTTTTGCATTCATGAAAAAGAAAGATTAAGCTCGTTTGCTTTGGGGATGCAATGAAGGGGTGAAACTCCATCTGGCTCAATCGTCGCACTGCTCACTGCCGTTCGCAACCCCGGCGGCTCAATCGTCGCACCGCTTCGCTACCGCTTGCGCTGCTCGTTTCGCTCGCTTCCTCCGCTTCGCTTCATCCGCCACTGGCAGCGCTCAGCTTCAGAACCC
>JAEZLW010000219.1 GCA_023415145.1 Bacillota bacterium | reverse complement strand
GTGTAGGCGTGCTGCCCTACATGAAGGATAAGGTGACCTTGAACACCGGCGGTGTAAACGTGGCCTTCTCCACCTCCAAGAACCAGGATGCAGCCATGGAGTGGCTCAAGTGGTACGCCAAGGAGGAAAATTCCTGGAACCTGATCCAGAGCGGTATCTGGATGCCGGTGCTGTCCAGCTTCTACCTAGATGAGGCTCTTACCCGCAAGTGGGTGGAAAACCCCAACTTCCCGCCCTATGATGAGTACAAGTCCGCCGTTGTGGACTATGCCATGAACAACGCACGGCCCACCTCCTGGTACTGGGTAAACAGAACCAACCTGTTCAACGACGCGCTCAGCACCATTCTGGCTCCCTGCTGGAGCGGAAACGAAAAGGTAACCGATGCCATTACCAAGAACCTGGATGCGCTGATTGCCGCCAATCAAGGCCTCTGATCCAAGTTCATTCCGACGGGATCTGCCCGCGTAATCTCGCGGGCGGATCCCAAAAAAGATGGGGTGCTGAGATGAAAAGATTTGCCAGACCGGTTTCCAAAATGGCTCGTCAAGAAGCGCGCGCGGCAAAGCTGTTCCTGATCCCCGCCTTTCTTGGGCTAACGTTCATCACCTATTTGCCGTTGATATCGGTATTCATTCTATCCTTTTTCAAATGGACAGCCATCATGCCGCAGCCCGTCTTCGTGGGGCTGAACAATTACATCAGGCTTTTTACCAAAGATATGTTTTTCTGGACGTCGGTGAAGGTGACAGTGCTGTATGCGGTACTGACCGTGTGCATCAGCATGATCTACTCCATGACGGTTGCCATGCTTTTAAACCGCAAGGTGCCTGCCAGGAGCTTCTTCCGAGCGATTTTCTACGTACCCTACATCATCCCTGCCATGGCTGTGTACATGAGCTGGGCGCTTTTGTTCAATCCGGACTTCGGTGTTTTGAACGCCATTCTTGTCCAAAGCGGACTGCCGAAGATCGCCTTTCTGGTGGATTCAAAGTTCATTATTCCCTCCCTGGCAGTGATCGCCGTTTGGGCAAGCGGAAACCTGATCGTCATTTTCCTGGCGGGGCTGGGCAATGTGCCCCGGGTATACCACGAAGCTGCTGAAATAGACGGCGCATCCTTTTTTAAGCGCCTTATCCATATCACATTTCCCTGCATGACACCCATCATCTTCTACAATCTGCTGATGAGCCTGATTGCCAACATGCAGGTAGTGGTTCCTTCGCTCATCTATGCGGGAAGCAACCGTACCACCTATCCGGAGTATACCTTCATGTCGTTCCTGATGTACCGTACAGGCTTTATCAACAACGAACTGAGTTATGCCAGTACCATTTCGTTCACCTTCTTTGTCATCATCGGCGTTTTCACATTGATCCTGTTTGCCACCTCCAAGACCTGGCTGTTTTACGAAGGGGGGGACAAGTAACATGTCAAGCAGCATCAAAAGCAAAAAGCGTACGGAGCGAATTGCCAATGCGATAGCACTGGTGTTTGTCATTCTCTTTGCCATGCTCGTACTGTTTCCCCTGTGGTGGATTTTCCGCTCGTCGCTGATGACCAACCCCGAGATCGGTTCGCTGAACTTCTTTCCCGGCAGATGGATTTTTGCCAATTATGCGGAGGCGCTTGAGGTCTTCACATTCTTTTCGTATTTCTTCAACACCATGACCATTGTGCTGCCATGCGTTGTCTTTGGCACGGTCACTGCTGTTATGTGCGGGTATTCCTTTGCTCGGTTGTATTTCCGGGGACGCAGCTTCGTCTTCGGCCTGTGCATCGCGTCACTTTTGCTGCCGCCCATGGTTACCCTGATCCCCCTGTACATTGTGTGGATCCGCTTTCTTGGGCTTGGCGAAACCTACTGGCCTCTGATTCTGCCTTACCTCACAGGCGGCGGTGCTTTTAACATCTTCCTGATCCGCCAATTCATCATGACGGTGCCCAGGGAGCTGGACGAGGCCGCGAAGATCGATGGAGCGGGCCGGATGCGGATTCTTGTACAAATATTGACACCCGCCATCAAGCCGGCCATCATCGTGGTGGCACTGTTCATCTTCATCGGCATCTGGAACGACGTTCTGCTACAGACGGTGTATGTCTCCGATTCCAGAATGTACACCATTGCCCTTGGGCTCAAGAAATTTTCGGGCTCCTATGGCACGGACTGGAAGCTGGCCATGGCTTCCACGTGTATGTCGATCCTGCCCGGCATCCTCGTCTACCTGATCTGCCAGAAATACTTTGTGGAAGGCATCGTGATGACGGGCATGAAAAACTGACTTATTCTATCAGTAAGTCGTTGCATGGTTTTATGCCAATTGATTGAGGGTTTCTGTAAAACAGATGATAAGTATTTTTATGAAAATGAAAATTTGATATTTTCGATATATGGCGGTATGGGTAAAAGGGCTGCTCCGCATGTTGCGGAACAGCCCTTTTGAATTGGATGACGTGGTGTTATTTTCCGGCTGCGGCATTGGTACCGGCGATACGGCCGAATACCAGGAATTCGGTCATGGCGTTGCCGCCCAGGCGGTTGCCGGCATGGAGGCCGCCAACAACTTCGCCCGCCGCATAGAGGCCCGGAATGACAATGCCTTGGGAATTGAGTACGTGGGTGTCCTGATCGATGGTCACGCCGCCCATGGTATGGTGCAGCGAGGGGGAACGGGGAGTGGCTACAAAAGGAGGTTCATCGATTTTTTCTCCAAATAAGGACTTGCCAAAGTCCTCATCCTGCTGAGCATCAACGAAGCTGTTGTAACGGTCGATTTCCTTAACGAATGCGTCGGCAGGAAGACCCAGCTTATTGGCAAGATCCTCCAGCGTATTTGCGGAAACAACATTGCCCTTTGCTTCCATACCAGCAACATCGGCGTTCTTGGCGATTTTGTTGTCACAAATAATGAAGAACAGCTTATCTGTCTGGTTAAGGGCCGCCTTGGATAGTACGTCGCGTTCAGAATACTCGTTGACAAACCGTTTGCCCTCTTTGTTTACAAATACCTGGGTTTCAGCGCTGCCCCAGATACCGCTGAAGAGAGAGCCGTCCACGGGGTGGGAGGAGGGCATCAACTGAGCATAGCCCATGCCGGTAAGGGCGGCATTCACCGCTTCCGCCATCACAATGCCGTCACCGGTGATGGTGGGAGCGTTGGTAGAGGGCATTTTGTCGGACAGGCCGGCCCAGTAATTGTTGTACTGTGCGACCATGGGCGCATTGGCGGCAAAACCGCCTGTTGCCAGTACCACGCCTTTTGTGGCGTACAGCGTCACGTTGGCGCCGGCCGAGGTGGCAGCCTTGACGCCTATCACCTTCCCGTCTTCCATGATGAGTTCGCTTACGCGGGTATCGGTCATGATTTGCACACCGGCTTCCCGGGCAGCCTTTTCAAAGGTGATGGTGATCTTTCCGTTGGCCACGCCATGGGTCCTTGGCCACATGGCGCCCAGCACCGTGCTGATGGAGTCGCGCCATTCCACACCGTATTTTGCGGCCCAGTTCAGCGAGTCATAGGCATTTTTGGCAAAAGTTTCTGCAAGAGCAAGATCAGGCTCAATGACCGTGCCATCCAGTCCCGTGCGTTTTCCGCCCAGGTAGATGTGCAGCATGTGCAGTTCGGGGCTGTCAAAGAGTTTGGAGGTGTCGCCGGACAGGTAGGTTGTGATTTGCTCCTTGACGGTCTTGAGGGTATCGGCAAATGTGCCGAAATCGGCCTCGTTCAAATCAAGATAGCCCTTGAGCGCATTGAGGAGGGACTCGGACATTTCAACAGTTGCCTGCCGGCCAGGATCGCATGCGTTGAAAGCACCGCCGGCCAACAGGGAGTTTCCGCCCAGGGAGCCGGCCTTTTCCACGATGATGACACTGGCGCCGGCTTCTTTGGCGGCTAGCGCCGCAGACAGGCCCGCCCCGCCGCCGCCGCAAATGACGACATCATAGGTGGCTTCCACGTCCTGAACGGGTGCTTTGGCAATTTCTGCTGCTTTCAAGGCTTCCACATCACCACCAGCCTGCTTTATGCAGTCTTCAACAGCGGCAAGCACCGCCTTGGAGGTGTTGGTAGCGCCGGAAATCACATCAATGCCAAGCGATTGATACGCTACGATAGCCTCTGGAATCTCCGAAAGGGGACGGTCGCTGATTCCGGGGGTTTCTGTGTGGGATGTGACCTCCACTTTTGTGATTTCGCTGTCGCTGACGGTGACTGCTACTTCCACGGGACCATTGTTGCCTTGCGCAGACGCGGTGTAGGTGCCTGCTGTGTATGCCGCGGCCATGGCCGGGACAGTAAACGCAAAGCATGCCAGCACAGCGGCAAGTACCAGGGAAAGAACTCTACGCATCCAAATACCCTCCTTGCATTCATCTGCATCACAAAAAGATTGTGAAACATATATCAATATTATAAACCTTGGAGTCGCTCCAAGGTCAAGGGGTATTTGTTAATTTTTCTACAGGCACAGAAAGCCCGATAATGTATTCCGAATCTTTCGCCTGGCAAGTGGAGCAAATAATGCGGCCGGAAGCCGGACCGGTGATATGCAGGTGGTTTTCCTCCAGAAAAGCGTACAAAGGGGAAAGGTCTTCATTTGTCAGCGAAAAGATATCTCGGGTTTGAACAGCTATGCAAACGCATATGCTTTGAGGGATGTATTCGGCTGCTACGGGAATCGTCAGTTTGGCTCTTTCCCTGTTTTCTTCCAGTATGCCTAGCCCAAGGCGGATGGCAAGAACAGTTCTTTTTTCAAGCAGGCTTTCCATGGATATTTCCACTGCGAAATAGGCAAAGGGAAGGCAGGCAATCCAGCGGGGCACTTCCGCAAGAAGCTGTTCCTCCAAGAGGCATCCGTCACCAAAGACATACAATGCATAGCTTGCAGGCATTTTGTTCTGAAGATATGCCTGATTGATCTTCTGAGCTACATTGTATATCCGGGAAAGCTGCATAAGCCTTTCCCGCTTTAGGGTGAGCGCTTCGATCTCAAGCGCAAGTGCCTTTTCCCTTGATTGCAGGTATCGCATCTGGGATTCAAACGTACCTTTCTTACGCAAATCATCCATGTCTTTCAAGCTCATATCCATGCTTCTTAGCATTTGCAGGTTCCAGATATCGGGCGCATCCCGCTTTGTAAAAGCTCTGTATTTGTTCTGAGGATTCTTGGAGGTGGAAAGAAGGCGGCATCGTTCATAAAAGCGAATCGTATCGGGTGATATGCCAAGCAGACGGCAGAATTCCCCAATTTTGTAACTCATGCTACACTCAGCCTTTCCACAAGTGAATGCAATATTCAGGTCAAAGCATTAATCCGCTCTATTTCACATGACGGTGTGCGTTATCCCATACTACTTGGGCTTCTTCAGGAGTTAGCAGCTCCAGCAAAACCTGATTGGGCAGGCAAATCACCTGGTTGCCCAGAATCCGCACATCCCGGTTTTTTATGGTCACTTCCCCCTGATGCACGCATTCCTGGTTTATGCAGGAAGCCGATGCCATGTAAAACCCTTGGGGTGTGATATGAACAATATTTTCCTTGCCGTCCACCTGGGTGATGGGAAAGTCTTGCTCCTTAAGCATGGGATAGGGCTCAAACACCATGTCACCAACCGTCACCCAAAGATAACATTCCGCCGGAATCATGGTTGGCGTAGGTGTTTCTGATTCGTACGCAGTAACCGGTGTGGAAGCATGCGGTGATAGTACGGGTTGCGGCTTGATTGGCGGAAGTAAGCTATTTCTGGACAGCAAAAACAGCGCAGCAGCAAATAGAAAAATACCTAGAATAATCCACAAATCGCGTCTCTTCAAGGGGATTCCTCTTTATCTTTGTTTCTATGGGCTATTTGAGTGTACATTCTATCCATCCATGTGTCAATAATTTATCAATCAGATATACATGATATACATTCTGTATGCTGTATACATCGCGAAATGTTAAATTGTCAACAATCGGGCTACATTTTTCGCTTTTGTTGTATTTCCAACAGAATGTTTCCGTTCACCCGGCTATAATGGCCAAGGAACAAAAATGCAAAGCGAAAGCATGGTTGGTCAAATTCCCATATATGGTATACGCCATGAATCATTCGCGGCGCGGACAGAAAAAGCAACGGAGGAATTGGAATGAGCATGTATTGTTATCAATGCCAGGAAGCTGCCAAAGGCGTAGCCTGCACCGCGATGGGCGTATGCGGAAAGAATGCGGAAGTCGCAAGCCTGCAGGATCTGCTTGTCTATGCGCTCAAGGGAGTGGCCGCAATCGTTACGCGGGGAAAGCTTATAACCGATCAAATGCCCGAAGTGAATCATCAGGTGCTTGGCAGCCTGTTTATGACCATTACCAATGCCAACTTTGACGACGGCGCGCTGGAAGCACAAATTATGAAAATGCTTGCCCTTCGGGATGGGTTGAAGCATGCCAGCCTTGTCGATCTGCCTGATGCGGCTACCTTTACCGTGAAAACCAGGAATGACATGCTGGTCAAGGCGAAAACGGTTGGTGTTCTTGCCACCAGTGACGAGGACATCCGCTCCCTTCGTGAGATGATTGTGTATGGTTTGAAAGGCATGGCCGCATACATGGAGCATGCTTTGAACCTGGGCAAAGAAAGGATTGAGATTTATACCTTCCTGTATGAAGCGCTATCCGCCACGCTGGAGGACAGCCTAACCGCAGATGACCTGGTGGCACTGACGCTTAAAACGGGTGAATACGGCGTAAAGGCCATGGCGCTGCTGGATGAAGCCAATACTTCACGGTTCGGAAATCCCGAGATGACCAAGGTTAACATCGGCGTGCGCAGCAACCCTGCGATTCTCGTTTCCGGTCATGACCTGACGGACTTGCATCAGCTTCTGGAGCAAACGAAAGGGACGGGCGTAGACGTATATACCCATAGCGAAATGCTGCCCGCCCATTATTATCCGGTCTTCAAGCAATACGACAATTTTGTCGGCAATTACGGCAATGCCTGGTGGAAGCAGACGGAGGAATTTGCAAGCTTTAATGGCCCCATTCTCTTTACCACCAACTGTATCGTACCGCCTAGAAGTGAGGAAATCAGGAAACGCATATTCACCACCAATGCCGCAGGTTATCCGGGGTGCCTCCATATTGAGGCGGATGCTGATGGCAAGAAAGACTTTTCGAAGATCATCGCCCTGGCAAAAACACTGCCGGCCCCCAAGGAGATTGAGACCGGTACCATCGTAGGCGGGTTTGCCCACAACCAGGTGATGGCTTTGGCGGATAAGGTAGTAGAGGCTGTCAAGACTGGCGCTATCCGCAAGTTTTTCGTGATGGCAGGCTGCGACGGCAGAATGAAGTCCAGGGACTACTATACCGAGTTTGCAAAGAATCTGCCGAAGGATACCGTGATTTTGACAGCAGGCTGCGCCAAGTACCGCTACAACAAGCTGGACCTTGGTGATATCGGCGGCATCCCCCGCGTGCTGGATGCCGGGCAGTGCAACGATTCCTACTCGCTGGCCGTGATCGCCCTCAAGCTCAAGGAGGTCTTTGGGCTTGATGACATCAACAAGCTGCCTATTGCCTTCAACATTGCCTGGTATGAGCAGAAGGCCGTCATCGTACTCCTGGCCCTTTTGTACCTGGGTGTCAGGAACATCCATCTTGGGCCTACGCTCCCCAGCTTCCTGTCGCCTAACGTAGCCAAGGTGCTGGTTGAAAAGTTTGGTATTGCAGGCATCGGTGACGTGGAATCCGACATCCGTTTGTTTATGGCGGAGTAGGAGAGACGCTGAAAATCAATCGGTATTGTTCCATCTGTCCCGCGGGAATGAAGATTCATTTCCGCGGGATTATTGTCTCACAAATAGAAACAAGTTCGTAAAATGATAAATTAATCATGAATTAGTACTTGACGCCGTGATGGAATGGTTGTATGATGAATCTATCAAAAACGGACCGGTAATTATCAGCCCCAACGCTTGCTTGCCTGTTGCCATATTGAATATAGTTAACGGCAAAGTATTTACTTAGGGGGAACAATGCAAAAGCAGCTTCGTAAACCACGGATGGGTCTTTTGTTGATCGGAGCGGAACGGTTCTGCCGTTTGGGCGAAGGAACCGCGCGGGGGACGTATCTGCATCGGAAGCTGGACGAGGCCGCGTGGATGCGTGCAAATTGCGAAAAAATTGCCGATGTCACCTTCCCTGGCATTGTTTTTACCAGGGACGATGTTGTTTCCGCCATGGACGCTTTTGTCCACGGCAAGGTGGATTTCGTGCTGGCGATTTATCTTAGCTGGGCCGAGGATTTTGCCTGGAACCGTTTCCTGCGCGATATGCCGCCTGTACCCATCCTGTTTGCTCACCGCATGCGGGATGAGATCAATTTAAAGGATACCCACGACAGTGACGAGTTCACCGAATACCTGTGCTGCGGTGGGTTGGTTGGCATGCAGGAGGCCAGCGGCAACAACGCCAATTACAAGCGCTCGATGCTGGAAACCACCGTGGGAACCTGGACTCAAATCATGGACCGCGCAACGGTGTTCGGCAATGCCGCCCGGGCCCGCGCTATCCTGCGCAATGGCACCATCGGTTTACTGGCCTGTTACAACGAAGTCATGTGGAGTACCTACGTACACCCTTATGATGTATTCCAGAAGGTAGGTCCTGAGCTGCGCTTCCTTTCCGTGGCGGAATTAACCGATACCATTGAAGAAATTCCCGAGGGGGAAGCAAAGCGTGTGATGAAAGATATCGCCTCTCGCTTTGAAGTATTGCCCAATGTGCGTGAGGATAAATTTCTGGCAAGCGTCAGGGCCAGCATGGCCATGGAGCGGATGGCCAAGAAGTATAAATTGGACCTGTTGGTGCTCAACGACATTGATACGGTGCTTTTCCAGCAGGTCGGCCTGCGCCCCGGCTTCTATCCCACCCAGCCTGATGTGGACACCATCGTTGTTCCCGAGGGCGATATCGGCGGGGGCCTGGCCACATACATATTGCATCTGCTCACCGGTGGCCATGTGCACTTTATTGAGCCCTTCCATATCGACCTTCCCAACGGCAGCTTTGCGGCCGGCCATGCCGGACCCAACGATTATACCGACCCCATGGGCAAGACGAAGATTTCCATTGATGTTCGGTTTGCCACATCCCCTTGGAAGCATGCCGGCGCGCCGTTTGCCTGGCATGTGTTTGCGCCGGGGCGAAAGACCATGCTCCACTGTTCCGAGCACAACGGCCGATTTATGTTTGCGGCGACACTTGTAGACAGCCTGCCCTGTGAGCATTTTCTGGCCACCTATTCCCACGGCCTGTTCCGCCCGGCAGGCATGTCCAGTCCCGAGCTGTTTGAAAAGCTGTTGCGCATTGGCGTAACGCAGCATTACGGCATCGCCGGCGGTGACAGCATACCGGCCATTGCTGACCTGGCCATGATGCTGGATTTTGATTATCATCAAATTTAGTTGTTAATGAAGGAAGGAATGCTTATGGAACGGTTGAAGCGCACAGGACAGGTAACGCCTTTGCATTCTTCGCAGATTACAAGCTCCCGCATGGGCATCGGCTTTGAAAAGCTGGACAGAAACGTGTTTGACCCGGAGAAAGCATATGACAAGCTGGCGGCCATCGGTGTCAAGTGGGTGCGCATCCAAAGCGGCTGGGCCCGTACAGAGAAAGAAAAGGGCGTCTATGATTTTGCATGGCTGGACCGCATTGTGGAGGAGCTTCGCGCAAGGGGTTTGACGCCCTGGATCAACCTGTGCTACGGAAACGGCCTGTATACGCCTGAAGCCAATCATTACTTCGGGGCGGTGGGCTGTGTGCCCAACAACAGTCCGGAAGCAATAAAGGCCTGGCAGGCTTACGTGTTCACGCTGGTGTCACGCTATATCGGCAAGATCTCCTGCTATGAGGTATGGAACGAGCCGGACGGCAAGTGGTGCTGGAAAAAGGGGCCAAATGGGGCTGAATACGGCCGCTTTGTGTGTGATACAGCCAAGGCCATAAAGAAGGCCGATGAAAACGCGCAGGTATTTGGCGGGGTCATCTGCTTGAGGGATTTAAAGTTTGTGGACGATGCGCTTGCTGCCGGGATGGCGGATTGCATCGACGCCCTTACCTTCCATGAATACACGCCCATGGAGGTAACTTTATTGGAGCGTGTGGATGCGCTTCGGGCACTCTGCCAATCCTATAACCCCAAAATACGCATCATTCAGGGCGAATCCGGCTCCCAATCATCAAGCCGCGGCGCCGGTGCCATGAAAGGTGCGGCCTGGACGCCGAAACGGCAGGCCAAGCAGCTTTTGCGCCACGCGGTGGCGGACCTTGTAAGCGGCGTGGAATTCACCAGCTATTTTTCCTGTATGGACATGATCGAGGCTTTAAACGGTGTTACAGGCGACAAATCCAGCTACCTGGATTACGGTTACTTTGGCGTACTGGGCGCGGACTTTGACGAGAACGGCTTTGCCAGCGGCGAGTACACGAAAAAGCCTTCCTATTTTGCGTATCAGAACCTGTGCGCGTTATTGGCCGAATCGCCGGAGCTAGTGACGCTGCCTGTGATGATGCAAAAGCTGCCCTCCACACGCCTGCTGGGGGAAGATTACTACGATCTGCACATGTTCCGCGCGGGATTCAGGCGGGAAAACGGAAGTACAGCCTTTGTCTACTGGCATCCCGCAGACCTTTTAACGACGGATTTTGAATCCACCGTATCCTTCCAGATTGCAGGGCAAAGGGGAGAAATCCGTCTTATCGACCCAATGGACGGCGCGGTGTATGAATTGCCGGAAAAGATGGTGGAATACCAAAGTGCCAACTGCATCATCCTTCGAAATCTCCCCATCCGTGATTATCCCCTGTTCCTAACCTTCGGGGATTATGTGAAGTACGACGAATAAACGAAAGAGAGGAACGCCTCTTGAGCTTTATGTTTCATCCTTTCCCCTACGCGGACCCTAAAGCGGTGAACCCCGTACAGCCTGAATACGGCGTCCGGGAATCCATGACCCAGGGCATTATCGGCGCAGTGAAGGCAATCGCAAAGCTTGCAAAGGGCGGAAAAGAAAAGATTGGCATCGACGGCTATCCCGGTATGCAGTTTTCTGTGCTGTCGCAGGTTCTATCCCAGCAATTGGGCAAGGATGCAAAGATACTGGATGCCCGCTCGCTGCTTCTTTCCGGCGAAGTGATCCGCGAAAGGATTGCGGACTGTTTGCCGGAAGACAGGGACATGGACCCAGTTTTGCTGTACGGCAAGCGCTTTGACGGGGAATACAAGGATCTGCAGGATGCGAATAAAATAAACGCACTGAAAGATGAGCTGACCAAACCCGGTATCCTTGTAGTCATTGGCGAAGGTGCTTTGTGCAGGGAGCTTCGGGATTTATACGGCCTTCGCGTATGGGCGGATATCACCCCGCGCCAGGCGGCCATCAATTTTAAGTTCGGCCGCGGCCGCAACCTGGGGGAGGAAGCTGCGCTGCCCTATAGCGCCATGATGCGCCGCAACTATTATGTGGACTTTGAATTGGCGGTAGAAAGCCGCTGGACGCTTTTGAAGGAAGGCAAACTGGATTACTATATCTCCGCCGACGACCCTGACGGCATGACATTGATCCCCTATGACAAGCTTTGTGTGCTCTTTGATACGCTGCGCAAAAGCCCCCTTCGCTGCCGACCGGTGTATCTGGAGGGTGTGTGGGGCGGCTACTACATCAAGCGCCTTCGCGGCCTGCCGGATGCCATGCACAACTGCGCGTGGATCTTCGACATGATCCCCATGGAAGTGTCCTTGGTGGCAGACATGGATGGAAGGCAGTTGGAGGTGCCCTTCTTCACCTTCGTGCAGCAGCAGGGGGAAAAGCTGCTGGGCAAAGCGGCGTTTGAGGCCTTTGGCGGGTATTTTCCCATCCGCTTCAATTACGATGACACCTTCCATTCTAGCGGCAACATGTCCATTCAGTGCCATCCCGATGCACAATACGTCGTCGGAAACCATCGTGAGCTGGGCCGCCAGGATGAAAGCTATTACGTATGCGTGGCGGGAGAGGGTGCCAGGACGTATCTGGGCTTCAAGGAAGCGGATAGCTGCGAAAAATTCCTGGCCGCGGCGGAGTGTGCCCAGGAGACGGGGGAGCACATCGATTATCGGCAGTATGTGCACGCCGTGGAATCAAAGCCCGGTACCCAGGTGATGATTCCGGCCGGTACGATCCACGCTTCCGGCCAGAACCAGGTGATACTGGAAATCGGCAGCCTCACGGTGGGCAGCTACACCTACAAGCTGTACGACTATCAGCGCATCGATCCTCAAACGGGGCTGCCAAGGCCCATTCATTTGAAAATGGGGCGGCAGGTGCTCAAAGCTGAGCGAACCGCCATGTGGGTAAAAGATAACCTGGTGAATCACGGTGGTGTTCTTCGCAAAGGCGCGGGCTTTCAGGAGACGGTGGTCGGGGAACACGACCTTTTGTATTTCTCGCTGCGCACGTTGAAATTCGAAAAAGAAATGCATGACGACACAAAAGATTTGTTCCATGTACTGGCGCTGACTGAGGGCGAGCGCGTGCGGGTGGAAGCGCTTTGTGATTCTTCCCGGGGGTACACGTTTGATTACCTGGAAATGGTGGTGGTTCCGGCGGATTTCGGGCCGTACCGCATCGTAAACCTTGGCGTAGGCCCTGTAACAGTGCACAAGACACTTTTAAAGGATGGAATCCAACATGCCTGACTGCGTGCTTTCGCTGGACGTCGGTGGGACTTCTATCAAGCTGGCGCTGATAGGCAGCGATGGCTGGCCCATTGCCTTAACCACCGGGCAGATCCATGTGAAGTCTGATGGCACGTGTGATGAGATACTGGGGGCCTTCACAAAGGCTGCCTCCTCCGGTGTGCGCATGGCAGCGGAAAGAGGGCTTACGCTTTCCGGCTGCGGCATCGCCTTTCCAGGCCCCTTTGATTACTTTGAAGGTATCAGCCGCATGACCCATAAGATGCTGGGGATCAAGGATGTTCCTCTGACTCCGGTCTTTCAAAAAGCGCTTGGGGGTATTCCGGTCCGATATCTGCACGACAGTACCGCCTATCTTATAGGCGAGGCCGTTTGCGGTGCTGCATCAGTCGCGGTATCTCCCGCCTGCGTGATGCTGGGTACGGGTTTGGGCTTTGCGTATATGCATGATGGCCACGTTCGGGTAGGCATTGATCAGCGGCCCCATGTAATATTGTGGAATGCACCGTATCGTGACGGGATCGCTGAGGATTATGTGTCCCGCCGGTCCATCCGGGATAGGTATGCATTGGCTGCTGGCATTTCTGAACCGCCGGATGTCAAGGAGATTGCCACACTGGCTTTAAATGGAGACTCAAAAGCGCTTGAAACCTTTCTGGAAACGGGAGAATTGCTGGCTGATATCCTTCGTCCTGTACTTTTGAAGCTGGACTGTGATCTTTTGGTAATCGGAGGACAGATTGCGCGCAGCGCTGAATTGTTTCTTCAGAAAGTGCAGACCGGATTGCATGTGCCAGTCCGCGTGGCCAAACGCTTGGAGGATGCCGCACTGATCGGCGCGGCCAGGTTCTGCGTTTTGCCCCATGACAATACGGTGGAAGAGGTGGAGCGGTGAAAACGATGTTTTTCCTGAAGGATTCGCTGGAGCGTTTGTCCCCTACCGAGCGGCGGGTAGCCGAGCATATCCTTTCGCTTGGTGACAAGCTTTTGAAAACCTCCATTGGCGAGATTGCGGATGCTTGCTTGACGGGAAAATCGGTGGTGGTGCAGACCTGCAAAAAAGCAGGCTACAAAGGCTTTAAGGATCTGTGCAACGCCTACAGCGTATCCAGGGCTGTCAGCCGTTTTGAGCCGACGCATACGTACATCGATATTTATCCCGGAGTATCGGAAGGCGATATCTGCCGCATTGTGGCAAACAGTGTATTGCAGGCCATAGAAGGCACGCTGGAATTGATCGATATGGAGGACATGCGCAGTGCGGCGGATGCTTTGCTGAACGCACGCCGTATTCTGCTCATAGGTGCAGGCGGCAGCGGCACGGTGGCCCAGGACACCTATCACAAGATGCAGCGCATTGGCCTTAATGCCCAGTTCACACCCGATGTGCACTGCCAGCAGCTTTCCACCATTACGCTGGATGAAAGGGATTGCGTGATTGCCTTTTCCTACAGCGGGCAGACCGCCAACATACTGGAGGCCGCGGAGCTGTCAAAGGAGCGCGGGGCCACGGTCATCGCCGTTACGCATATGGGCGACAATGCACTGGGCAATATGGCGGACATCCGGATCAACGTGGCCGGCGGCGAATCCCTGATGCGCACCGGCGCGCTGACATCCCGCCAGTCCATGCTCACCGCCATGGATATGCTCACCACCTGCGTGGCCAGCCGGAATTATGAGCAGACCATTAAATACCTGGAAAGCGCCACGGAGATCAGCCGCCGGCTGCGCACAAACAAGCATTAAGTATATATTTTATTGCATATATATAACAAAAAGGAGCAACGGTGATGGAAAAAATGAAAAAGGCAACCGTCCTGATCTCACCGCTGGCCAGAAAACGTATCACCAACCGCATCTGGCGCAACCGATACATCTACCTCATGGTCATTCCTGTGGTGGTCTATCTGGTGCTGCTAAAGTATATGCCGCTATGGTTTTTGCGCAGCTCTTTTTTCGACTACAAGCTTTTGAAGGGATTTGACAGCAAATTTGTCGGCTGGGCCAATTTTGGGCGGTTGTTCAGCAATCCCAATCTGATAACCTATATCGGCAATACGTTGAAACTGAACATCAGCGCACTGCTTTTCCTGTTCCCGACCCCCATGATCTTTGCCATACTGCTGAACGAGCTGCGCCGCAAAGGGTTCAAAAAGGGCGTGCAGACCATCAGTTATCTGCCTCACTTTGTATCCACCGTGGTGCTTGTTTCAACCATCCGCACGCTCATCTCTCCCAGCATCGGTTCCCTGGCTGCACTTTCCAAACTGATGGGGTATCCTACAGTTGACTACTTAAGCCGGCCGGAATACTTTGTGGCCATCAACGTGATCTCCGGATTCTGGCAGTCGGTGGGTTGGGAGGCCGTTATCTATGTGGCAGCGCTGGCCGGTATCGATCAGGGATTGTATGAGGCCGCGCGCATCGATGGTGCGAACCGCTGGAAGCAGACGCTTCATGTGACGCTTCCCGCGCTGTCCACCACGTTTGTACTGCTGCTCATCATGCAGGTGGGGCGTATGCTCAACGTCAACTTCGAAAAAATTTACCTGCTGCAAAATACGTTAAATCTGTCCGCCTCGGAAATGCTTCCCACCTTTGTATACAAGACAGGTATGGAGAACCAAAAATGGGGTTATGCCACAGCCGCAGGTCTGTTTAATTCCGTACTGAGCGTATTGATGGTGATTGGTGCGAACTTTGTGAGCAAGCGGGTTTCTGAAACCTCACTATTCTAGGAAGGGAGGAAAGCAAATGGCACAATTGACGGTCAAAAAGCAGAAGCATCATGCCGGATTCATTCGGTTATCCCGCGGTGAAAAGGTTTTTGGCGGATTCAATACGGCATTTATGGTGATCATGCTTTGCATTTTCCTCTATCCGCTGCTTAACATGCTGTCTATATCCATGAGCAATCAGTACGCGATACTGCGGGCTGAAGTGACGTTTTTTCCAAAAGGAATTGATTTGGCTTCCTATAAGCTGATTTTCGCCAACCAGGATCTGTGGAGATCCATCGGCAACAGCCTTTTTGTGGCCATTGTTGGCTGTGCGTCCAGTCTGCTTCTTACCTGCATCGCCGCCTATCCATTGGCGTTCGGTGATTTTTACGGCAAAAAGGTGTTCAATGTATTGATCTTGTTTACCATGTGGTTTAACGGCGGCATCATTCCTACATTCCTTACCATCAGGCAGCTTGGTTTGCACGACAGTTTGTGGTCGCTGGTCGTAAACTCCATGCTGGTAGCGTACAACGTGGTTATCGTGCGAAGCTATTTCCAGTCCATTCCAATGTCAGTGGTGGAATCAGCTCGAATCGACGGAGCGAATGACTATTTGATTCTGTTCAAGCTGATCATCCCCCTGTCCAAACCGGTGCTGGCTACTGTCGCGCTGTGGGTAATTGTGGGGCACTGGAACGACTATCTCAATGCGCTGCTTTTCCTGTCCAGCAGACAAAATTTCACGCTGCAGCAGGTGCTCAAGGAACTGGTGCTCAACGCCGAAGCTTCCATTCACAACATATCCGTGACCAGCGACGCAACCACCTCCGGCGCGGCGGCGCTCGGCCAGCAGATGCGCACCGGTGTGCTGGTGGTGTCCATGATTCCCATGATCATACTGTATCCCTTTGTGCAGCGGTACTTTATCAGCGGCGTGATGCTGGGTTCCGTAAAGGGGTAATGTTTTCGGTTTCTGCGGGATGGATTCCCGTATGATTATAATACTTGAAGGAGGCTACCTGCATGAGAAAAACCCTGGCGATGCTTCTGGCGCTGATCCTAACGCTGTCTGTCAGCTCTGTACTGGCTGACAAGAGCCCCAACCTGTACTTCGAGAATGAACTTCAGATTACCGGCATGGGCATCCACTTCAACAACTATCCTACCGAGTTTGACGGCACCTTCTACTTCCCCACAATTCTGGAGCGCACCAACGCCCGCATCAACATCGACTGGCGCGTGGCGGACAACTACTCCACCCAGGTAGCCACCACCTTGGCATCCGGCAAGCTGCCCGACATCATCAACGCCGGCCCCAACGGCATCACCAACCTGGTCAGCGAAGGCGCAATCATAGCGCTGGATGATTACATCGATCTGATCCCCAACGTTGTGGCGGCAGTCGGCGACCGCATGGCCAACTGGCGCGAGGCGGACGGCAACATTTACGCCATTCCCACGGTAGTAAATGTGCCTGGTTCCCAGTCCGTCATGATCCGTCAGGACTGGCTGTATGCCCTGAACATGAAGGCCCCCGAAACCTGGGAGGATTGGCTCGCGCTGTGGCGGGGCATCCGCGATAACGACCTGAACGGCAATGGCGACACAAGTGATGAAATCCCCCTGGCGCTGGAAAAGGGCGATAATGGCGAGCGTTGCCTGGCCAGCCTGCTCAATGCCTTTGGCATCGCCTGCTCCGCCGATACGCAGTTCTGCGTGTTGGAGGATGGCACCTATACGCTGGTGTATGAGCATCCCCGCTATCCCGAATTCATAAAGGCGGTACAGGACCTGTACAAGGAAGGATTGCTGGATCAGGAATTTGCAACCCGCACCCAGGCCGAACTGTTTACGGCCATGGACTCGAACCTGGTCGGCACCTGCATGACCTGGGCGGAGCGCGCCAAGCTTTCTACCTACTCCAACCGTGAAGCCGGTGATGCGGACGCGCTGTGGACTTGCGTGCCCCCCATTACAGGCCCTCACGGTGACCGCATGACCCAGGAACGCGCTGCTGTCACCAAAGTATGGTGCATCACCACCGCGGCCCAGGAAGCCGGCAAGGTGGAAGATATACTGAAGCTGTTCAACTGGAACTTCAGCGAGGAAGGCATCATCCTGTACAACTTTGGCATCGAAGGCGTACACCATGACGTAGTGGATGGCAAACGCATTCTGCGCCCCGAATTCGTGGCCAACGGGTTTGTGGACTACCGCAAGACCGGTATGGAATTTGAGCCCTTCGGCGGTAAGTGGCTGACCGAAGCTTTTACCCAATGCCTGTTTGCCGGCAAGACTGTGGATGATCTGGATGACGCTGCCCAGTCCTTCTACAATGGTCTGGCTGTGGTGAACAATGGTTTCTACTATCCCATGCCGCAGTCGCTGGCGACCGAAGCGTACACGGAGTACCGCGCCGAAACCATCACCACGGGCGTATGCGTCATTCGTGACCAGTGCATCGCCGGGCAGATCAGCGTGGATGATTTCTTCAAGCAGTATGAAGCCATCAAGGGCATGGGCCTTCAGGACATCATCGACCAGGGCGGCGAAGCTTACGCTAAACTCAGTGGCAAATAAGAACCTGTAACCAGGGGCTTGGCTCTTGCGGCCAAGCCCCCTTTTTCGGAGATACCATATGCTATTGCCAAACGATATCACGATACAGTCGGATGTATCCTTTGCCGCGGAGGAGCTTGCCCGTTATCTCACCATGATTGCGGGGCACGAGCCGGCAGGCAGCGGCTATTTCATCCGCGTCCGCGTGACAAACGAGGGTGGAGAAGGATACACTGTTTCTGTATCGGAAAATAGTACGGAAATAATCGGTGGCAGTATGCGCGGCGCGGTATACGGCACGTATGCTTTTTTGGAAAGGTGCCTTGGATGCCGGTTTCTCGCGGAGGATTGCGAGATCATCCCGCTTGCGCCCATTGATCTTCGGCTATGTTCCTTTGCTGAATCTCCTGCCTTTGAATACCGGGAGGCGTATTGGCGCGGTGCGCTTGATGGCCGGTTTGCCTTGAAAATGCGCTTGAATTCGGCCAGGGCAAACATTCCTCCGGAGTGGGGCGGCCGCGTGATGTTCTATAATTACAGCCACACATTCGAACAACTGGTGTCGCCGGAGGAGTTTTTCGATTCGCATCCGGAGTACTTTTCCCAAATAGAAGGCGTTCGGCAGCGCGACAAAAGTCAATTGTGCCTTACGAATACCGATGTGCTGCACATTGTCATCAATCGAGTGCTCGAGTGGATGCGTAAGCACCTGGAATGTACCATCTTCTCCGTGGCCATGAACGACTGGTACAGCCCGTGTGAGTGCCCTCATTGCAAAGCGGTGGATGAGCGGGAAGATAGCCAGGCCGGCTCCATGATCGCTTTTGTAAACGCAGTGGCAGACGCGGTATATGATGAATTCCCGAACAACTTCATACATACCTTTGCCTACCTTTACTGTAGGAAGCCGCCCCGCAACTTGCGCCCGCGCAAAAACGTGATTGTCCGGCTATGCTCCATTGAATGCTGCTTTTCCCACCCGATATCGGAATGCAAATACGCGGTGGATCACATTGATGTGGAAACCACCAGCGCCCGGCCGTTTGTGAAGGCGAACCGGCTTTTTTGGCAAGATTTGTTGGAGTGGGCGAGCATTTGCGATACGCTGTACATTTGGGACTACACCACGAATTTTTCCAATTACCTGCAACCCTTTCCCAACCTGCACGTCATACAGCCCAATTTGAGATTGTTCCGCGACATAGGCGTACGCGGCGTGTTTGAACAAGGCAATTACGCACCCGGCAAGGCAAGCGCCTTTGCCCCGCTGAAGATATATGTCATTGCAAAGCTGTTGTGGAACCCTGATGAGGATGTGGAAAAACTGACCGAAGAGTTCGTTCGCGGCTATTACGGGGAAGCGGCTTGCAGGATGCTTCTACATATTTTACAGCTTTCCCGTGATGCCGTGTCAGATACCCACATGAGCCTGTTTGACGGCGTAAATGCGCCCTACCTAAGTGAATCATTCCTTACAAAAGGTTTGCGGCTGTTTGAAGAAGCGCTCAAAGCCACAACAGACCCTGTCTGCCGGGAACGCGTCCGGCGGGAGGAACTGTCATTGCGGTATGCGTATCTTGCATCCTTACCGATGAATCACCCAAACCGGATTGAACTGATTGATACATTTGCACTTAAAGCTGTGGACTTGGGCATCAGTGAGCTTTTTGAGCGGCGGGAGTTAAGTTCATCCTTTGCATGCATGAAGGAAAGCCGCTTTGCCGCACATCGTGATGGCATACCCTATGCTGTGTACCGCCTTTGATATTCTTTTTGGGAGGGTATAAAGATGAAAGCACATGTTTTAAGCGGACTGGATTCCATCGACCGGTATGATTCTTATTTACGCGGGCGGCGCATTGGGCTGATGACCAACCCTACCGGCATCGACCATCAGTTGAAAAGCGGCATTGACATACTGCATGAGCGGTACGGCCTGAACGCGCTGTTTGGCTGCGAGCACGGCGTGCGCGGCGACGCTCAGGCCGGCGATACGATCGAGACGTATGTGGACCCGGAAACCGGGGTGACGGTCTACAGCGTCTACGGTAAGTCCCACCGCCTGTCACAGGAGATGCTGGATGCTTTTGATGTGCTGGTGTTTGATTTTCAGGATGTGGGTGCCCGGTTTTACACGTATCTGTATTCCCTTTCCTATGCCATGGAGGAATGCGCAAAGGCCGGCAAAAGCATGCTGGTGCTGGACCGCATCAATCCCATCGGCGGCATAAAGCGCAGCGGAACCATCCTTGACCTTTCCTTCCGTTCTTTTGTGGGCGATTATGAACTGCCTACACAGTTGGGCCTGACCATCGGCGAATATGCCCTGTATATCCGTCATTATTTGAAACTGGACATCGATCTGATGGTGGCACCGCTTATAGGATGGAAGCGGGACATGTACCTGGACGATACCGACCTGCCCTGGGTTGCTCCCTCACCCAACTGTCCGAACCTTTCATCAGCCCTTGTTTTCATCGGCACATGTATTTTTGAAGGGGCGAACATATCGGAGGGCCGGGGCACTACGCTGCCCTTTGAAGTGATCGGCGCACCCTGGATCGACCCGCTCAGGCTGGAGAGGCGTATGGCTGAACGGCCTATAAAGGGCGTGCATTTTAGGCGCACCTCCTTCAAGCCTACTTTCAGCAAGTACCAGGGGCAGTTGTGCCATGGTGTTCAGTTGCATGTCTTAGACCGCAACGAGGCGGAGGTGTTTCTTGCCGGGCTTATGCTGATGGAAACCATCCGGGAGTTGTACCCCGACAAGCTGGAATATCTAAGTTGGGACAACGGCAATACCCACTCGCTGGATAAGCTGCTTGGCACCGATGCATTCCGTTTGGGTAGGTTGTCCGCCGACGGAATGGTGCTTTCGTATGCGCCTGGCGTGGCGGCGTTTTCACAGGCGGTACAGCCCTTCCTTTTGTACAAGTAAAGGAGAAAAACCATGGATAAGCGCATTGTGTACCGGCCGCTTGAGAAAAAGGAGATTTCTCAGGTTGTTTCTCTGTTCAACACATGCTGCAGTAGCGGTGAAGTGGTTTACAGCCCCATTGCGGAAAGTAGTTTTGAAAAGGACTTTGTTCAGCCCAATATGTATGCCTTTGTGGCCATGGATGGGGAAAAGCTGGCGGGTTTTGTTCACGGCGCGCAAAAATCGGTGTTTTTGCCGGGGCAAACCCATGAAAACACGCCGGGTTATTTGACGGTCATCCTGGTGGACACGGCGTATAGAAGACTGGGGATTGGAAAAAAGCTGGTGGAACTGCTGGCGGATACATTCCGCCAAACCGGCAAGAAAACAATTGCCTGCTCCGAGGGAAATCCGCTGCACTTGAGCTGGCGTATTCCCGGCACACCAGGTCATGACCACAACAAAGCCCCCGGAGTGGACGAAAATTGCGCAGGATATCCTTTTTTGCAAAGGCTTGGGTTTGAGCCGAAGCATCATGAGATCGCCATGTACATGGATTTGATGGATTATGTGTGGCCGGAAAACATGACGCTGGCGCGGGAAAAACTAAAAAGCGAGGGCATTTATACAGGCCGCTACGATGTAATTCTCAACTATGAGTTTGACGGCATGTGCGACCGGGTGAACAGCGAATACTGGCGCCATGTATTGAAAACGGAGACCAGTGCATGGCAAAAAAACGTGCCCAATGAAGACCCGGATCTTTGGCCGGATGGCTTAAGGCCCAAAGGCCCCAGGCCCATTCTTGTGGCAACGCATGAAAACCACATTGTGGGTTTCACAGGCCCTGTGGATAAGCAATCAAGCGGGCGGGGCTGGTTTACCGGCATTTGTGTGGACCCCAATTTCGGCCGCCGCTCCATTGGCGAGGTGCTTTTCCATTTGCTGATGCAGGAATTTGTTGACGAGGGGGCAGCCTTCACGACACTGTTCACTGGGCTTGATAACCATGCGCAGCGGATCTATGAGCGGGCCGGGCTGAAGGTTGTGTGCAATTTTGCCGTGATGGCAAGGACACTCTAGAAAACATATCGTTTGAAAGAATCCGCCGGTAGGAAGTATACAACCACATGCCGAATTTTGTCGATGACAGATTGTTTTTAGAGTATACGGGATTATATGAAACAATGTTAATAACACCCTGCAAAGGAGAGTCCGAAAGCGTGGAAATACTGGTCTGTATCAAACAGGTTCCGGAAACCAACCAGGTGGAAGTGGATCCAAAAACAGGCGTTCTCAAGCGCGGCGGCATTGCATCCAAAATGAATCCTTATGATTTGTATGCGCTGGAAACGGCGCTCAGGCTGCGCGCATCCTATGGCGGAAGCGTCAGTGTGATCAGCATGGGCCCGCCACAGGCACTTGGGATCATCAGGGAAGCGTTTGCCATGGGGGCGGACAGGGGCATGCTGCTCACCGACCGCCGCTTTGGCGGGGCGGATGTGCTGGCTACCAGCTATACCCTTTCCCAGGGCATTGCCAAAGCCGGGACCTTTGATTTGATATTATGCGGCAAACAGACCACCGACGGCGATACAGCCCAGGTGGGCCCGGAAATTGCGGAGTATCTGAACATCCCAAGCCTTGCCAACGTTACCTCCATCCTCACGGCAGACGATGAAGCCATTACAGTACATGCGGACATGGGCGGAGATGTGGAGGAAGCCCGCGTCTTATTCCCATGCCTTTTGTCTGTGGAGAAGGATATTTATCAGCCCAGGCTTCCTTCCTTTGTACGCAAGCAGGCCACAAAGGAAATACCAATAGAAATGATCAGTCTTGACGATCTTGATGACCAGGATGAAACGCATTATGGCCTGACCGGTTCCCCAACCCAGGTGCAGCGCATTTTTCCGCCGGAAAGTCATGTGCATCAGGAAATATGGCATGGGGGCGGGCAGGAATTGGCCCAAAGGCTGTATGACATGCTTCAAAAACAAAAGCTCCTGCCGCATAAAAAAGGCGGTGACCGTTGATGGCAAAGCTGATTGTTCATAAGGAAAAAATTACCGACAGGGATGCACTGATCCGGATGTGTCCCTTTGGTGCCATTGTACCCGAGGGCGACTCCGTTGCCATCAACGACGCGTGCAAAATGTGCCGCCTCTGCATCAAAAAAGGCCCGCCGGGCGCTGTGGAATACGTGGAGGATCAAAAGCCTGACCTTGACAAAAGCCTCTGGCGTGGAATAGCCGTGTATGTGGAGCAATCCGGCGGTGAAATCCATCCCGTGTCTTTGGAACTGCTCGGCAAAGCAAAGGAACTGGCAGAAAAAACAAGCCAGCCGGTGTATGCGCTGTTCCCCGGCCATCATCTGGAGGAGCCGGGTAAGGAGCTGCTCCATTACGGTGTCCAAGAAGCCCATCTGTACGACCAGATGGAGCTCGAGCGGTTCAATATTGAAGCCTATGCCACTGTTTTCGAGGATTTTATTCTGCGGGTCCGCCCTTCCTCCATTCTGGTGGGGGCTACCACCATCGGCCGGCAATTGGCCCCACGGGTGGCGGCCAGGATGCGCACGGGCCTGACGGCGGACTGTACGCAGCTTGAAATCAAGGAAAATACTGACCTCATACAAATCCGTCCAGCCTTTGGCGGCAACATCATGGCGCAAATTGTCACACCCAATCACCGGCCGCAGATGGCTACTGTGCGATACAAAGTAATGGATGCGCCCAAGCGAAGCCAAGATCCAAGCGGGAAGATGCTTTTCTTCACCCTGTCGAAGGAAAAGCTTACAAGCCGGATTGAGGTAAACGCCATTTCGCAAAAGGTGTTGGAGCAATCCATCGACAGCGCTGATGTGCTTATCGTGGCGGGCCGGGGCATCAAAAAGGAAAGCGATCTTTCCATGCTCAAGGAGCTTGCAGATCTTTTGGGCGGTCAACTGGCCTGCACCAGGCCTTTGGTGGAATGCGGCTGGGTGGAAGCCAGGCGGCAGGTGGGCCTCAGCGGACGCACGGTACGACCCAAACTGATCATTGCCTGCGGTGTATCGGGTGCCATACAATTTGTGGCAGGCATGAACCACGCGGATACGATTGTGGCCATCAACAAGGATGAAAAGGCATCCATTTTCCGGGTGGCCCATTATGGCCTGGTGGGGGATCTGTATGAGATCATTCCCCAGCTGATAGCCGATCTGCGTGGCGAAAGGGAGGTGAGCGTATGACCTACAATCGGGTAACGCAGGAAGATGTAAACGCTTTGCGTGTCATGATACAGGATTCTGACCGCGTGCTGTGGGGCGAAGACATCAGCGAGGATTACAGCCATGACGAGCTGGGCGGCGCTGTCAGCTATCCCGACGTGGTGGTGTTGCCGCTTGATGCAAGCGAAGTTTCCAAGGTGATGCGGTATGCCAGTAGTCAAAAAATTGCCGTTACCCCAAGGGGTGCCGGCACCGGGCTTGTGGGAGCCGCTGTGCCCATGGAGCATGGCATACTGATCGATATGAGCCGAATGAACCGCTTTTTGGAGCTGGACGAGGACAATCTGACATTGACGGTGGAGCCGGGCGTCCTTTTGATGGAGCTTTCCGCCTATGTGGAGGAGCGGGGCTTTTTCTATCCCCCTGACCCTGGCGAGAAAACGGCTACCATTGGCGGCAACATCAGCACCAACGCCGGTGGCATGCGTGCCGTGAAGTACGGCGTCACAAGGGATTACGTGCGGGGGCTGGAAGTGGTATTGCCCGGCGGGGATATTGTTACGCTGGGCGGCAAGGTGGTGAAGAACAGTACCGGATATGCTTTAAAGGACTTGATCATCGGCTCGGAAGGAACATTGGCCATTATCACCAAGGCCATTTTGAAACTCCTGCCCTTGCCCAAGCGAACCGTCAGCCTGCTTGTTCCGTTCAAAAGCCTCAAGCAGGCCATAAGCGCGGTGCCGGTCATCGTAAAATCAAAGGCAATTCCTACCGCCATTGAGTTCATGGAGCATGAAGTCATTCTGGATGCGGAAAAGTATCTGGGAAGAAAATTCCCCGACCATTCTGCGGATGCATACCTGCTTTTGCGCTTTGACGGCACTACAGTAGAGGATATTGAAAAAAACTACGAGGAAACGGCCCGGCTTTGCCTGAATCAAGGGGCTATGGATGTGCTGATCTCCGATACACAGGAACGGGATGACTCCATCTGGAAGGCTAGAGGCGCATTCCTGGAAGCCATCAAAGCTTCCACCACCTATATGGACGAGGTGGATGTGGTGGTGCCCAGGAGCCGTGTGCATGAAATGGTGGAATTTGTGCATCAGCTATCGCAGGAGGTGCATATCCGTATCAAGATGTTCGGCCACGCCGGGGATGGCAACCTGCATGCCTATATTTTGAAGGATGATCTTTCAGACAGCTTATGGGAAGAGCGTATGGCACTGGCCATGGAGCGCATCTATGAAAAAGCCAGGGAGCTGAAAGGGGAAGTGTCGGGAGAGCACGGCATCGGCCATGCCAAGCGGCCTTATCTTGAAAAGGCCAAGGACCCGGTACTACTGGCCCTGATGCGGTCCATCAAGGATGCGTTTGATCCCGATCATATATTGAATCCCCATAAGGTGAGCGACTTATAAAGATACAGCCCCAAGGAGAATGGGTTCTCTTTGGGGCTGTTCAAACTCCCGGTTTTGGTATTTGTCATCATGCCCAATTGCATTCTATCCGCTGGAAATTGCCAATGCAGTCTCCTTGGGCATAAGCTCCCAGGTAAACACCGGTAAAGCTGCAGGGTGTAGCCTCGGTGCTGACATAACGGGTCAGCGCTGTCCCCGCCGTCAGCTTTTTTTCGCCAGGACGGCCAAAGGAGAAGCGATACGTAAGCCGGTCAAAGGTTACCTCCAGCTCGCAGTCACCCTGCCAGGGCTGTTGAAATACCACGGCGCTCAAGTCCCCAATTGTCTTTTTCAGGCAAATGCCTGTTTCAGTCAAATACAGCTCATAATGGTTGGATGGACCATAGAATACGGTGATGCCTGTCTGCGCGCCCTCCGACAGCTTTACCGGATGAAGATGCACGCGGAAAGTACCGTCGAATTGTTCCTGCCTTCTTATGAGCAGCGTAGGCGACGCATTGTCATCCAAGGTATGTTCCGATCCCGTAAGGGTAAGCCCGTCATCACCCCAATGGTACTTTTGCCTGTCCGGGTTGCGAAGGTAATTCCACTCGGGGCCGATTCCGTGACGAAAGTCCTCCTGGCTGGGCAGCGGGGGATACGGGCTTTGCTGCAGCGTATCACAATCCATATGAAGGGCAATGGGTTTGCCGTCATTTACCTTCAGCCAGCCGTTTTCCCATACGGCGGGGCATAAAAAGGTCTCCCGGCCCAGGTGGTGGAAGTAGCTTTCACTTAGGCGGTAAGCCAAAAAGACCATACACCAGCTTCCGTCATGGGCCTGGATCAAATCGGCATGGCCTGTTCCGGCAATTGGGCTGTCCATTTCATTCCGGTGGGTGAGGATGGGGTTATTTGGGCAGAGCTCATACGGGCCAAAAGGCTGTAAAGACCTGGCCAATGTTACCATGTGGCCAAACTCCGTGCCGCCTTCGGAAATCATTAAATAATACCAGCCGTCGATTTTGTACAGGTGCGGCCCTTCCGGGTACCTTCCCCCGGTGCCGTTCCAGACGATTTTGGTTGGAGACAGCTTTTTACCTGTCATGGGATCGATTTCAAACATCGCGATCCCCGGTTTCCCATTCTCCCCGCCGGTGCCTGTGTAATATACCTTGCCATCCCCGTCGAAAAACAGCGACGGGTCGATGCCTTGGTGATCGATGTAGTTGGGTTCTGACCAGGGCCCGGCGGGGTCTTTCGCATGGACGATAAAGTTGCCGCCGCTGGACACATTGGTGGTGATCATATAAAACATGCCGTCAAGATACCGGATAGTAGGGGCATAGATCCCGCCGGACGGGCGGCAGCCTTTTAGGGGCAGTTGGCTGTCCCGCTCAAGCACATGTCCCAATTGCTCCCAATGAACAAGATCGCGGCTGTGAAAGATGGGCACGCCGGGAAAATACTCAAAACTGGAAGTAACAAGATAATAATCCTCACCGCGCCGGGTTACGCTGGGGTCAGGATGAAAGCCTGGGATGATGGGATTCATGAACGGCATGTGCGTATACACTCCTTCATACTTTATCTTTGGAGATATCATGAAGCCAAAGAGCATTGAAATCAGTATACTTGATTGTTTCATTCAAGTAAATATTATTTCTCCCAGATTATGGTTTGATGCTTATGACTGGGCAAAATGCGTGATGGGCTCAACGAAGGGGGGCTTGTCCCCGCCTTATACAGCAGTAATCGGTAGCAGACTATTCTTCACTCCACGACATCTCCTGCACGGTTTTGATGAACTCCCGAACGACGTTTGTCAGATACCGGGAGCGTTTGTAGTAGAAGCTGATTTCACGCTGCGACAGCTCGTCGTCAAGCTTATAAAACCATACATTTGCCACAGGCGGTACGTGCTTAATCAGCGTATCGCTGATAAACGTGATGCCCATGCCATAACAGGCCAGGTTGTAGGCGGTGATCTGCTGGTCCAGCATAAGGCGTGGCGTGGGTTTGAAGTTTGCGCGTGCGCAAAGCTTTTCGGCACGGATGCGCGTATCGTTGCCCTCCTTGAGCAGCAGGAAGGGCTCCTCCCGGAAAAGCTCCAGCGGTACAGGGGCAACTTCTTGGGAAAGATGGCGGTTGTTTCGTATATCTCCCGCCAACAGCCGGTACGCGGCGGCTGTTTCGTTGACAATACAATCTGCCGGTACCGTCAGCAGAAGATGTTCGCCGCGAAAGGATTCCCGTCCGTAAACGCCGGAATCAAAGATGTAGTTTTCCGCAATCAAATCCAGTGTGCCGTCGTTCAGCTCCTTTTCCAATAGAACGGTATGCGCCTCGTGCACGCGTATCTCCACTGCCGGATACCGCGCGGAGAACCTGGATATCAGCGGCGGAAGGATGTATGAGGTAAAAAGTGTTGTGCCGCCGATGGCAAGGCTGCCTGTCAGGCATTGACCGGCATCGCTCAGATACTTTTTGAAACCGTCCTCGATTTCCATCATCTGCTCCGCTGCGCGTATGTACTCGCGCCCAGCCGGCGTCAAGCCGACGGGCGATGTGCTGCGGTCAAAGATCGGGCTGCCAATCCGCTGCTCTGCCCGCTTGACCATTGCGCTCAGCGAGGGCTGGGAGATGTAAAGCTTCCGGGCTGCCTTGGAAAAGCTGCGTTCCCTGTAGACCTCATAGACATACCGTATTTCATGAAACATGCTGCATCCCGTCTGTTATAGTCATATTCCTATAACACAAATACGATTATATGTATTTGCAAATATGATAGCATGATCGTACACTGTTATCAAGCATCATGTGCACTTTGGCATAAGGCTTGAACCGGCAGGGAGGAAGGCTTATGGATTTGCAAAACGGCATTTTCCGAACCGAACGCGACATCGTGGGGGATCTTTCAGTGCCTGAGAGCGCTTATTACGGTGCGCAAACGCTGCGTGCACTGGAAAACTTTCCGATTACCGGGCAAAGACTGTGCGATGAAATGATCCGAAGCCTTGTGCTGATCAAGAAAGCTGCAGCGCTGACAAACCGTGAGGCAAAAGCGCTGCCACCCCGCATTGCTGACGCGATTATAGATGCGTGCGATGAGGTTTTGAATGGAAAATTTTCCGATCAGTTTCTGGTTGACCCGATTCAGGGAGGTGCAGGGACTTCCACCAACATGAATGCCAACGAGGTGATCGCCAACCGCGCCATTGAGCTTCTTGGCGGGAAAAAAGGCGATTATGCCCTTGTGCATCCCAACGATCATGTAAATTGCGGGCAGTCGACCAATGACGTCTATCCCTCCTGCGGAAAGATGGCGGCCGTCTTATTGTTGAAGCGGCTGGACGAAGCACTCTATGCTTTACAAAATGCGCTGGATGAGAAGGCACATTCCTTTGACCCTATCGTCAAAATGGGCCGGACACAGCTTCAGGATGCCGTACCAATACGGCTTGGCCAGGAGTTTCGCGCTTATGCAGCAGCAGTTGGCCGGGACATCCGCCGCTTAAAAAGAGCCGGGGAAGACATGCATGTGCTCAATCTGGGCGGTACGGCCATCGGCACAGGCATCAACGCATGCGGTACGTATACCCGCAACATTGTGGCAGCCGTGTCCCGGCTCAGCGGCGAATGCTATACGCAGGCGGAGGACTTGATCGACGGAACGCAGAATCTGGATTGTTATACGGTTTTATCCGGTGCGCTCAAAAGCTGTGCTGTCAACCTATCCAAAATATGCAACGATCTTAGGCTGATGTCCTCCGGACCCGCCACAGGGCTTGGCGAAATCACCCTGCCGGCCCGCCAGAACGGATCGTCCATCATGCCGGGCAAAGTGAATCCGGTCATCCCCGAAGTAGTCAACCAGATTGCCTTCAATGTAATCGGCAACGATCTGACCATAACCCTTGCGGCTGAGGCAGGGCAGCTTGAACTAAACGCCTTTGAGCCCATCATTTTCTTTAAGCTGTTTGAATCCATCACCACATTGACCCGGGGCATCCGTACATTGACGGAGCATTGTATCCATGGTATAGCTGCCAATGAGGTTCGCTGCAGGCAGCTTGTGGAAAAAAGTGCAAGCATCGTTACGGCATTGTGCCCATACATAGGTTATACACGTGCCTCCAGCCTTGTGAAAGAGGCCATGAGCAGCGGAATATCTGTTCAGGTGCTGGCGCTGCGGGAAGGGCTGTTCACGGAGGGGGAACTGAATGATTTGCTCAATCCATATTTGATGACGATGTCATCTGAGACACTGCAGGATGCGCTGGCAACGGTCTCTTGACAATCACTTTTTTCATGCGCGGGGAATGAAGGATCCTTCGGGCAGAGCTCTTAAAAGAAATCGGGTTGTCATGATTTGGCCCGGCAAACGGCCAACTGAAGATCGATGGTGATCTTGTCCGGCGGGCATATAAGCAAATCATCCCGCTCGCTCTTTGACAGGCTTTCGGTAAGAGGCGTCATGGATACGAAGCAAGCGTATTCCGTGGGGGAGAGGGGCTGTGTGTAGTGCAGCCGCTCCAAATGTTGAACCAGCATATGCTGCCCGAGGTACTCCGGCACGAGGGTATCATCGTATACGCCTTTTGCTGCAGGCAAACGCTTGCGAATCTCCTGCAAATACTCCCGCCCCGGCATGATTTTGATCAGGAGTCCATCCTTTTTCAAAACACGGGTGAAGCTTACATAGCTGGCGGGGGACAGTATGTTCAGTATGACATCAAATACGCCATCCGCAAAGGGCAGACGGTTCAGATCACCTACGCAATACATGGCGGCGATGTCGCGGCTGGAGGCGGATAAAATTGCTTCCTTTGACAGGTCAATGCCTGCCAGAATGCTTTTTGGCAGTGCAGGGGAGAGCGATGACAAATAGTACCCCTCTCCACATCCGGCGTCCAGCAGCGTGGCCGGGGCAATGGGAACCAAGAGCATTTTCAGCAAATCTGCGACAGGCTGATAAAAACCTGCATCAAACACGGCGCGGCGTGCATCAAACATATCCTTGTCGTAAGCGCTTTGCACTGTCTTGTGGTGCAAATGGACATATCCCTTGCGGGCCACATCATAGGTGTGGCCTTTTTCACAGCACAGGCTGGAATCCTTGACAATAAGCGGTGCGCCGCAGGACGGGCATTGAAATCCGCCGAAGGAAGACATCTTTTCCAGGGCTTGCTGTTGCTTGGTTTGCGTAAACACCCCTCCGACATTACTGGCCTCATAATTTATCCCTAATAAGGGATTCCAAAGGGATCAAATCCCTTTGGCGGGTGTTACGGAGGGCGGAGCCCTCCGCCTATTTTCGTGCCACGCCCGTTTCCCGGGCGGCGTGCATGACGGCGTCGGCTACGGCGCGGCTGACGCGCTTATCCAGGGGATTGGGCAGGATATAGTCTTCCCGCAATTCTGTGCCGCTCACCAATGCGGCCAGGGCATGGGAGGCGGCTACCTTCATTTCCTCATTGATGGCGCTGGCGCGGCAGTCCAGCGCTCCGCGGAAGATGCCGGGAAAGGCCAACACGTTGTTGATCTGGTTGGGAAAATCGCTGCGGCCCGTGCCCACCACCCGGGCTCCGGCGGCGATGGCCAGATCCGGCATGATCTCCGGTACGGGGTTGGCCATGGCGAAAACGATGGCATCGGAAGCCATGGATTTGACCATTTCGGCCGTTACGACATCAGGTGCCGAGACGCCGATGAACACATCCGCGCCGCATAGGGCATCTTTGAGGCTTCCGCGAAGATGGGTCCGGTTGGTAATGCGGGCCATCTCAGCTTGTGCGGGATTCAGCTCTGTAATGCCTTCATCTATGATGCCAAAGCGGTCCGCCAATACTAGGTGCTTCAGGCCAAGGTTCAAAAGATGCCTGGCAATGGCGATGCCAGCCGAGCCGGCCCCGTTGATCACTGCCCGGATGGTGCCGATTTCCTTGTTCACAACCTTCAGTGCGTTGATAATGGCTGCGGCGACCACAATGGCGGTGCCGTGCTGATCGTCGTGGAAGACGGGAATATCGCATATTTCCTTCAGCCTGCGCTCCACCTCAAAGCAGCGGGGAGCGGCGATATCCTCCAGGTTGATGCCGCCAAAGCTGCCGGATACCAAATAAATGGTGCGCACCAGCTCGTCCACATCCTTGGAGCGGATGCATAGGGGGAAAGCATCCACATCAGCAAATGCTTTGAACAATGCACACTTTCCTTCCATCACCGGCATGCCCGCTTCCGGACCGATGTCACCCAGCCCCAGCACGGCGGTACCGTCGGTGATGACGGCCACCAGGTTGTGCCTCCGTGTTAAGGCAAAGGATTTTTCGTAATTCTTTTGAATCTCCAGGCATGGCTCCGCCACGCCTGGCGTATAGGCCAGAGACAGCTCTTCTCTTGTGTTGATAGGCGCACGGGAGATGACTTCGATTTTACCCTGCCATTCATAGTGCTTTTTCAACGATTCCTGGCGGATGTCCATTTCATACACTCCTTTTTCAAAAGAAAGGGCATGACCATGCATGCCCGGTATGCCCAAGAGTGGTGATTCTTACGTTTGTTTATGATAGAAGCTTTGAGATAACCGCATTCACAAGGCTGCTGTCTGCCTTGCCCTTCAGCTTGGGCATCAGGGAGCGCATGAGCAAGCCCTTGTCTTTTGATGTAGGTGAGGCGATGTTCAGTTCTGCCAGCGTATCCTGGACGGCCTTTGAAATTTCCGCTTCATCCATGAGCTTGGGCGCAAACTCCTGGTATACCGCCATGCGTGCTTTCGCTTCGGCAATGATTTGGGTACGGTCCTTAGGCGCTGTATCAATGGTCTCCTGACATTGGCGGATTTCTTTTAAGACGACGGCATCCTCTTCTTCCGGTGTCAAATCTGCCCGTTTGTCGATTGCTTTGTTTTTCAGCGCGGACAGGAGCAGGGACAGGGCATCCTTGCGCTCTTTTTCCTTATTCTTCAGGGCTGCCATCATTTCGGCGCGCACAGCATCGATTCTGGACATGTTTATCACCTCATACTGCTTTTGTGTAAGTGTAGCGCCTTTTGGCTTTTTTGTCCAGTGGCGGGAAAATCCACAAAAAAAAGAAACCGCCATTTCTGACGGTCTCCAAGCTGGAGCGGGTGATGGGAATCGAACCCACGTGACCAGCTTGGAAGGCTGGAGCTCTACCATTGAGCTACACCCGCATGATGGCCGTCTGCTTGAAAACGGGCGCAACCGTGGCCTGATGGCCGCTTGCTTTGTCACCATCGCTTGCCATATCGGTCACTTACATCAAAGTAAGCGCTCTCATGGCAAGCTCGGCTCCTAGCCTTTCACCCGTTTTAAAACAGACTTCGTCTGGGGTAAATGGTGGAGCGGTAGACGAGATTCGAACTCGCGACATCCACCTTGGCAAGGTGGCACTCTACCACTGAGCTACTACCGCACGCTCCGCAGGAACCAGGTGT
>JAEZLW010000110.1 GCA_023415145.1 Bacillota bacterium | reverse complement strand
GCTGTGGACAGCGTGATTCCTGCAATCGTCGCTGCCAACACCGTCACCGGCGTTGATGTGCAGTCCGGCGCCACGTACTCCTCTTTGGGCATCCTCACCGCTGTTGCCAATGCCTTGGGTCAGGCTGGCGCCACCGTAACGCTGCCCATGGCGGAAGAAGAAACCGTTGCCGCAGAACCCACCGCAGTGGGCTCCGGCACCGTGTACCTTGGCTTTGGCTCTGTGCCCAACTTCCGCAAGGGCCCCGGCAAGGATCCCACAGAGACCCAGGTTTACTCCTTCAACGTCACCATGGCTTCCGTGCTCTTTGACGAAGAAGGCCGCATCCTGAACATGACAGTGGACATCTACGAAGTCAGCACCCCCAACTATGACGGCGAAAGCATGCCCCACTTCTCCGGCTGGCCGGGCAAGGAAGGCTACAACGTGTTCGATCATGAAAAAGAGGCCGTGACTGGCGTTTCCGAAAACACCGAAGAAACCGTAGCCGCCGAGATCAATGGCTGGCTCTCCAAGCGGGAGCGCGGCGACACCTACCACATGAATCCTCAAAATGAATGGTACAAGCAAATGGACGCTTATGAAGCGATGTTTGTAGGCTGGACTGTGCAGGAAGTTCGCGATTGGTTCGGCAAGTATACCTCCACCCGCAACGGCCGGCCCATCAAGCTCACCTCCGAGAATGAAGACGATGTCAAGGCGCTGGCTGCCATGAGCGAGGAAGACAAGGCCATGCTGGCCGATGTGACCTCCCAGGCGACCATGAGCTTGTCCGACGCCCACGGTTTCATTCTGGAAGCCGTTGAGGAAGCCTATGCCAACCGTCAGCCCGCGCTGACTGTTGGGCAATAACAGATTTCGATTGAACAAACAGGCGGCGTGGAGCAATCCACGCCGCCTGTTTTTCAAAGAATCATGCCTGATGATTTTCCTTCACCCAACCCTGTTTCACCCAATGCGCCCGGTCTACCTGGCTCCAGGTGTTCTTTTTCATCATACCGGACATCATCCAAAACATGATGCTTCTCAAAAGCGGTGGCGGCAGGCGGTGGATATGGGACACGGCTTTTGCAATCTTTTCCGCCAGGGCGTCGGCTTTTTTCGTCATTTGCTTCCGCTTCTTCTCCGATACCTCGCTCCATTTGGATGCGGCAACGGCTTTCTTGAAGGAAAAGATGCGCTTGACACCCCAGAATCTCAAGGAGTTTTGAAGCGTTTTGGTGCTGTGGCGAAGCCCGACGCCCGCCGTGGTGACAATGCTTAAACCCACTTTGTTCAGCATGGCGGGGTTGGGCCTATGGCTCATCCACATAAAGCACAGGTGATCGATAAACGCCTTCATAGCCCCGCTTACATCCAGTCCATAAGCCGGCGATGCCAGGAGGACAACATCCGCTTCCTCCATGGCTTCTACGATTGGGGCTACGAACTGCGCGTGCGGGCAGGCCTGCTCGCCTTTTAAGAAGCAAGAAAAGCAGCCATGGCAAAAATGGGGCAGATCTCGGGGCAGGAAAAATTCCCTGCATATAACCTCGCCGTGCTTTTTCAGCCCGTCCATAACAAGCTGCGCTGCGTGATAGGTGCTGCCCTGGCGGGTATTGCCATAGATGGTGAAAACCTTCATAATGCCCACGCCTCTTTCACATAGGTTAAGATTGCCTCAAAGCTTCAGCGCTTGGCGAAAGAATTGAACAAAGCCGGGACGAATGTCACGGTGGCTTTTGGTTCGAGCCTCCGGTGTCATGTCAAACCAATATTCCCCCGTATGTGCCGACACCGCCAATGAATCCAGCGGCCAGCCGGGGGTGCGAATGGAATGGGGCTTGTCCGCCAGCAAAAATGTGCCGGAACAAATATCCTCCCCGTCATATTCCAAATAGCTGCCATCCTCCAGGATCAGGCAAATGGTGTTTTGATACCGGGCCGGCAGGTAACCGTCCCGCCCATATTCCCTAACCAGGCCGGCATAATAGGTCAGCATCTCCTCGTCGGAAAGCGGTGTTCCAGCCGGCCTTCTGGCATGGATGCCCGGATTTTTGTCCTCCGGAACGCAGGATAACAGAAGCCCCGAATCACAAGAAAAAACGGGCCTTTTATATGCTTGAAAGTAAGCCTTGGCTTTTATCCGGGCGTTTTCCAGCACCGACTTGCCATCCTCCGGAACGGGAGGTGCGGAATCATCCAACCCGTCGACCAATATGGGCAGAGCAGAAAGCCAATCCCGCATGGCACGGAGTTTTGCCGGATTGCCAGTGCCATACAACAACCGCCGCATCACATGCCCCCCAGCGCTTGTATGAGCACCTGCATGTTTTTTCGCATGCCGTCCTCGTAGGCGTAAAGCGCACCTTCATCCATGGGGCCGGTGACCATGGGGTTCAGCTCGTATACCTTTGCGCCTGTTTCCGCCGCCAGCGTTCTGGCCGCCAGGTCGGGGTACTGCGGCTCGGTAAACAGAGGGGGTGTGCCGAGGGCCTGCACCAAACTCACCAAATCGGCCAGTTGGGCCGGGCTCAGCGCCTCCCCCGGTTCCCTGTACACCACAGCGGCCACGTGCAGGCCATAGGCCTTGGCAAAGTAGGGAAACGCCTCATGAAAGGTAATGATCTCTTTGTTGGGGAGATTGGCAAGGCCTGCTGTCAGTTCCTCGTTCAGCGCATTCAGCCGCTCAAGATACGCCTGTGCGTTCAGCGCAAAGTTGTCCTTATCCTGTGGGAATGCGTTTATGAGCCCGTCCCGCAGGTTTTCCACCATGGCCTTTGCGTTTTCTACATCCAGCCAGATATGGGCATTGTCCTCGTGATCGTGGCCGTCCTCGCCTTCTTCATGACTGTGTTCATTTTCACCCATGGTGTCAAGCAGCGGGATCCCTGTTGAGGCGTCCACTACCTGAAGGTTTTTGAATTGGGCCGTCACCGCGTCAAGATAGCTTTCCATCCCCGCGCCGTTGATCAAAAACACCTGTGCGCTGGCCAGGGTTCGCATATCCCCGGTGAGCAGTTGATAGTCATGCAGGCAGCCGGTATCCGGCGCGGCCAGGTTCTGAACACTTATATCATCGATACCCACTGTCAAGTTCCTGGTCAGGATATAGATGGGATAAAAGGACGTTACCACAACTCTTTCCTGAGAAAGGGCTGTGGAATATGCAAACAGCAGTGCCGCCAAGACAGCGGCCAGCAAAATTTTTTTCATGATCCTACTCCTTGTTTTCTTTGATGCGTGCCCATTGTATCATTCCTGACAACAGAAAACAAGCCGCCTGATCCAGGTGATCAAGGATCAGGCGGCTTGTTTTTCATAGGATAAAAAAGTTAGTTTCCGGTAGATTCAGGGGCAGGCGATGCCGTGGGCTCCTGGGTTTCTTCTTCTGCGGGAGCTTCGCTGGCTGCCAGCTCCGTATATTGGATATCCGCCGCGTCAACCCATTCTTCAATGGCCTTGGGCAGAGCGTCTCCTTTGCGGGCCTGGTCCATTTCTGCTTTCAGGGAAGCTTTCAGTTCATCCGTAAGTGCCACGGGGCCGCCGGGAACATCCCTTGTATAGCGCAGGATGTGCACACCAAAGCTGGATACCACGGGCTGGCTGACGTCGCCGATTTTTTGCATTTCAGGGGCAAAGGCGCCGGCGACAAAAGCGGGATCAAAGAGGATGGAGTTGGCATGGACGCTGTATCCATCGGTCTTGTTGGGTTCTGCGGTCATGCCGGGGTCTGTGCCGAATTCCGCGATCAGGGCAGCAAAATCTTCCCCAGCGGCAAGCCGGGCATAGATTGAATCAGTCACGTCCTTGAGGGAATCGAGGATGGCTGTCCTTGCCGCTTCCAAATCCGCTTGGGTCATGGGTGCGGGTGCCTCGGTGGCAGCGGGATCAGGGGTAAGGGTGGCTTCCGGTGTGACCTCGGCCACTGCTTCCGTTTCGTCAATCTGCTCTTCCAACTGAGCTTGGATGGCCTTGTAGTTGTCCATCAGCGTGCTGTCGGGTTTCAGCAGGATGTGGGTGATGCCCCGCATGCCCTCGGGAATGTACCAGGCTTGCTGGCCATAATACTGGGTCATGTACTCATAACTGCCAACGTCGCTGCCGAAAGTTTCCTTGTCAGTATCCACGCGGGTCTGGTACTCTGCCAATACTTCCTCGTCGGTATAGTCAGGCATATCCTTGGTCAAAAGGTCAACCATCCGCTCCTGAATCTTTATATCCTTATAGTAGGAAACCAGCTCACCCAGGGCTTTTTCTGATGTGTAGCCCATCTGAACGAAATAATCTTCCGCTTGCTTCCGGGCGCTTGCCTTTTCCTCGTCTGTGGGCGATTCAGAAGTCAGATACGTTGCCGTTTGCTGTTCCAGGTAGCCGTTCCAGGTTGTGTCGGCTTCGGCATTGATCTCGGCTTCCTCTTCCGCCGTAAACTGGTCGATATTGAGTTCGGCGGCCTTTTGTTTGATGATTATTTCCGATATCAAGTTATCCATTGCCATGGATTGAACGGTGGCTTCTTGCCCTGTCAGGTCATAACCCTGGCTGGCAATTTGATAGTATAGGTTGTTGTAGGCTTCTTGAAGCTTAGCATATGTGACCGTTTCGCCGTTCACTGTTGCCACGGCTGCATCCGGAGCCGGGGTAGGAAGTATCGCAGTAGTCTCGGGCGCTGCGGTCGTTTCCGCCGTAACCGCGGTTTGTGCGACAGGCTGGTTTGCTTCACCCAGCGTGCTGGTAATAACCAGTGTCGCACACATGGTCAGCGCCAGGCAGAGCGCAAAAAAACGGGTGGATTTCTTCATGGAATCACTTTTTCCTTTCTTTGTGTCCGGCACCGGCGCCGGTATACTAGATTTATTATGGCACAGGCCATGCGGCACTGCAAGCAAAAGGCACGGAAAATTGAAAAGTTACAGTCTGTTCATGTTTTATGAACTGCTGCCTGCCGGCAAGGGGATGCGCCTTTCGCTTTTATCAACCGCTGTTTTTGCCGTTGTGCTTTTATAGGACGATGAGTTCAGGCTGTTTGTTTCATCAAAACACATGGGAATCCCTGGCCCTTGAGGAAACAGGGAGATGACATGAAAACATCCGGGGAGAGCACACGATGCATATACCGCCCTCCCCGGACCCCTTCCAGCAAAACCTTATAAGGAATTGAATTTTTTATGGCAGCAGCTCTCTGCATTTTTTCAGTGTTTCCCGAAGAGCGGTGGTTTTCACCTTTCTTGGATTCTTTTCAATAAAGCAGCACAACGTTTCCGGCCTGAAGATGGCCTGGGCAGCATCCTGTATGTCTTCTGCCATTAGGTCTGAATGCAGCCGTATTCTGGTTTCAACGTCGTATTCCTCACTGTTGCCAGCCAGCCAGGAAAAGCCCAGTTTTTCGTTCATGCCGCCGGCCCTGTCCAGAGCCATGTATTCATTGTCGGTGAAATAGGCGCGTGTACGGTCCATCTGCTCATGGCTGATAAAGCTACGCAGCCTATTCAGGATGGAAAACACAGTCTCCAGGCTGTGGGTCAAGCGGTCATGAGAGACTTCAAAATTGATGTCAAAACGGCGGAAAGCGCCTGTTCTGATGATCTCGGAACTGATGTCATCCACCAGCGCCTGCTTTTCGCGAAGCTCCATAAACAATGCTGAACCCATTCCGTTTCCCGTCATGTGGCTGAGCATGTTGGCACAGGCGGGATGAACAAGGTTTGGCCCGATGTCAAAGGAGATCAGCACCTTGCAAAGATCATCTTCATCATTGAACAACTGGTCGCTGTTTTCATCCCGCTTCAAAAAACCAAGGGGGACGGGCTGCTCAAAGAGGGAAGGCCCGATGTCGGGAAGCTCTTCCAAGACCATCGCCGCCTTTTCCAGCATGCCGTCGGAAAAGTTGCCCGTCAGCACAAAGCATGCGTTGGACGGGCGGAAGATTTTCCGCTTCCATTGATGGATCAGTGCGGAAGACATACGCGAAACACTTTCCATAGTGCCCATGCCGGGAAAGGAACCCGCATTGGTCCTCCAGTACCTGGAATCCATGCTGTTTAAAAAATCCTCGTCCCAGTTTTCAATCTGGCGGAGCACCACCTGCTTTTCGGCGGCAATTTCATCGTCCGTCCATTTGCCTGGCGCGAACAGGCGAAGCATGATATCAAAGGCACTGTCGAAAAAACGGGGTACTGCCCGCAAATTGAACACAACCGATTCCTGATAGGTGGTACCTATCAGTTCCGTTCCCATGGCATCCAGCCGGCGGTACAGCTTCTCCATGCCAATGCCGTTCAGGTTGCGGAAGCACAGGTGCTCCAATAGGTGGGATATGCCCTGGTTGCTCCTGTTTTCATACAGCGAGCCGCCCTTGAAGTACACACCCATCTCCAGGGAATGCAAATGCGGAAGCTGATAGGAGGATAGCTGTAAGCCGTTTTTGAGCCTTATCTCCTGGTAAGCAGCCATTTTTGCTCCCCCTTTATGCAATCTTTACTTTCCGTCCTTGATGAGCCTGCGTATATCATCCATCTGGCTTAAAAAGCCGGGGTTGTCCTTTAATATGTCCTGCACCTTTACGCAGCTGTGCATCACGGTGGTATGGTCACGGCCGCCAAAGCTTTCTCCGATACGCGGCAGCGACAGGCCCACCATTTCCCGCGTGAGATACATGGCCACCTGGCGCGGTACGGTTACTTCCCGGTTGCGCCTCGCGCTTTTCAAATCATTCACAGAGATGCTGTAGTAATCGGCCACCGTCTCCTGAATCAGTTCACAGGTAACGCGGCGCACCTCCCGCTGGGCAAATACTTCCCGCAGCGCTTCCTCTGCCAGCGCGCCTGTGATGGGCCGCCCTGTGAGGGAGGAGAAGGCTACCAGCCGTGTGAGGCTTCCTTCCAGTTCTCTTATGTTGGAGTCAATGCGCTGGGCGATCAGCTCCAGCACGCCGTCGGATACGGCAATGTGCTCCCGCTCCGCCTTTTTGCGCAAAATGGCTATGCGTGTCTCGATATCCGGGCGCTGGATGTCGGCGATCAATCCCCATTCAAAGCGGCTGCACAGCCTCTCTTCCAGGCTGGCGATGTCCTTGGGCGGCTTGTCGCTGGTCATAATGATCTGTTTGCCGGCGGCGTGCAGCGTGTTGAAGGTATGAAAAAACTCCTCCTGGGTACGGTCAAGCTTGGCAATGAACTGAATATCGTCTACCATCAATATATCCACACTGCGGAAGCGGCTGCGGAACTCGGCGTTTTTGTTTTTCTGGATGGCGGTGATGAACTCATTGGTAAAGTTTTCACTGGTGATGTACAATAACCGCAAACTGGGATATTGCTGCTGTACATAATGGCCGATGGCGTGCATGAGGTGGGTTTTGCCCAAGCCCACGCCGCCATAGATAAACAGGGGGTTATAGGCTTCTGCCGGTGCTTCTGCCACCGCCAGGGAAGCGGCGTGTGCAAACCGGTTGCCGCTGCCTACCACAAAGGTATCGAATGAATACTTGGGGTTAAGGCAAACATTGGTGCCTGAAGGCGCGGGTGCTGTCTTGGCGGCGCGGCGGGCGGCCGATTCCTGTGGCGTGATGATCTCTATGGAAAGCGCATGACCGGCGGCCTGGCTGACTGCGTTGGCAATCAGCATGGCATACCGGCTGGCGATCATCTGCTTCATATAGTCAGTGACAACTTCTATATACAGGCAGTTATCTTCTATTTCCAGGGGCTTCAGAGAACTTGCAATCCACGTTTTGTAGGAAACCTCGTTCATTTCTTCCTGCAAAAAGCGGCATGCTTTTTCCCATAACTCCGCTACGTTCATCCGCTGCCCCCCTTAGTATAAAAGAAAAAATTATGCATCGAATTATACGCGCGCATAACGCGCGGGAAAAGCGTAAAAATTCGCACGGGCGTTTATCACCCGTGTGCTGTGGAAAACTATCTGTGGATAACCGGTTCCACCTCCCCGGCTGTTACCCTATAATACCAGATATCTCCCTTGTTTTCAAGGGTTGCACACTATCGGGCTGTCTGTATAGGCACCATGCCTGTTGATAACTTTCTTTCTAGGGGTGGTGGTTGTCCAACTAAAAAACCACAAGACTTGGCGTTGCCCGAACGTACTTTCGGATAAATTCGCACTATATTAGTATAAACATGCACAATGGCGAAAATTGGAAACAAAAATGACACAGGATTTTTATAGGACGTTGTTTAAAATGACAAGGATTTGTGTGCAGTCATGTAGAAACAAGGACTATCCTTTCCGCGAGGTGACTTTTGGTGGCAGCCGTCATCCGCACTCAGGATGTAGCCAGGGCGCTGCACCCCTGGGTGGGTTCCTATCTACTGGAGAGCACGACGCTTGCGGAAGACACCGCCGATGTTCTGCGCAGTTATGCCCCCTATAAAGAGGATATTCAGAAGCTTTGCAAAAGGCTGGACAGCTTTTTGTTCATGTCTTTGCGCCGCTATACCATGGGCACCATGCGGATTTTCCTGGATGATGGCTCTGAAGTGCGCATCCGCACCTCGGATTTTCCGTTTTTGACGGATGATGTACTGGGCATACTGATGGAATCCTTGTCCCCTTACTCTGTCAATTATGAGATGCTGAAAAATTTCTCCCTGCAGCAGCCCAGCCTCAGCGCGCTTCGGGTTCTTTATACCCGCTACCAAACCTTTCAAAGCCAGGAGGAGCTTGCGGCCATTGCCCGCACGGTGCGAACATGCTACCCGCGGGAAAGGTACATGGCCTGGCTCCCGCCGGAAGAAGGCCGGGGGATTACAATATAAAACGGTGTAGAAGTGATGTGGAAGATTCCTTTTGAAAAAGGCTCATCCCCGCACCCCATCCCTGAAAACCTTATAATGGAAAATAAAAAAACGCTTGCATTCCAACCACGAATCATGTACAATATGTTCGTTGTCCCGCCGGATATGCTGATATAGCTCAGCAGGTAGAGCACTTCCTTGGTAAGGAAGAGGTCACCGGTTCGAATCCGGTTATCAGCTCCATTGAAAGGGTTCGTGATTCCTTGCTGCATAAGGGGTTGCGGGCTTTTTCTTTTTTTGGTTTGTTATATAGATGAAAGTATATTACCGTTACTACCCCAATTTTTACCCCTTTTGGCAAGGGAATAGAGGTGACAAGAGGTTATGTTACTGAAAAAAGGCAAGCCTACTCTTGTTCAGGCTTGCCTTTAAAATGGAGTAACCCTGTTTGTTTTTATAATACTTTATCCAGACCACGCATGGCTTCGCGCTTCGTATCGATGCTTGAATGGACATATAGGCGTAGGGTCGTGGCTACATCTGCATGACCAAGTATTTCAGAAAGTGTTCGAATATCCATGCCGTTTTCCACCGCGCGGGTGGCAAAGCTGTGCCGAAGTGCATGCAAACCACGGTGGGCAAGACCAGCATTCTTCAGTGCCACATCCAGTGTCCTGGCAATGTTGCGATCGTTATTTGGGGTACCCATTTCGGTGCAAAAAATCAAGTCGTAGTCTTGCCATGCTGCGCCGGTTTGCAACCGTCTTGCACTTTGCAACCGCTTATGTACGCGTAGCAGATCCTCCATTTTTGCAGTCAATGGAACAGTACGATATCCAGCCTTGGACTTGGGTGTTCCAAAGTAGATGCATGTTCCCTTTCCCTTTTCCAAATCGCCGCGACGCTGGATTGTTTGAGATACAGTCAAGCAATCGCCATGGATGTCTGACCAGCGCAGGCCAATCAATTCCGATGCCCTCAATCCTGTGCCTAAGATAAAACGCAGCGCGCGACCATTAGCTGAATCGGGTAGAGCATCCAGTAATTCCTTTTGTTCATACCGTGTGAGAAATTGAATTTCCTCTTGATTCAGCTTTGGCAGGATGGTATAAAGTGCTGGGTTTGAATTCAGCATTTGGTTGCGAACAGCTCGCTGCAAGGCAGTTTTTAGCACCATGTAAACCTTTTTTACCGTGGCTGGCTTCAACTTGCTTTGGTTTAGCTCATTTACCATGGCCTGTACGTTTTCCTGCCGCAATGATTGCAATTTCAAGCTGCCTATGCTGGGCTTCAAATAGTAATCACAAATGTTCCGATAGCTCACAGCAGTAGAAGGCTTTAGGTTATTTGCTACATATAATCCATACCATGTATCCAACCATTGTTCAACTGTGATTTTGGATGGTTCAATATATTCTCTACGATCAAGCTGACGTAGTGTTTCACGAATCTTTACCTGCACTTCCTTCTGTGTTTTGCCGAAAACACTTGCGGTTGACTTTTCCGTCTGCTTTGTACCCAGCTACATACCGTCCTTCCCAGATGCCATCATTGCGTTGCCGGATGGAGCCTTCATTGTTGCCCCGCTTTTTTGGCATTACGTTTTTCCTCCCTTATTTTTGCCATAGAACGCCGGGGTGCGTCTGCCTGACATTCCTCGCACTGGCGGTGGTTGGTCCTGTGTTTCATGTAGGGTCTACCACATAATTCGCAGATGCTCAAAATGTCGCCACTCAGGTCATCCATGCATTGAAACCGAAGTTGGGCAAAAATCACGTCCACCAAGTTTTCACACCGGAAAAAGAGTCTGGGCGTTTCATGGCTGAAATCCGTATCCAGAACGATCTCCCTTTTGCGCAGCGTTTCATGCAGCCGTTCTTTGCAATCATCCATGCTCATGTTTTTCAGAAGGTCCTTGCCGACAAGGTCCGTCCGGTAGATTTTCAGGAAGTGCAGGTAGGAAAGGTATAATTCTGCCAGGAACCGGCGGAAGGCTCCCAACCGGATGCCGATACGGTGGTAATGCCCCCAGGCTTCCCGTGATTCCATGGGGAGGCCGTATTTTTTGCAAAAGGAAATCATGCTTTGGGCATCTTCCGCAAGCTCAGGATACTCCTGTTCATATTTGGTCTTATCCGGCAGGGCGATCAATTGGTCGCGCTTGAACAGCTTCTCCCCCAAGCGGATTCCTTCGATCAGCAGGCCGTAATCAATGTATGTTTTCTCTTCCAGTACACCGCCGCCATAAGCACCTCGGCGGCTCTCTTTTTCTATCCACATGCGCTGATGCCCACGAGCCTGTTCCCCGCCGATGTCTTCATAGAAGCTCAGCTCTTTTTCTTCCTCTGAAACCTTCTTCAGACGCCTTATCGGCTTACCCTCTGTGCAGCCGACAATGTACTTTTCTCCGTGCTCGCCTTCGCATAAGCAGTACGCGTCAAACCTCCATACCGGGCATTGAAATTCATTGCCTTTTTTCCGCTCAATGTAATCGCAGACAGTCATTCCTTCGCTCCTTTCCCACATCCCGCACTCCTCATTTCCTTCTTGAAATGTTAAGCGATTTTATATTATCATCTCTTAACACGTATGTTAGTATATCACTGTCAGGGGAGCAAAGCAAGCCCCAAGGCAAAAGAAATTACCGAGGAGGAACATTTAATGGAAAAAGCAACCTTGTCCGTCAACGAACTGGCAAAACACATGGGTATTGGCCGGAACCAGGCCTATGCGCTCACTCGCCGGGAAGGATTTCCTGCGCTGCACATCGGCACCCGGATCCTGATTCCTATCAAGGAACTGGAGAACTGGCTGCGCAAAGAAGCTGAGGCAACCAATATGCCAGGTACACACAGGAACTGAAGTAACACAGCATTCATGGGAGGAGGTGAACAATTGGAACTGCAACACCTGGACGACAAGGTCGATTGGACAAGCTTATATAACGAACTCTTCCCCGGCGCTTTCAAAAGCGCCGGGGTTAACAAAATGATCACCAGGTGTCCCTTCCATAAGGGAGGGCAGGAAAAACACCCGTCTTTTTGGTTCAACACAAAGAATGGTTGCTATAAATGCGAAGCCTGCGGGGCTACCGGAAATGGCGTTACGCTCTTGAGCCAATTGAAAGGGATATCACAGAAGGAGGCCTATCATGAATTGCTCAAACGGGCCGGACTTGCCGAGAAACCCAGGATGCAGGCAGAGACTGGTAAGTATTCCTTGGAAACATATGCGGTCGAGAAATCGCTCCCACTAGACTTCCTCAAATCAATGGGACTTTCCGACAACGGGCGTGGAGGCGTGTTGATCCCCTATTACAACCAGGATGGGCAGCTTTATGCCACCAGGGTCCGCCACCATCCCAACAATGATCCACGCTTTACCTGGCGGCCCGGGGCAAAAATTCTGCCCTATGGTGTTTGGCTGGAACGGGTACAGAAGGCTGAGAAACTGATCCTGGTGGAGGGGGAGAGCGACGCGCAGGCGCTATGGCTGCGCAACCTTCCTGCATTGGGTATCCCGGGAGCGTCCCATTTTCAGGCGGCATGGTGCAATGAGTACGTGAAGGACAGGGATGTATACCTGCATATCGAGCCTGACCAATCGGGAGAAACCTTCCTGAAAAAGACCTCAGAGCAGCTTAGGGAGGGCGGTTACAAGGGCAAAGCTTTCATGTTCTCCTGCACGGACATTGACCCAAACTGCAAAGACCCCAGCGATCTACACATATGTCATGCGGAGAATTTCGTATCCCTGATAAGCAAACAGCTTGAACAGGCAAAGTCCGTCGAACTGAACCCCGAGGAAACATGGCTGCCTCTGCCAGAAGTGAATGCACCTCCGGTCTTCCCTGTGGACTGCCTGCCCGACATTGCCAAGAAGATGGTGCTGGCCGTTGCGGAATCGCTGCAAGTGCCACTGGATATGCCATGCTGCTTCCTGCTGGGCATCGCGTCCATCGCCCTTCTTGGCCGTACTTTCGTTCAGGTGAAGGAAGATTATCTGGAACCTATTCAGTTGTACGTTGCCGTATCCGCACAGCCCAGCGAACGTAAGAGCGCAGCGTTGTTTGCCATATTGCGTCCCTTAAGCGATTGGGTCCTGAACATCAATGCCCAAAGGCAGAACGATGTCGACGTCAGCATACAGAACATGAAGTCACTGGAAAAACAGCTGGACAAGGCTACGGCTAAAGGAGATGAGCAGCTCATCCGCGAGCTGGTGGCGAAGAAAAATGAAATGGAAGTGCTGCACCCTGTGGAGCTTTACCTGACCGACGCCACCACCGAAGCGATCACCCGGGCTATGGCCTGGAATGATGGGCGCATTGCCATGGTTTCCGGAGAAGCGGCAATCTTCAGTGTATTGGCAGGCGCTTACAGCGAACAGGTGAACCTGGATGTGCTGCTGCAAGGGTATTCTGGCGAGCCGATTTCTGTAGCACGCATTGGCCGTGAACCCGTACGCATCAAGCACGCCTCTCTCGCCATCACCCTGGCGGTACAGCCTACGGCCCTGACCGGCTTTTTGTCCAACGAAATGCTGCTGGGGAGAGGCTTGTGCGCAAGGTTTCTGTACGCGCAGCCTGCTTCGATGCTGGGTAGGCGGGAAATACGGAACGTGCCCTCCATTCCCTTCAGTGTCAAGGAAGCATACGCAAACCTCATGCG
>JAEZLW010000087.1 GCA_023415145.1 Bacillota bacterium | reverse complement strand
GGCTCCGAGCGGGTCATGCAAAAGTGCGGCTTTATCAAGGAAGCGGAGTTCAAGCAATTTGTTTGGCATAACGGAAGGCTGAAAGACAGGGTCGTCTACCGGCTGCTGAAGGACGAGTTTTTGGCACAACAGCCTTAAAACAGCATCCAGGGAGGAAAAGCTTATGTCATGCCTGATTTGTCAGCGCATCCAGCTGATCCGTGAAGGACGCAACCCCTATTTCGTGGCCGAATTGGAAACGGGGTATGTGGTGCTTGGCGATCACCAGCATTTTCATGGCTACACGCTGTTTTTGTGCAAGGAACACGCAAGTGAGCTTTTTCATCTCTCCAAACCCTTCCGGGACAAACACATGGAGGAAATGGTGCTTGTATCAAAGGCCGTGTATGAGGCCTTTCAACCTGAAAAGCTGAATTATGAAGTATTGGGCAACGCCGATAGCCACATCCATTGGCACCTGTTCCCAAGATACACCGGCGATACCCCAAAACGCGGGCCGGTCTGGCTTTTGCCGCCGGAGGAGATGTACCATGAATCCAAACGGCCGTCCGCTGAAGAGTTAATAAGCATGGTTACCCTGCTAAAAAACCAACTCCAGCAACTCACGCGATAAGCAGCAAATCAAGCGGCCATTTACAAAAGAAGAAAGGATGAACAAGCATGTCCAAGCTGATTCAGCTTGAAATCAAGAGCTTAGGCGAATGGTGTGTCGTCGGCAAGGAGATCAAGGTCCAAATGGGCATGGAAAATCCAATCCCTGCCTTCTGGGACAAATGCTTTGCCGACGGAACGTTTCGTGCGCTGGAAGAGCTCGATGATTTTGTTCTGTGCACTGATTATGTCGGCTTTATGTGCGACTTTCAGGGCGTCGACAACACGTTCACTTACATCTGCGGCATGATGATGAAACCCGGCTGTCCCGTGCCGGATGGCTTTGTGTCATACCCCGTCGCGTCATCGAGTGCGGCGGTTGGCTGGATTCAAGGCGACTCTACCCAGGATGTCTGCATGACAGCCCATGAACACACGGCTAAAGCGCTGGAGGAAAAAGGGTATACCAACGAAGGCTTCACATGGAGTATGGAGCTGTACAACTGCCCCCGGTTCACAACGCCTGATGCGCAGGGGCAGATTATCCTGGATTACTACATACCGTGCAAATTAAAATAGCACCGCATTTACCGGAGCATGTTTTACCCTGCTCCAGTTTTTCTTTTAGCCATTAAGGAGGAAGAACATGCGTAAGGATGACATTCTCATTGCCAGCATAAGCCAGCTCCCCCCTGTCCACAAGCAGGAGCATGAGCCCTTTGAGTACATCAAGCATCTGGTGATGGGTGGCAGCGGAAACGACTGCACGGTTGCCTTGTATGAAATCCCGCCGCTAAAGACCAACTACCCTTACCATTATCACACCAACGTAACAGAGGTGTTCTACATTATCCGCGGCAGCGGTATGCTGAAGACACCGGAAGGAGACAGACCCCTGCAAGCCGGCGATGTGGTGGTCTGCCCGCCCTATGAAAAAGGAGCACACAACATTACCAATTCATCGGAAACAGAAACGCTGGTGTATCTGGATGTGGATACGGCCAGCAGCACCGATGTGGTCTTTTATCCCGATTCCAAAAAGGTTGGGGTATTGGTCCAGGATCATTACCGCGCATTTTTTAGGAATGGTGATGAGGTGGATTATTACCATGGGGAATGATGTGATGGGATACATGACTCCCTCAGGATGACCTGTTGGTGTCCCTGCCCGATTATCAGCAAGAACTGCGACGGGCATGGCTGACGGTGTAGAGGCTATCTCATCTCATCATGCAAGGACTGATCGACTAAGGATCTTCTCAATGCACCTGTCCGGCCGAGACGGATACCCGCCGGTCCGCCCGTTCGGCTACCGATGCATCATGGGTGATCAATACGATGGTATGGCCCTTTTGATGCAGCCCCTCCAACAGGGTCAATACCTCCCGCGTAGATTGCTCGTCCAGGCTGCCGGTTGGCTCGTCCGCCAGCAAAACCTTGGGATGATGGATCAGCGCCCTGGCGATGGCCACCCGCTGCTGCTGCCCGCCGGACAGTTGGGAAGGCTTATGCCCCATCCGCTGGGCAAGCCCTACCTGCTTGAGTGCCTCCGCTGCCCGCTCCTCCCGCACTTTGGGGGATACCCCCTGCAACAAAAGCGGCAGGGCTACATTTTCCAGCGCCGTCAAGCGGGGCAGCAGATGAAAGCCCTGGAACACAAAGCCGATCTTACTGGAGCGGATGTTTGCCAGCTCATTGGCAGAAAGGCCGGACACATTCAGCCCATCCAGCTGGTATGAGCCGGAAGTGGGCGTATCCAGGCAACCGATGATATTCATCAGCGTGGATTTACCCGAGCCGCTGGGGCCCACAATGGATACATATTCCTGCGGTCGGATGTACAGCGTTACATCGCTTAAGGCCGCCACCTGAAGCCCGCCGAAGGGATACGTTTTGGTGATGTTGTTGAGCTGAATCATGATTTTCCTCCAAAGAAAATGCCTTCAAACAATTCTAGTTTGGAGGCATTTGCGTTTCGAAAAAGTGGCATCGCCACTTTTTCGAGCTTTTCCCTCGCTTCCCTGCAAAAATGCAAAGCATTTTTGCGACCGTTTGCTCGGGCAAGGAAGGAATTTCTTCGAAATTCCTGCGCAAATCTCCGCAACCTCAATCGGCGCGGCTTACAGCCGCTTGTTTCGGTTGATTCGTTCGGCTCGCTCTTTGCTGCCACTGGCAGCGCTCACCTCACTCACCGCACATGTCGCTGATTTGCGATCTAGCATTGGAGGGCTTCTGCCCTCCAATACCTCCTAAAGGTTTTGCGCAGTCTGTTGCCATCAAACAATTCTAGTTTGAAGGCATTCCACCAAATCTATTCTGAAACGCTTCCCGCTTACTATACGATCCTTTTAAAGTAATCCAGCAAGTTCTGTCCGGCGATACCGGCGATGGCCTGCTCGCCGTAACCCCTGCGGCGCAGGCCCTCAATCAAATTGGGAAGCTCCCCCGGATGACGCAGGCCCTCGGGGTAAACGTCAATGCCGTCAAAATCGGAGCCGAAGCCCACCAGCTTTTCTCCGCCCATCTGGCAAATGTAGTCCACGTGCTGAAGCACCGTTTCCACGGTGGCCTTGCCATCTGTCAGGAATTCCCCGTAAAAGTTGATGCCCACATAGCCTCCCTCTTTAATTAAGAGACGAAGCTGTTCGTCGGTCAGGTTGCGAAAGTGGGGTCTTAATGCGGCACAGCAGCTATGGGAGGCCAACGGCGGAACGTTTGTCTTTTGAAAGATGTCATAAAAACCCCGTTCGTTCAGGTGCGAAACATCCACGGCGATATGAAGCCGCTGCATTTCCTTTACCACTTGCAGGCCATAGGGTGTCAATCCTTCAGTGCTTCCGCCCTTTGCGGGATGGCCCAGGTCGTTTTCATGGTTCCAGGTGATGCCGGCCATGCGTACGCCCTTTTGGCGGTATTCCGCCACAGTCTCAATGCCGCCCTCAAACACCTCGCCGCCTTCCACCGACAGCAGGATGGCAACCTCCCCCTCCCTGGCCGAAGAGGGATCATCCACCTGTTTAAAGCCTCTGCCCTTCAATACTTCCAAAGCGGCAAGCTCGGCAGAAACAATGCCCTTTACGTCTCCGACCTTGCCGTCGGGACCGGTCCAAAGAGCCATCACCTGCAAAGCGACATTTCCCTTGAGCTCCCGCTCCAGGGTAATATCGGTTGCATTGTTCTTTTTCCAGCCTACCTCGTATAAGGTATCAGAATGGGTATCGCATAAAAACATGATATTCCTCCTGATCCAAGCTTGAGTGAAATCTATAATATCAAGATTGTCAACAAACCCCAGGGGAGCAACAAGGGGCCGCGGCCCCTCGTTTGTCAATCCGAAATTGGCGACATGTGCGGCGATTTCGGAAGGATTTCGTAAGAAATCCATTCCTTACAGAATTTCCTGGCCGTAGTCTAGGGTGAGGGGATTTTTCCCCGAACCTGAAGTGTTCAAAGTGCTTTGCAATTGGAACACGGAACACCGGGCAAGCATTGCGCAGACCGGTGCGTAGACTACAAGGAAATTCTGCGAAAACTCGTGAAAAGCGCGCCAGCGATTTTCACGAACTGGTTTATTGCCATTCGATGCCTGAAAAGTTTTGGCTTGGTGTCAAATCATATACTACCCGCACCACCTGGGGAAGGGTTTTCAGAATGCGGTTCGAAGCCCGCTCAAGGAGATCAAAAGGCAGCCGGGCCGCCATGGCGGCAGAGCTTTCGCTGGCATGAACCGCCCGAAGGCAGATGGCTATGCCGTTTAGCCCGCTTTGCGTCATATCGCTGAGCACCGCAAAATGCTGCCAAAGCCGCTTTCCCTGGCCGCTTTGTGCCACTTCCTCCAAAAAGATGGAATCCGCTTCCCGAAGGATGTGCAAGCGCTGGGAAGTTACATCCCCCATAATCCTAAGCGCAAGCCCCGCTCCGGGGAAAGGCTGGCGGGAGGTGATATCCTGAGGCATGCCCATTTCCTCGCCTACGCGGCGAATCTCATCCTTGAAAAGCTCCCGCACCGGCTCCACCAGAACCGCCTTGCGGGAACGCATGCTCATGGAAACAGGCGTATCACTCAAAGGGCCCGCCTCGTAATCGGAATAATTGGTCCCCTGCAAAATGACATTGACATCCGGCGTTTTGGAAACCTCGCCATTGAGTATCTCCTGCAAAAGGCGCATCACGGTCTGGCTTTTCCGCTCAGGGTCAGTAATTCCCGATAGCTCACGCAAAAAGCGGTCGGCGGCATCCACGCGCACAATGTTCAGGCCCAGCGCATCCCTGTAAAAGGACATCACAAATTCGCTTTCGCCTTTGCGCAAAAGTCCCGTATCCACAAAAATACATTTCAGGCGCATGCCGATGGCCTTATGCCCCAGCATGGCGCAAACACCGCTGTCCACACCCCCGGAGATGGCACAAAGGGCCGTGCCCTCCCCCACCACCCGGCGAATCTCATCCACCGCGCGCTGGATAAAGGCCCCACTGTCCCACCACGGCGTGCAGCCGCATACCTTCTGGGCGAAGTTGGAAAGGATCATAATGCCGTCCGGGTCATTCTGCTCTACCTGAAACTGCAGCCCGTACAGCCGCTTTTGTACATGGGTAAAGCCTATCACCGCTTCCCGGGCAAAGGCGGCGGGGACCATGCCTTCCGCAAGGGAAAGAGGGCGCACAAAGGTCATCATGCGCTCGCCTTCCGTAATTTCCTCAAACAAGGGCAGCTCCGCCTGATAAGTAACGGGGGCCGCGCTTTGTTCCAAATAGTTATCTGCCGCCTGGCCGCCCAAAAACCCGCAAACCGCAGCCGCGGCGTCGCCCAAGGCCAGAACCGGCAGATCAAGCTCCAGCAGATCCTGTTGAAATCCAGGCAGGCTCAGTGCCCCCTGGGACCCCCCCGCCAGAATAATCCCCAACGGCTCTTGATTTTTAACCTCATCCGGCGCGATATCCGCGGGAACGATTTTGCAATACACCCGCTCTGCCCGAAGCTTTCGTGCCACGGAATGGCTGTTCGTCCTGTCGAAACTAACGACCAGCACCATATCGCGCATAGAAGCACCTCCCGGTTTCACCATATAGGGATTTCATCATATAACGATTACCATTCGACGCCCTGATGCCAAATCCTGCATACTTTCCAATGCGTTTCAAAGACTCCGTAAAGGGCGAGAGGCAAAGATTTCATATGAGCAAAATTTTAGCCAAACTCCAGGGGAGCAACGAGGGGGAACCGCAGTTCCCCCTCGTTTGTAATCGTCTCGTCTGGCTCTGCCAGGCGGGCGGGTCGCTTGCGGAGCAAGCTATCCTTACGCGGTTCACTGCCCGTATACTTGCACCGGACAAGCGCAGCGCAGGAGGATGCAAGTATACAAGTGAACCATGCAGACTCGCGCAAAGCTTGCTTTGCGCGAATTATGGATCCATTCTGGAATAATTCGGCGCTTCCTTGGTGATGGAGATATCGTGGGGATGGCTTTCCTTGAGCCCTGCGCCGGTGATGCGGATGAATTCGCCGTTTTTGCGCAAGTCTTCAATGGTCGCCGTACCGCAATAGCCCATGCCGGACCTAAGCCCGCCCATCAACTGGAATACCGTGTCAGACAACGGCCCCTTGTAGGGCACACGGCCTTCCACGCCCTCGGGCACCAGCTTCTTGGCGTCCTCCTGGAAATACCGGTCGCGGCTGCCCTCCGCCATAGCACCTAACGACCCCATGCCGCGGTACACCTTGAAGGAGCGGCCCTGGTATATTTCCATGGCCCCGGGGCTTTCCTCCACGCCGGCCAGCAGGCTGCCCAGCATCACCGCGGAAGCCCCGGCCGCGATGGCCTTGGGGATGTCGCCGGAGTACTTGATACCGCCGTCGGCGATCACTGTTATGCCGTGCTTGTCGGCCTCCTCGGCGCAATCGCTGACGGCTGTAATTTGAGGGACGCCGATGCCCGCCACCACCCGCGTGGTGCAGATGGAGCCCGGCCCGATGCCCACCTTCACACAGTTTACGCCCGCCGAGATCAAATCATGAGTGGCTGCGGCAGTGGCAACATTGCCTGCAAACAACTGCACACCGGGATAGTGTTTGCGGATTTCCTCCACCGCATGCAACACGCCCAGGCTATGGCCGTGGGCCGTATCGATGGAGATTACGTCCACCTTGGCGTTTACCAGGGCTTCCACGCGCTGCAGCACATCCTTGGTGATGCCCACCGCCGCGCCGCACAACAGACGCCCGTTTGCATCCTTGGCACTGCTTGGATACTTGGTGCTCTTTTCGATATCTTTGATGGTGATAAGCCCGCGCAGGTTGTAATCCTACTCCACGATGGGCAGCTTTTCAATGCGGTGGGCAGCCAGTATTTTCTTGGCCTCCTCCAGCGTAGTCCCCTCCGGCGCTGTGACCAGGTTTTTGCTGGTCATTACTTCACCGATGGGCCTTAGCATATCTGTTTCAAAGCGCAGGTCCCGGTTGGTCAGGATGCCCACCAGCCGCCCGTCCCTGGTGATGGGCACGCCGCTGATGCGGTAGCGGGCCATCAATGCATCCGCGTCCCGGATGAGATGTTCGGGAGAAAGAAAAAATGGATCGGTGATGACGCCATGCTCGCTGCGTTTCACCTTATCCACCTGGGCCGCCTGCTCTTCAATTGTCATGTTCTTGTGAATAATTACCAGTCCGCCTTCCCTGGCGATGGCGATGGCCAGACGCGCGTCCGTCACCGTATCCATGGCGGCGGAAAGCAGTGGTATGTTCAGTTTGATCACCGGTGTCAGCCGCGTCGAAATGTCCACATCCTTGGGGAGCACCTCGCTGCGGCGGGGAACAAGCAATACATCGTCAAAAGTAAGGCCTTCGCGAACCTGTTTGCAAAGCATATGCATCATCCTTTCCATAGGTCATGAAGGATTTATACCAAGCCCGGCGTCAGCCTTCCTTGATATATTGGATTATTAGCAGATATTCTATCAGCATGGACAACCTATGTCAAACAATTTTTACATTTTTTCTTTCATTTTATCGCAAGTTTTTGATCACTGCATGGTTCGTACCAAATTGCTAGCACTCTCCGCCGATGAGTGCTAATTTTCCCTTGCAATCCTGCCTGTCCAATGATAAAATACCATGGAAAGGCAAAGTCGGCCTCCAGCAGGGAAGGCCGCGCCAATATCTTCCATCATGGCAGGAGGACAATACGATGAACAGGGAAAATGGCAATATCTCCATTCATGCGCAAAACATCATGCCCATCATCAAGCGTTGGCTGTACTCCGACAAGGACATCTTCATCCGCGAAATGGTGTCCAACGCCTGCGACGCCATCACCAAATACAAAATGATCCATCCCGGCACGGAGGAAAATTTCCGTGTCACGGTGGAAGTGGACAAGGAAAAGGGCGAGCTCCGCTTTTGCGACAACGGCATCGGCATGACGGCGGAAGAAGTGCACAAGTACATCAATCAGGTGGCTTTCTCCAGCGCCGAAGAGTTTTTGAAGAACTATGGCAGCGAAAACCAGGAGAAGGGCGGCATCATCGGCCATTTCGGCCTGGGTTTCTACTCCGCCTTCATGGTGGCCGGCAGGGTGACCATTGATACCCTATCCTATAAAGAAGGCAGCGAGGCCGTGCGCTGGGAAAGCGCCGACGGCATGCAGTTTAAAATGTCCTTATCCGAAAAAGCCGAGCGCGGCACGGTTATCACCCTGCACATTGCAGATGACGAAAAAGAGTTTCTAGAAACCTACCGCGTGCGGGAAGTGCTGGACCGCTACTGCGGCTATCTCGCCATCCCCGTTTATTTGAAGGACCTTGCCGCTAAGCCCATTCCTGCCGAGAAAAAAGAAGGTGAGGAAGAGCAGGAGCCCAAGATACCGGAGCCGCAGCTCATCAACGAAACCAGTCCCCTGTGGCTGAAAAACCCCAAGGACTGCACCGACGATGAATACAAGGCCTTTTACCGCAAGCTATTCCACGAGTTTGAAGACCCGCTGTTCTGGGTGCATCTGAACGTGGAGTATCCCTTCAACCTCAAAGGCATCCTCTACTTCCCCAAACTCAAAAATGACTTTGGTGCCAGGGAAGGCGAAATCAAGCTGTTCAGCGGCCAGGTGTTCGTAGCTAACAACATCAAAGAAGTCATTCCTGAGTTCCTGATGCTCCTAAAGGGCGTCATCGACTGCCCCGACCTGCCGCTGAACGTGAGCCGTTCCTTCCTGCAAAACGACGGCTATGTGAAAAAGCTGTCCGCCCACATCACCAAAAAGGTGGGCGACAGGCTGACCGGGCTTTTCAATACCCAGCGGGAAACGTATCAAACCTATTGGGATGATATCCATCCCTTCATCAAGTTTGGCTGCATCCGCGACAACAAGTTCTTTGACGCGGTAAAGTCCATCCTGCTTTTGAAGACCACCGCCAATGAATATTACACGCTGGAGGAATACAAGGCCCGCAACGAGGGCAAGGCCGGCAAAAAAATCTACTACACCAACGACGCCAAGCGACAGGCCGCCTCGGTGGATTTGTACACCCAGCGGGGCATTGACGTTGTCGTAATGGAGCATGTCATCGACGCCAACTTCCTGTCCTTTATGGAGTACGGCGGCGGGCTGCAGGAAGTTACCTTCGCCCGGATAGACGCCGATGTGGAGAGCCTGAAGGAAGAAACCGACGAGGGAAAGGATGTTAGCCGCGAAGCGCTGGAGAAGCTCTTCCGCGAAGCACTCTCCCAAGCCGACCTGGAGGTCAAGCTGGAGGCACTTTCCAACCGCGATCTGAGCGCCCTGTTGGTGGAAGATGAGCAGAGCCGCCGCTTCAAGGAAATGAGCCGCATGTACGGCCAAGAGTTCAAAATGCCAGAGCGCTTTACCCTGATCCTAAACCGCCTGAACCCTACCGTCCAGGCGCTTTCCAGCCGGGAAAAGAACGAGACCACTACCCTATTGTGCCTTCAGATGTATGACCTGGCCCGCATGGCCGCCAGGCCCCTGGAAGCTGAGGAAATCACCGCTTT
>JAEZLW010000075.1 GCA_023415145.1 Bacillota bacterium | reverse complement strand
TCAAATTGTAAAGGATGATATATTGCATGAAAAAGCTTCTGTTCCTGCTCGTTATGCTGGTGCTGCTCCTGAGCCTTACTGCTTCCTTCGCGGAAGGAGCTGCCACGGCCCCCAAGTATGTTTTCATGTTCATCGGTGACGGCCAAGGTTCCCCTCAAATCACAGCCGCACAGTACTACTTGGGCACGCTCCAAAACCCCGAAGCCACGGTGCCCACTCCCGCCCAACTCTCCTTCACGGGCTTTGGCAACATCGGCCTCATCACCACCTATGATGCTACCTCCTTCTGCCCCGACTCCGCCTCCACCGCCACCTCCATGGCCAGCGGCGAAAAAACGCTCTCCGGTGTCGTCAACTACAATGTGGACAAGACCGAAAGCTTCAAGCTCATCACCGAATACGCCAAGGAAGCCGGCAAAAAGATTGGCGTCATCTCATCCGTTTCCCTGGACCATGCCACCCCCGCCGCCTACTATGCCAAAGCCACCAGCCGCAGCCAGTACTACGACATCGCGGTGCAAGGCCTGTCCGGCACCACGCTGGACTTCCTGGGCGGCGGTGCGTTCCTCCAGCCCAAGGGCAAGGAAAATGACAAGCAGGACGTACTGGAAATCGCTGCAGCCAACGGCTGGACCGTAGTCCGCAAGCCCGGAGAAATCCGCGCCATTACGAAAGACAGCGGCCGCGTGCTGGCCATGGCGGAAGACGTGGATGGTTCCATGGCCATGCAGTATGAAATCGACCGCCAGTACAAAGTCGCCAATGATGAAGACTCCCTGTCTCTGGCCGAAATGGTGAAGGCCGGCATCGCCAATCTTGACAACGAAAACGGCTTCTTCCTCATGACCGAAGGCGGCAAGATCGACTGGACCTGCCATGCCAACGATGCCATCACCTCCATCTATGATACCATCGCCTTCTCCGAAGCGGTGCAGGCAGCCATCGATTTCGCTAAAGAGCATGCCGAAGAAACGCTCATCATCGTCACCGGCGACCATGAGACCGGCGGCATGACAATCGGCTTCGCTGCCACCGCCTACAACACCCACTTCAATTACCTGCAAAACGCCAAGGTTTCCTATCAGGAATTTGACAAGGCCATCACCCATATGCGTGCAAACAAAGTAACCTTCGAGGATGCCTTGAAGACCATTGAAGAATACTACGGCCTCACCACCGAAGCCGAGCATCCTCTTGCTCTCACCGAAGCGGATCTTGCCTCCCTCAAAGCCGCCTTTGAACTGAGCATGACCGAAAAGGCTGACCGTCAATTGGGCGATGCGCAAGCCCTTGCCTACGGCGGGTACGAGCCTCTGTCCATCACCATCACCCATATCTTCAACAACAAGGCCGGCATCGCTTACACCTCTTACTCCCACACCGGCTTGCAGATTCCCGTATACGCCATGGGCCAAAATGCCTCTCTTTTCGGCGGGCAGTATGACAACACGCAGATTTTCTTCAAGACCATGGAGGCCATGGGCCTGAAGCAATAGCAAACCATCCCCTATTAAAGGGGCCGTCCCTGCAGGAGGAAATTCCCGGGGGCGGCCTCTTCCCGTACAGATATAATTCTTCTTATAGAAAGGACGCACGGCATGACGAACCTGTCTGCGCTTTTCAAAAACCGCGACTCTTCCCATGATCTTCCGTCCGCACAACCCAGCAAGAGAAGGCGGCGCAATTGGATTTTCTGCATCGTGATGGGGATGCTGTGCATCGGCCTATACTTTACACCTACTCCCTTTCCCGAAAAGGTTCCATTAAACGCCACCCGGGAGAAGGTGCGCATCCTTTCAGTGGACAACAGCCAACTCATGCCGCTGGGCATTGTGTACTCAGGCACCCAGGAAGCCGAAATCGAGGTTTTGTCAGGTCCTTTAAACGGCTCTGCACTTGTGGCTGTCAACCATTTGAACGCTTCCCTGGACAGGGACAAGCTGTTTGTTCCAGGCGACACGGCGCTATGCATCGTCCACTCCGAAAACGGCACAGCTACCTATGCCACACTGATCGACCATTACCGCATGGATGTACAGGGCTTCTTGTTCCTACTTTTTTTTCTGTTCCTTATCCTCTTCGGCGGTGTTTCCGGGTTCGGAACGTTCGTATCGCTGGCAGCCAGCATCCATGTCATCTGGAAGGTCATGATTCCCTTGCTGCTGCTTGGCTGGCCGCCCATACTGACCGCCCTTTTGGTCGTGCTTGTGCTGTCAGCCGTTATCATGTACCTGGTAGGGGGCCTTGGCAAAATGGCCACTGTGGCGCTGTTGGGTTCCTTTTTGGGCACGGGCCTTACCTGCTTTCTGGCTGTGGTCTTCGGCAGCATCCTGAAGCTGGACGGCGGAGACATCCCGTATGTAGTTCCTCTCCTAAGCCAGGCGGGATTGCGGCTAGATATCAAGGACCTGTTTTTCAGCATGGTTTTCCTGTCCAGCTCCGGCGCGTTGATGGATTTGGCCATGGACATGTCCGCCGCCATCCATGAGGTGCTGTTGCACCACCCGGAGATCACCAGGGCAGAACTGATCAAGAGCGGCTTTCGGGTGGGCCGCAGCGTAACAGGCACCATGACCACCACGCTGATGCTGGCCTATTCAGGCAGTTATCTGTCCATGCTGATGTACTATGCAGGCCAGGGCACCCCTGTTATCGATCTTGTCAACTACAAATTTGTTGCCGCCGAAATCCTCAATACGCTTGTAGGCACCTTCGGCTTGGTGACGGTAGCGCCTTTTACAGCCATTGTGGCAGGTTTCTTATATATCCGGCCAAAGCATGAATAATGATGCAGCATATCCCTTCCCTGCCCTACAGTGCTTCATGCTGTTTCCCAACTGTTTTTTTGGATAAATTGGATGTGTGTATCTCCTTCCTCTCCTTGACAAGGCTTCGAAACATGGATACAATGTTTAAAATGGTAAATAATCCGCCATGTTTGGAAGGATGAAAGATATGTCCGACTATTTTTTTGGGAATATAGAGGCTCTGCCGCCCATAACACTGGCAGTGGAAGGCGTTCACGAACCCGATCCGCTGGCGCGCTCAAGCGGTGTATGGATCCACGCCGCCGGAAGCATCATGCTTCAGCCCGGTGAATACCCGGTGTCTTCCCGTCCTCAGTGGCGCTGGGTGGCCGCAGACAGCGGAAAGCTGGAGCTTCATTGGAATGAAGGTCACACGCTGACCTTTGCGGAGGGGGATTGCTGCGCCATTCCTCCGGAAACGGGCAATGTTGTGCTTTCCACCTCTGGGGAAGCGCGTATTCTTTGGCTGGCGCTGGATGGACCGCTGGCGCCCACGTTTTTGACAAGGCTGGGCGTGCTTTTGCACATGCCTATCAAACAGGGAGCACTGCCTTCCCAACTGTATCTGACAAGGCAGATCGTGCAGGTGATTGTACGCCACACCGGTACCAGTGATGCATCCTTCCAGCTTCAGCAGCTCATGTGGGGCATGCTGGCCTCCCATTCCGGCCAGCCGGTGGCCATGGACGCCATGCTTTCACACGAAATCGCAAAGGTGGTGGACGCCCTACGGGCCAGTCAATACCGGGACAACTTTTCCCTGGCGGATATGGCTGCCATCTCCCGCATGCCCATGGAAACATTCCGCAAGCGGTTTGTAGCGGAAGTTGGCATGCCGCCCCTTGGCTATTTGCTGTTTTGCAAAATGGAACGGGCCAAAGCACTTTTGCAGGACCATTATTCCGTCAAACAAGCCGGGGCGGAAGTGGGGATGCATGACCCCTATCACTTCTCCAAGCAATTCAAGAACATTGTGGGCATGAGCCCCTCCGCCTTTGTGAAGCATGCACTTATGGACAAAGATAAAAAAGATCGCGGCAGAGCCGCGAAAGGATGATATGCAAAGCATGGGATGCTTATGCCGGGGCTGATTTGTGCGGCCCAATCAAAAGAAGGACGCCGCGGCGTCCTTCTTTTCAATCACTTTGCGCTTGCTTTGGCCATTGGCACATCGCCATCCTCCACAGCCGTGGTGGGCAGCAGTTTCGCACGAACAGGCAGGCGGGTTTCCTTGCTCTTTTCCAATTTTTTGATCTTGTGTTCTGTCTTCACCCACTGGCTCTGGCGCCGGTGGCGAAGCAGGCCAACAATCTGGGAGCCGGTGGCAAGCGTTACGTTCAGAACAAAGCTTATTGCCATCGTAGGAATGGTACGCAGCCGCATGGCCGCCTTGTTGTCCATCCAATCCGCCATGTAGAACAGAAAAAAGAAGCTGTAAAAGAGAATCAGAACAGAAATCAATGTGGATGCCCATCCACCCTGGGCGGCTCCGGAAGCAACTTCCATTGAGACATCCGCAGCGGCCAAAACAGTTGCTGCCTTCTGACCGGCTTCCGCGATCTTGTCCATGACAAAGAATGCAAAAGTGGTCATAAGCTGAAAGACCAACACCACATTGCAGGTAAGGCTGTACATGTACGTCAATATCGAAATGGCTTCCTTGCCCGATATTTGCGATTGCCTGAGCGCATGGAACACTTTGCGCGTATTGCGGAGCGTAACGAACCAGTGGCCTTGGGCCCAACGGGTACGCTGCCGGTAACTGGCCAATGCGCTGGTAGGCTTTTCGTCATACACCCGGACATTGTGGTTCCACAAAATCCGCTTTCCTTCCAGGGTGGCCTCCACCTGAATCTCAAAATCCTCCGTCAGGGACATGGTAGTCCAGCCGCCGCGGCCATGAAGATACTTTGTATCCACCGCAAAGCCTGTGCCGCCGATAGTACAGTTCAGCTTCAAACGGGATTTGGCCAGTTGAAAAAAGCGGTTGGTGATGGTATAGCTGGTGTAGTAAAACCAGGCCACCAGCCCTTTTTTGTTTTTGGCACCCAGATAACACTGTATGAACTCCGGTCTGTTTTCACTGATGTATTGGCTGTTGACCTCCAGGAACATATTGGGGTCAATCAGGTTGTCGGCATCAAAGATCATCAACAAATCATAATTGTCCTGATAACCTTCCAGTATGCTCAGCGCCTGATTCAAAGCGATGGGCTTGCCTGTAGGCGCATTGGGTGAGGCTTTTTTTAGAGATATCACATTGGCGCTCATCTGTCGCGCCACTTTTTCCGTATTGTCTGTACAGTTGTCGGCGATGATGTAAAAATCGTAAAGCTCCCTGGGATATTCCATATGTGCCAGATTGTCGATAATATCGGGAATTACCGTTTCCTCATTGTGGGCCGGTACCAGCACCAGAAAACGCATCTTGGGCGGATGGTCCTGATAATTCTTCTTCAAGCGCTTGAATCCAAATATGCTCAAATAGAGCTGATACAACATCAAAAGCGTAACAACAACCCCAAACAATGAGGTCATCATCCCCAGGATCATGCGTACCGTCTGCACAATGTAACCTCCCTGGCCGCAAGGCGTCTGCTTTTCGCGCCTTGGCCTGCTTATGCAGCAAAGAAAGACGAATGCACCGTATTAAACAATATTTGTCTGCCTTTTGTCAAGTGCTTTCTTACGGATGGCTGTCATAAAAGGTACAGCCGCCGATGAACTCGCGCAATATGGAAAGCGGTGGAATTTCACTGGCCGCGTCCTCCGGCATGGGCAAAAGATAGTGCAGCGTTTTGAGCAGCCGTCTGGACAACAGATAGTTGGGGTTCTCCGCCGGTATTGCCTTCAGCAGATCGTAAGCCACTGTTTTCAATGCCGGCAATTCATAATGGAGGGTGGTATTGAACATTGCGTCCGCTTCCTCCTGATAGGGGAAAATCCACTTGTCCTCCCCCCGGCGTACGCTCTCCCACATGCTCATGGTGGCATCTGGTTTGGTGCCGCGGAACTGATGGTCCCTCACGATCCTGCGCAGAAGGCGTACATCGGTGGTACGGATGCGGTTGTGATTGTCCAGGTTGACACAGGTCAGGGCGCTGACATAGATGCGAAAGATCATTTCCTGTGGCAAATGGCCGGTAAGCAGCGGATTCAAGCCATGGATGCCCTCCACCACAATGGGCTGATCCTCATCCACATGAAGGGGGACCCGCTTTTCTTCCCGGCGGCCCGTTTCAAAGCTGAAGCGGGGCATATGAGCTGTTTCACCGGATAAAAGCCGTTTCAGGCAATCCTCGAAAAAAGGGATGTCAATGGTATGTATGGATTCCAAATCCACGCTGCCGTCCGGCTCCAGGGGAATGTCGGCCCGGTTCAGATAAAAATCATCCAATGATAATAACGCGGGGTGCAACCCCAAAACCTGCAAATGAATCTTCAAACGATTGGAAAAAGTGGTTTTTCCGCTGGAAGACGGTCCGGAGATGAGCACCAGCCGGGCCTTGCGCCGGCGAATCTCATCGGCGATGGCAGCAATGGATTTATCATGCAGCGCTTCGTTGACACGGATAAACTCACGAAACCGACCGGTTCGGATCATGTCGTTGATGTCCGAAACGTTGGTGGCCTCCAGAATTTCACACCAGCGCTGGGACTGGGCAAATATGCGCAGATGCTTGGGTCTTTCCACATACGGTGCGGGTATTTTAGGATTCTCCGGCCCGGGCATTTGAATCACCAGACCCGGGTGGTGCTTCTTCAGCGAAAAAACGGGCACCCATCCGGTGGAAGGAAGCATGGCCCCATAAAAGTATTCCCACATGCCGCCGCAGCGGTACACCGGGAAATCATAATTGGGACGGTAGGACAATAGCTGTACCTTGTCCTGCTGCCCCTCCTTCGAAAAGTATTCAATGGCCTTATCCCTGTTCCACAGTTCCTTCTCAAAGGGCAGATCGCTTTCTACGATGCGCCGCATCTCGTTTTCCAAAAGCATGACCTGCTTCTTTGTCATTGGCCCGCCCAGCAGCTTCAAAAAAAGCCCGTAGCCAATGCTGTTGGCAATGCGTACCTGACTATTGGGGAAAATCCGCCTGACGGCCAGCAGAAACACAAACCGGAGCGACCGCTCATAGATGCGGCGGCCTTCTTCATGCGCAAAGGTAACGGATGTCAAAGACATACCGTCACTGAGCGGCTGGTTCAACTCCAGCACCACCCCGCCCCACATCAGGGCCAGTATTTGACCTGTCTTTTCCGGCCAAAGCTGGTATACCACCTGTGCAGCCGTGGCATTTTGCGAAAATGTTCCCTCACGTCCGTCCAAGGCAATCCTCATGCTGGCTGTTCCTTTCCGCCATCCATTCCGGCAACGGATTCATCTTGCCCCGTTATTATGGAAGGCTATGCTCAATCCTCAAAAGGCATGCTTGAGCGGATGACACGCTGCAGCGCCAAATCGGGATCCTGGGCTTTTTGCCAACGCTCCACCTGAAGCTGCTTGGTATGCACATATGCCTTGTTTTGCCTTGTAGCCAGCGCCACCATGGACACCATGCTCACCTGCCCGTCCTCCATCAGGGCAAAGCGCAATCTGGCAAACAAGCTTCCATGATCCTTGCAAAGCGCCAGGGCAATGTATTTGTCTGGCGATTGGGGCACATAAGGCGCCTCCAGCTTCGCCCTCTGGCCGCAAACCGGGCATTTGGGCTGCTGGACCGCTTCGGATGCAAGCGCCGCCCGCACAGAGTCAAAGGAGGCGGCAGGAGAACTCAACCGGCGGGTGCGCTCCACATGCAAAAGCTTTCTGGGCTGCTGGGCATAACGCATCACAGCTTCCGGCTCGGGCAGGCGGCTGAACACAAGCGCTGTGTAATAGGCATCATGCAGCGCGTTATGGAAGTTTTTGTCCTCATGCGTTTCGATCTGCAAAAAATCCATGGCGGCTTTCAGGCCCTTGCGGTCCTTGCCCATTTCAAACACGTCGCTGAACAGCCGCTGGATGTCGCACAGCGGCGGAAGCTGCAAGGAGCACTGGTGAAAGTCCATGTTCTGCTTGAGCACCGAAACGTCGTCGCAGCCCCAGGTAAGCAGCAGATAGTCCTCACCGCACCAGGACGAAAACTGCTCCATGGCCTCCAAAAAGGTAGGTGCGCCATCCAGCGTTTCATCATCCAACCGCGTCATGCGCTTGATACGGGGATGAATTCTCACATAATGGACTGGCCGGATCGGCAGGGACAGCGTGTCCACGATCTGCATCGCCTGATCCAGTTTCACGGCGCCAATTTGGATCATTTCAAACATCAACTGATCCCCTACCGCCTTGAATACACTGCTTTGGTAGGACATTGGCTGGTTCCATTCCAGATCGATTACAATATACTGCATCTGTTTATAACACCTTTGATCCGTTATGCATACATTTTAATGCCGCGCTGCGGCCGGCCAAAGCTCCTGTGGAAAACGCGATGTGAAGGTTGAATCCGCCTGTATGGGCATCAACATCCAACACCTCCCCCGCAAAATACAAGCCGGGAACAAGTCTGCTTTCCATGGTGGCTGGGGATACTTCCTTCACGGTGACGCCGCCTCTTGTGACGATAGCCTCCGCAATGGGGCGGAAGCCGGAAACGGGCAGCGGCAATTCCTTCAGCAATGCTCCCATGCGTGAGCGTTCCTGCCTTGAAATCTGGTGAACCGGCTTATCATGCGAGATACCTGAAAGCTCCGGAAACAGTTCCGCCAGCTTGCCCGGCAATAGCCCGGGCATCACGCTGCCCAACTGCTTGCGGCTCATGGCTTCAAAATCCCGTAACAGCCGCGCTTCCAGTTGTTCCGGGGTCAGACCCGGTTTCAAATCAAGGGTCATCTTCCAATCATCGGGCGGGAAATCCACCATGTGGCTGCTGGCTTCCAGCGCAAGAGGGCCGGAAATGCCAAAGTGGGTAAAGAGCATTTCCCCCAGCTCACTGTATACCGTCTTGCCCCGGCATTTGGCTGTCAGCCGCACATTTTTCAAAGACAATCCCGTGAGCTGGCCCGGCCATGATTCGCTGCACGTCAGTGGCACCAAGGAAGGTTTCAGCGGTGTAACGGTGTGGCCCGCTTCCACTGCCAGGCGGTAGCCATCCCCGGTGGACCCGGTAACGGGATAGCTTTGCCCGCCGGTAGCCACAATCACCGCATCTGACTTGACCGTTTCCCCCGATTCCAGCATCAGGCCATTCACTTGGCCACCCTCAACAAGCAGCCTTTGAACCCGCGCACCTAGCCTTACCGTAACACCGGCCCTTTGCATTTCCCCCGAAAGCGCCCGCGTTACATCGCTGGCCTTGTTGCTTTTGGGAAAAACACGGTTGCCCCGCTCCACTGCGAGGGGACATCCCGCATTTTCCATAAACGCCATCAGCCCCTCCGGTGGAAGGAGGCTCAAAGCACTGTACAAAAACCTGGGATTTTGAGGCACCTGGCCTAAAAACGCTTCCCGGTCGCACCGGTTGGTCACGTTGCAGCGGCCTTTGCCTGTAATGTAAATCTTCTTGCCCAGCTTTTCGTTTCGCTCCAGCAGCGTGACATGTCCGCCTTCACGGGATGCGAAAATGGCAGCCATCATACCGGCGGCACCGCCGCCCACCACTGTAATACTACTCATTTTCCTTCATCAGGTATACCTTGTTGGCATCCCATATGCTCTCCAGTTGCTTGAAGTGTTCGCTCAGTTCCTCCCTGCGGTGCAGGCCCAGGGAGACGATCAGTGCATTGATTACCGACAAGGGTGCTGCCAGTGAGTCCACAAACGAGGCCATGTCCGTCTGTGCGGTAAGGCATACGTGGGCAACCTCCATCAAGGGTGACATGGGCCCGTCGGTAATGCCCACCACTTGAGCGCCTTTGGATTTGGCAAAGCGCATGCTTTCCAAAGTGCGGGTCGAGTACCTTGGGAAGCTGATGCCAATGAAAAGGTCCTCTTTGCGTACCCTTGCGATCTCCTCAAACACGTCCGGAGAGCCGGTGGAAACCAAGTGCACATTGTCGAAAATGTAATGAAGATAATAACCCAAAAATTGGGCCAGGGGTGCGGCGGAGCGCAAGCCCATGACATAGATGGTATTGGCGCTGAGCATGCGCTGCACCACATCCTCAAAAGCTGCCGCGTCGATCTCTTCGATGGTTGTGCGTATGTTCTGCATGTCCGCCTTCAAAACCGTGCGCAATACAGCGCTCCGGTCTATTTCTGATGACATCTCAAACCGCTGAACAGCCGTAAGCCTGTGTCGCACCAATTCCTGCAAAGAGCGCTGCAACTGCGGATACCCTTCATAGCCCAGTGCGGCGGCAAAGCGCACAACGGTGGATTCACTCACACCCACATTCTCCCCCAAACGGGAAGCTGTCATGAATACCGCCTTGTCATAATGAGCCACGATGTATTCGGCAATCCGCCTGTGGCCCTTGGAAAGGCGTTTGCCGCTTTGATTCAAACGACGAATAATGTCCTGCATGTCCTGCATAGGAATATTCCTCCGCACCCGATTTTGTTATATGGCATATTGGCATACCATGTTTGATTATACTGGTATTTCCTTCATTTTGCAAGCAAGTTTTCATGCATCCTGCAAAAAATCCAGGCATTCCTTGGAATTTTCCGGCGAGTGCATCAAAAAAGTGCAAGTCACATGTCCCTTTTGCAGGAAGTATTCATCGCTGCCGGGCTGTGGTATCTCACGGCGGATTTCTGGTGTCACCCAGAAATATGTCTCGCCCCTGGGGTTTTCCCGGCGCTCGTAGATGTTCACGAATATGCCATGGTTCACCGGCGCCATAATGGCAGGCAGCAGCCGGGCCGGCGGCAATGCCGGGGCGTTCAGGCTGAGCACGCTGCCTGCCGGTGCCGGGTATTTTTGAAGCTTCTCGCCCATGTCAAGAGCCAAAGTTGCAAGGTTTTGAAGCATTTCTTCATCCGCCGGACGGTCCAGAGAAACAGCCATGGCCTTTACGCCCAGCAGCGCGGCTTCCCGCGCAGCGCCCACGGTGCCGCTGATATAGATGGCGTTGCCGGAATTCAATCCGTCGTTGATGCCGGAGATTGCAACATCAACCAGTCCCTCCGCCAGGTTCGAAATCCCCAGCACCGCACAGTCCGCCGGTGTCCCGTCCACGGCGTAGGCCCTTGCACCCTGCATAGGCACGGACGTCACGGCAATGGGCCGGAAGAACGTCATCGCCTGGCTGACTGCGCTTTGCTGCCTGTTGGGAGCACAAACCGTAACCTGATGTCCCCTTTTTGCTGCCTCCCGTACAAGGGCGTGAAGGCCCGGGCTGTCGATGCCGTCGTCGTTTACCAGAAGGATGTGCATTGAGCTGTATCTCCCCGTTTCATTTTTTCCCTTTTATCATACTACAGGAAGGAATCCGGGAGCAAGCAGAATACACGCCGGTGCATTGACAGGATTCCTTTTTTACATTTGTCGTCATCAACCGTCTGCCCTCATACTACCCTCCCCGCCCCCATAGGCTTTGATTACACACACCAAGGGAGGTGGCATGTTGCAAGCCGCAAAATTTCAAAGGCTGTACATCCTCTTGCGCCCCTGTCAAAATGGCGGGGGCGGCTATGCCCGTTTGGAGTTGGCGCGGGGCAAATATACGTTGACAGTAAACGCCCATGGCTTTTCCCCGTCTGAGGAAGGCATACGGGTGCTGCTGGCCGCCAGGGAAGATGGCGGTGGTGCGGCGGTGTGCGACCTGGGTGCTTTGCCCATATCCGCCAAAGGGCAGTCCTCCCTGAAGCGGGAGATTTCATCCTCCCCCGGCGGGCTGCCCCTCTCCTCTTACAGCGCTCTGTGCATTGCCAAAGATTGGCCCAACCCCAAGCTGCTTCTCCTGGGCGCTTTTGAGGAGAACAATTCCCTCTCCGCTTATCTGATAGGAGAAACGGTATGCCGCTACCTGTCCGTTCCCTCAAAACCCGCCGATGATGCATCCCCGGAACAGGAAGCACCCCGTGCCGCAGCCGCTTCCGCCTCATTGGCGGCTGTACATCAGACCGAGCCCAAAGCAAAGCCTGTCGCCGTTCCGCCGGCTGCCACCGCCACACTTTCCCTCCAGCACGCTAGCCAGCCTCCAGTTCCGCAAGACCTGCCGGTCAAAACCGAACTATTGCCGGAGATTGAAAGAAAGCAGCCAATCCCTTTCCCTTTTGCACAGGCCGCTCCCCCCCCAAAGCCGGTCTTCGAGCCCGCCGCAGCCCAGACTGTGGCATCCCTCCCTGCCGATGAACCTTTACGTGAAACATTTGACCCGGCGGTATTCACCGCCGCCATGGAAAGAATCGTAGTCCCGCCCGATCTTATGGCCGAAGGGCCGCCCCCCGGCCGTCCGCCCGTTACCGCGCTGCCCAAGCTGAAGTGGCCTTCCGCCGTGAAGGAACTGGAAAACTATTTCTCTACCTACCCGCCCTTTGCTCCCTTTGATGCGCCGGGTTGGCGGTTCGTGCAGGTGCCAATGGCTGCCGGCAGCACCATCCCCTATTACGCCGTGGGCATGTTGGCCAGAGACGGCAAGGTGACACAGGTAGCCTACGCCGTACCGGGAGAGCGGGGCGGCCTTCCGCCACCCGGATTTTCCGGCTACCGTTGGCAGCAGGGCCGCAACGGCCAGGGTTACTGGACCCTTTGGAAGCGGGCATAAGTCACAATCATCATTTTATGGGAAGGGGCTGTCGTACCGGTGCAAATATGCCGGCACGACAGCCCCTTCCCCATACCCCGTTCAGGGAAAACCTTCATATGTCTTGCAAAAGTGTTTCGCTTGCTTATCAGACAATCATAAATCAATCCCCAAAATCTGTTTGGCAAGAAATCCGATGACAAAGGAGATGGCCGCAACCGAAAGTGAGATAAGGGCCATTTCACCGAACCTTGGAAGAAACGGCTCTTCTCTGGCTACGGATAGATAATAATTGAAAAGAAGAATGATCATCAATACCGCAACGATCATCACCGCGAAAGCGGCTACATACAAATGGGATGGAAACAGCAAATAAGGCAGAACAAGTACTGCCACTGTCAGCAAATATGCCACGCCTGTATAAGCGCTTGATTTCAACGCATCACGGCTGCCCTGGGCACGTTCGGCCAAATAGTTTGATGCCGCCATGGAAAGGGTTGCTGAGATACCTGTAATGATACCGGTCAAGGCAACAAGCCGGGTGTTTGCAAGGGCAAAGGTTACGCCTGCGATGGCGCCTGTCAGTTCCACCAGCGCGTCATTCAGGCCCAGTACCATTGCCCCTACATAATGCAGGCGTTCCTCATCCAGCATGCCATATAGCTCTTCTTCATGGCGGCGTTCGTCCGCAAGCATGTCTGCTGCCTGGGGCAGCTCCTTTTGCAGTTCCTCATAATCCGACTCTGCGAACCGTTCATTTTTTTGCATGGTTTTCACCACAAACGTGAAACCCAGAAGAATCGTCATAGCCTTCATAAACAACAGTTTCCAAATGGACGGCCGAATGCTTTTCCCGGTCAAGGTACTCCAAACAGCCGCATGCCTTTTCTCATCCTGCGCCATTTGGGTTAAAACCCGCTTGTTTTCCGGCTTTTTTTCACGCTTTGCCATGAAGGCATACATCGCAGCGCCCATCTCTTCATCTTTCTGCGCCTTGCAAACCTTGTCCAGTATTTCATTGGATAGCTGTGAGTTGCTCATCATCAATCCTCCAATTTCATTCGTAGTCACACTGATTAAAGAACCCTGCAAATCGTCCTGTTGGTTCATGAATGCTCTTCCCGGAAATCATTATACCATATCCTCATGCGAATGCCTCATTGAAAACAGACAGCGATTGACAAAGCCCAAATTCCTTGTACAATAGAGTGCAGTGATAAAAAGAGGAGGAAATTTCCTTGAGCATAGTAAAAAAGCCTTTTGGCGTCACCCCGGATGGACAAGCCGTTGAGCAGTACGTCCTTACCAACCGCAGGGGCGCCAGTGTCAGCATGATCACCTTCGGGGGCATTATCACCTCCATCCAGGTTCCGGACAAGGCCGGAAAGCTGGGCGAGGTAACACTGGGTTATGACGAGCTGCCGCCGTATCTTAACAAAAACGGCAGCCTGGGTGCGCTGATCGGCAGGTTTGGCAACCGCATCGCCCGCGGGCAATTTACCCTGGACGGAAAAACATATCAACTGGCGCTGACCAATGGCAAGAATCACCTGCATGGCGGTGTTGTTGGCTTTGGCGTTCAGGTATGGGCCGCCACCCCCGAGGAGGGAGACGGAGAGGACAAGCTTCACCTGCGTTTGGTCAGCCCCGACGGTCAGGAAAATTATCCCGGCACATTGACGGTGGATGTAACCTACATCTTCAATGACGCATGTGAGCTTTCCATCCAATACAAGGCTGTAACCGACAAAGCCACGGTGCTGAACCTTACCAATCATGCTTATTTCAATCTGGCCGGGGCGGATGGCCGCACCGTAGTGAATCATGAACTGACCCTTTATGCCGATTCTATCACAGAAACGGACGAGGGGCTCATCCCCACTGGAAAGCTTCTTGCGGTGGAAGGAACAGCCTTTGATTTTCGCACGCCGAAAATCATCGCCGATGGCCTGAAAGCCGGCGAAAACGATACCGCCATGCGGTATGGAAAAGGCTACGACCACAACTTTGTGCTGGGCGACCCCTTTGTGATGAAGAAATGCGCGGTGCTGAAAGACGCAGGTTCCGGCAGGGTCATGGAAGTCTATACCGACCAGCCCGCCGTGCAGCTTTACACCGCCAATCAGCAGGGTATTCCCGGCCGGAATGGCACGTATTACGGCAAGCAATGCGCCCTGTGCCTGGAAACGCAGCATTACCCCGATTCCCCCAACCATGAGAACTTTCCTAGCACGGTGCTGCGCCCCGGAGAGGTGTTTGGCAGCACCACCATCTACGCGTTCAAGACCGAATAACAAAGAATAACACGCAAAGCGGCAGGGAAAGCAACCCTGCCGCTTTTATACTGATCAATGGAAGATTACTTCACCTTTGTTCGAGTATTGTCTTTGTCCCGCAGATATTTATGGCGGTATGGAGATATGGAGATGTTGAACATCAAGAACCGCAGGAAATCGTACAGGTTAAAGGGTGCAAACGGCGCCAAATATGGCATGCCAAAGCTTTCCATGGAAACCAAATGCACCAGAAGCAGGCACAGGAACAATATCATGCCGTAGAAACCAAATACGCTCGTACAAAGCAGCGCCACAATTTTCAGGATTCGAAAAGGATTGATCAGGGAAAAGTCGGGCATCACAAAGGAAGCCAGCAGGGAGGTGGATACGATGATCAAAAGCAGCGGGCTGAAGATGCCGGCCGCAATGGCCGCCTGTCCGATCACGATGGCACTGACGATACCGACGGCGGAACCAATCTGCTTGGGCACGCGCAAAAGGGCCTCCCGCAAAAGCTCCACAATAAACTCCAGCATAAGCGCTCCGATAATGGGCGGCCAGGGCACTTTGGCCTGCATTTCCGCCAGATCCAGCACATACTGGCTGGGGAGAACATCAATGTGGAATGTCGTGAGGGCCACAAAGTAGCTGGAGGCGGTCAGCACGATAAACATGGACAGGTAGCGGATCAGCCGCATGGCAGCACCAAAGTACATGTTGTCATACCGGTCGTCGCAGGAATGAAAAAACTCGCCAAACATCTTGGGTGCGGAAAGCCCGATACTGCTTCCGTCCACCAATATGAGCACCTTGCCCTCCAGCAGCAGGTTATATGCCATGTCCGACCTTTCCACCATACCCATTTGCGGGAAAAGGCTCCATTTGCTGCTTTGCAGTAAGGTCTCCAGCTCCCCCGATTCGCTGATGCCGTCGATATCGATGGCTTCTATCCGCTGCCGGACCAGGTTGACCACCTTGTCGTTGGCAATGTCTTCGATGTAAATCACCGCAACGTCAGTTTTTGTCCGTTTTCCTACCTTGAACTCCTTGATACGGAGCTTGGAGTCCTTTACCCGGTAGCGGACAAGTGACAGGTTGGTAGGCAGGTTTTCCACAAAGCAGTCCCTGGGCCCCCGCAAGGTATACGTCACCGTCGGCTCCGATACAGACCGGTGTTCCACCTTTTTCAAATTGATAACAATATACTCTTCATCCCATGACAGAAGGATTACAGTCATGCCGCTCAGGATGGTATCCCGTATCTTTCCGTCGTCGGATTCCAGCTCACAGTCATCCGCATAAATGATGTTATCCATAACCTCCCGTGCGCTGAGCGTTAAAAGGCCGGGGGTTCGCCGCTTGAAATGCAGAATAAGGGGCTTGATGACAGATTCCGAAAGAGCGCTTCTGTCCGTAATATTTTTCAGATACAAAATATGAAGCGCACCCCCTTCAAAGGGGATGGCTCTTTGGGAAAGGGGAAAGCCCTCCGCTTCCAATGCTTTGATAATGGATTCCATTCGGGATGCCCGCATACTGCTGTTCCCTTTCTCTTGTCAGGAGGGATCATAATCCATCTTGGGGCTGATGGATAAATCCAGCGAAGTAGATACTTCTATTTGCACGTTTGGATATACCTGGCCAAAATCCAGCTTGTCATATACATTGGGATAAGCCAGGCGGAATGCTTCACAAAACATCAGATAATCGCTTTGAAACTCCTTTTGCGACTGATCGATGGTTGTTTGGATTTCCTCCTGCAGCATTTGCGTCAGGTTTTGCTTGATTTCCTTCATCTTTTGCTCATCCAGCGGAAACAATGCCACCTGACTGAAATACTGCACATCTC
>JAEZLW010000032.1 GCA_023415145.1 Bacillota bacterium | reverse complement strand
ATTTCGAAGAATTGCAACACGCTTTGATAAGCTGGCTCGCAGGTTTCTTGGGTTTGTCCATCTTGGCTGCATTTTCATCTGGCTTGCATAAGTTTCCATTCTTTTGATTTTAGAAACACGCCCTAGTCACATTGATTTTTTATAGGGAGGTATAACCATCATGGCAGGAAGAAAGAAAATCACAGCAAGAGGAATTACAGGACTAGATATTTTCTTTGCAGACTTCATCAGTGAAAAGCAAGCACTAAACAAATCAAAGGCAACCATCGAAAATTACCAAACTTCATGGAAGCGGTATAAAGAAGAAATGTTGTCAAATAGCATTACACAAGCTGATATTTACAGTTTCATTAATTTGCTACGTAATAGAGGTGTAAAAAATCAAAGCATCAATCATTACTTGCGTGATTTGCGTACATTTGTAAATTGGTGTGTTGATAAAAAGTATCTTCGAGACATTAAGGTTAAGCTTGTAGAAGAAGAAGAAATTGTACAAGAAACCTATACAGACAAAGATATTATGACTATGATACAGAAACCGCATAAGAATGAAAGCTTCAATATGTGGCGTACATGGTGCATGCTTAACCTATTCTTTGCAGGTGGTATGCGTGCTTCCTCTGCTTGTAGTATCCGCATGATGGATATTGACTTTGATAATAACCTTATTATACTAAGCCGTACAAAGAATAGAAAAATAATAGCCTTGCCAATGGCTAAACAGCTTGTATCTGTCTTGAAACTATACATTCATATGTTCCGTAGTGATACGGATTCTGAAGATTGGCTTTTCCCTTCTGTGTATGGAACACAGCTAAAAGTAAACGGCTTATATCAAGCTATAAAGGACTATAATCATAAACGTGGTGTAAGCTTGAAAGGTAGTAAAGCAGCTAGACATTCATTTTCAAAAGCCTGGGTTCGCAGCGGGGGAAGCTTGTTTAAACTACAGAAAGTGTTAGGCCATAAGTCACCACAAATGACAGCACATTATGCGGACATATGGGGCAAGGATTTGCAGGAGGGCTTTGAAGAACATAATCTATTGGATATGGTAAAGGCTGATAACAGCCGGAAGCATGCGATAACAAGGAAATAGAAGATAATAGAAAATATGCCAGAATAAAAAATGTGTGCATAAAAAAATATGGAGTAGAAGTGGTGTAAAAAACCTGCCAGGAATGGTGGGTTTTTATTTGGTAAAATACAGAAAGCACACTTTTCTTTATCATTGCGCATAATTGCCATGTAGGAAAAGCTGCACAAATGTCGTATCATACATCTGGAAACAAATTGCCCACAACATACGCTAATAAGGCGTATACAAATGTATATATAGCCATAACGATAGGGGGTTGATTTTGACATAACAATTACTAAACATTTCTTAACTTATGTTGTCTGGGTAAGCCTTTTGCTTTATACTAAAAAGAATATACAAAAGGGGGCAGCCTATGAGTAATAATCTTGCTTCAGGAATTCTTAATAAGGTGAAACTGAACAGCCTGTTATGTGCGGCTTTAATCAGTTTTATTATACATAACCTATTACCTATTAATAGCATATTCGATGTGCAGACACTAAGCTATTTTGCAATAGTTCCACTATTAGGATGGCTATTGTACAGTATCTTAATATATCTACTTATTGAGTTAGGATGTTACCTTATCCATAAGCGGAAGGTTAAAATGTGTGCATATGATAAAAAAAACTGCATGTCTATGAAAATCACTTATGAAAGATATACCATAGAAATGCCAGCAAATAAGTTTAAGTATAAAGCATAGGCAATAATTCCGTAAAAGCGCACAGATATGAAAAAATCAAAGGATGAAAGGCGGTATATCAATGTTTGGTGCATATCTGCTTGAACTAGGTAAGTCAATAGCTTTTGTTGTTATTACAGTCTTCTTAGCCTTTGGTGGGTTTAGTGGTATAGCAGGCCTTGCTACTTGGAGATGGAAAACTAAATTCGAAGCAGATATGAAGGCAGACTTTGACAAGAAGTTAGAAGCGTTCAAGGCTGAATTACAAGCAAAAGTGCAAAAGGAAATAGAAACACATAAGGCCGAACTACAGTCTACGGCAGATGAACTATCCCAAACACTTTCTGAAAAGATAACCAGGCGAAGTAAGGCTTTTGATTTGCAGATTAAAAAAGAATATGAGTTTTATGAAAAATTCGGTGTCTATACATATAATGCGCTATATGCAATGAGAGATATAAAAAATTTTATGGTTCATGTCAAGAGTGGAACGCCTATTAATGAGGAAGAAGAACAAAATAAAACAAAAGCCTATAATAACGCAGTAGATTCTATAGATGGCCTATTGTTTGAATACGAACATTACTTGGATAAAGAATTGATTATAACGTTTGGATTATTATTAAATAACATACGAGATTTTGGTAAAAAAGCAACTTATTTATTTAAGAATAGTGATGATATTTCAGAACAAGAATTTGAGGAGTCAATTATTGAGTTAATTAAGAATGCTATAAAGTATATGACTGATATGCAGAATAAGATTAAAGATAAAACTAATGAAGCATGTTCTAAATAAACCTTTGAAAGTTGACGAAGTAATTAAAACTAAATAGATTAATAGTATAGCCTTCTTTTTGATAATTAAGGTGCAGCCGGATATCTGGCAGCATCTTTCTTTATGCTTTGAATAGTCTATTTTTTCACAATACTAATTTATCATCTTTCTACGGTTATATGTAAGTGAAGGGAATCAAGAAAATTTTCATTGACACCTAATACTTTTCCCTTGCCAATCACTATATGAAGGTCAGACAAAACAATAGAAAACACGCGAACACATGACTAATTGTTCATATGTTACAATAATGTTACCAACAGATATACAAATAGGAGAAAATGTAAAAAACGTCTGAAACCATCCCACATTTTGAGAATTTTGACCGCATATATAAGTAGTGGTATATGTATACCTTGATACAATATATTACAAAAACATTACATTATTATTGTGTAATGTGACGAAATTCAAAACGTGGTAATAAATATTACCAGAAAGTTCATGAAATGGCATTTTAGTCACTTAACTTTCTGCCTAGTTTTTTTGTAATAGATTATTGTATGATACTTTTTTGTATATTCTCAAGTATAGGGAAAGTATAAAACATAATAGATATTGACGCACAAGCACTATGCTAAAGATGGTGTTTCTATGCGTATATATATGGTTTTTCTTTGAAGGAACACTAATCACAAATTGAAGGAAATGAAAGGAAGATGATTCAAGAAAGAAAGTGGTTTTATGAATTGGTACAAAATAAATACTCCAGCGGTAAAGGGTTATAAAGTTTATTACCCTAATGGGGCAAGCATGGCACAAAAGCTACAGGCATTACATCCAATGCTAGACTTTTGGCAGGAATACTGTGAACGTAATTGGTTATCCGAAAACCATGAAAATCCCTGGTGTCCAGAAAACAAAGTTAAGAAATTGCTTGATGATGCTGGAAGCTTCTTATTACGATGTAATTCAGGTGGGTTTGTCTTATCTGACTACAAGGAAAAGCGAATAGCAGAAATGGAATGCAGCCTAGATGAATTACTTGAAAAACAATGGCAAATAGACGATGGATATGATATCTACTAACACATCACAATTCACATCATGAACAATATACACACAAGCACAATTATATATTCTCCTATAACGTAATTCCTCCTAGTTACGCTATAGGTAAAGCTGGCATGGCGTAATTGGCAATCGCAACGGATTCTAAACCCGTACACATTAAGAGTTCAACTCTCTTTGCCAGCACCAGATATTATAAGCAATTATGCTTATAGATATATTTTATATTAATTATACAAAAGGAATGATGAAAGATGATTAATAATCTAAGAAAATTTGGAAGCTATTTTACCTCAAATCCATGGCTTAATGATTATCTGACTGATGCAGGCATAACACCTATTGCGCAGACATTTAGCGTAACCGGAAGGCGTACATGGGAATACATCTGTACGGATGATTTGCGGGAAACAGTACAGCAATTCCGTATAAACCAAAACGATAAAGAAGCTTGATTTAACAAAACAGCGTATAGCGCGATGAAAGGATAGATACATATGAAACAGAATCAATTTAGTCAAATTCCTTATATCTGGTGGCAGCTTGTCAGGGCTTATAAAGTAGACGGTAGAACAGTCTATATCAATCATACTGAAATAGCTTTATTAAGCATCCTTGACAACCTGGGCAAAGGCGTTAAGGACGGTGGTGGATACGCAAGTAATGAATATTTAGGACGCTGTATCAATGTTAAGCAAAGAACAGTTACAAAATATCTTGCTGAACTTGAAGCCGTTGGATTAATAAAAACTTTCCACAGCCGCGAAAAAGGAAGCCATATCACAACAATGCGTAAGGTATACGTACAGCATACATACATCAATAAAATGATAGATGGCTGGATGACAACAGAAGGAAGCAGTAGCACGGATATGCCAGTGCTTCCTGAAGCAGTAGCACAAACAGGTATAAGCACTAGCACGGATGTGTCGAAGGTGTGGCACGAACAGGTAGAAGGTGTAGCACAAACGTGTCGAAGCACTAGCACGGGTGTGCTACCTAATATAACAAGAATACAACAAGAATATATAAACAATAGAACATATAATACGGAACATGAATGTACACCTAATTTTGTTTTAAATGATACGCAGGAAGAAATTGATATATCTGGCATTCCAGATGAAATGGCTGATATCGTAAGCACATGTAATTTACTAAAGACAGACATACAGCAATGTTTCAAAGCAACAAAAGAAGTCTGTGATACGCATTGTGTTTCACTTGCTTATTTTAGCCGGTTCTGGGTTAGTAAAGCACAGGACAATAATTCCTCTTGCGTAACTACATATGCAGAATTTTTGAAGATGCTAGACAAAGTTATAATTGAATTAATGAAAAGGAAGATAAAGAAATGAAGAATACAAAGATAAAAGTATATCCGGCACATAATCCAGCTAACGTATATATCACATTATCAGGAATCGGTAAATATAAACGAATTGAACGCTTTGCAGAAGTCAGCAAAATAAAGCTATATAAAAGAAAGGAAGTGGCAGCATGAAGAAGTTGAAGATAATCGCTGTAGCTATTATTTTTAGCGTAGGCATAGGGATAGCAGCATACACCTGGGGAATGCCTTTATCAAGGATATTCTAACAGCGTAACCCATTAAAGGAATGAAAGGAATTATTATGTAAAAAAGAAAGATGATGATACAAATGGAATATAATTATGAAGTTGCTAAAAATGGTACTGTAAATGACTTTAGACTTAATCTTAAAGAAGCAAAACCTATTGAAAAGCGAGTATTAAACTGGTTGATATCCAATGGCGTAGAGTGCAAACCATATAGTCTTAAAGCAGATAAGCAAGGCACAGACATAGCTTGCACATGGGGAACAATAGATGTTAAAGCTGAAAAGCAGGTTTTTAAGACTAATAACCTTACCTTTGAAACCTTCAGTAATATTTTAACAAGTAAACTAGGCTGGGGATGGCACGATACCGACTATATAATATGGGTTGATGATAACCCTGTAACTAAAAACAAGTATAGCCAGCCGCGCATGTATATAGCAAGATTAGCAGATTTACGACAATACTATCTGCGTAAAAAGAAAAATCTACGGCATGTACTGAATGTTCCTGTAAGAGATAGAATAACAAAAGAGATAATACAACAAAGTCAAATAGCACTTATTCCATTAATGGATTTTGTAAAGGTATATCCGCTTTTATGGGTGTTACCTGGGGGAAGTATCGTCAATATCGGCAAAGTTGAATTAGGAAAGCCGTATGCAAAACAAAAGGCAAATTAGCTGAAGGTTGAAAAATGTTGGTGGAAGAAGTATAATTGTGGAAAATATCGAAAGTGGTGTATGTATGATATACGCATTACTTGCTGTTGTATCTCCTGCTACTGTTACTCCAATGGCTACACTTGTACAAATGCCGACAGCTACAATAATGCCAACCGCAACACCATTTCTAGCACCTACACCAACGCCTTATGGGTTTAATGGTGCGGATGTTTGGGGAATTGTTCTCCAGATTGTAGGGATTCTGGCAACTGCATTTTTGGGTTATGCAGCCTTGCGTTCAAGCAATACTGCTAATAAAATCGCACAGCAACAAATCAAACGCGAAGAAGAGATGAGGAATTTTGAACATAAGATGCAAGCACTTGACGAAGTTGCTGATGTATATAATTTTTTCACAAATGAATTAGTTGATTACAGTTTTTATTTTGTAGATAAAATGGATACAAATATAGCAAGAATAGATACTTTAGAAAGCAGAATAAAGTTTCTTTTTGAAGAAGATACCTACCAGAAAATTTTCGAAGAACTAGAAAGACTTAAAAAGTATTTTCGTGCAGGGGAGTTTGATACAGATGACCTAAAAGAAGAAGCAAAAATCTATGACGTTACTCTCGATGATTCTCAATTTCGTACAATGCAACTCGTTGCAGGAAATAACTTAAAATTTGCCATAGCTTTATTAAAAATAATCATGCCAAAAAAAATCGGTGGCATTCTTAAAAAATACGAATTGAAGTTATGATAAAATTTCGAAGGCGGTATCATATGTTATACGCATTACTAACAACAATTTCTACACTTATTCCAACCGCAACACCTATGCCGACACCTACAGCAACACCTTTGCCAGTGTTTGTATCTATTGTTGAGAATACAGCAGATAAACCTGGGCTTTGGGAAATAGTGGGTATTTTATCTTCAGTTATATTAGGCGTAGTTGCTTTGATTATAAGCATTAATGCATACAAATTTGCAAAGAAACAGCAAAAGCGTGAAGAAGAAATGCGGCAACGTGAAGCTAAGATTGCTGTTATGGATAAGGCATTTGATGTATATAATTACTTTATAAATGATGTGCTAAAAGATAACTTATTAAAAGAAGAACCTATGTTTGACGCTTCAAAGCATCCATTTTTCCCAAAGCGTAGTGAAACATATATAAAGGAGAATAACATTAAGTATTTATCACATTTGATTTTTAATGATGAAACATGCAATAGAATCCATAAGGTATTCTCATTTATTTCAGAGGCGAGATATCATTTTTATTCAGCAAGAACTTCTCCTTCGTATGATAAATATATTGAAAGCTTTAAGAATCTTGCAAATGTATATGGTATTAATGTACCTGATAACATTACAGAACATTCTAATACAGACGATTATATGCTTTCATTATTACACGATTATTTAGGAAAAGAAGTCAATAGTATTTTTGAGAAATATAGACTTATTATGTGAATCATTTTGATAAAAGGGGGGTTATGGCATGCTAAAACCTAAGCAAATACAGGCTATTGGTTTATAGATGAAAGGTTTGGCAAAAGGGGATGTAGCCAAGGAAGTAGGCATAACCCCAAACACATTATGTAACTGGCAAGCAGATGCAGAATTTCAGCAAGCCTATGATACCGCTTTACGGCAGATGTAGGCAGATATGATACCTGATGCATAGACAACAGTACAAAGGCTTACCATATGTGGTAATCCATCAGTTGAATTAGGTGCTGCTAAAACCCTTCTGGAAAGAAGTATCTTGCTTGCAGGACAAAAGATAGAAACATCAGGCGAATTGAATATCACAGTTGGGATTGATGACGATGCCAGAGATTAACATAAAGCTAAAGCCGGAAGTCATCAATGCAACATACAGGCCGTACTAGATGCAGTATACAAGCCGCTATGAAGTCTATTATGGCGGTGCTGGTTCTGGAAAGTCAGTTTTCATAGCACAGAAGCTTTAGGTAAAGGCTTTGAATAGCAAAAGAAAAGTATTGGTAGTGCGTAAAGTAGCGAATACATTAAGGGATAGCTGCTTTCAGTAGATGCTAGATACACTGGCAAAGTGGAAGATACTACCTTATTGCGTAGTAAACCTATCAACGCTGACAATAACGCTTCCTAATGGTTCAAAGATTCTGCATTACGGTTAGGACAATGTGGAGAAACTAAAAAGTATAGTAAATATTGGTGATATCTGGCTAGAAGAATCCACAGAAGGTACTAAGGAAGATTTTGCACAGTAGGATTTACGCTTACGTGCGAAGGTTGATAACCTGCAATTCTTCCTTTCCTTTAATCCTGTATCAAAAGCAAACTGGTGCTACAAACACTTTTTTGAAAATGGTACATCAGCAGATACATTTATGTTAAAAACCACATATAAAGACAATAGCTTTTTACCAGATGCGTATGTTAAGACACTGGAAGCCATGCGTGAAACAAATCCAACATACTATAAGATTTATGCTGAAGGTGAATTTAGCAGCCTGGATAAGCTTATCTATACACGCTGGGAAATACAGCCGTTTGATTGGCATACTGTTCCTGGTGTGTTATGCGTGGGCTAGGACTTTGGGTACGTAAATGATGCCAGTGCTTTAATTGTTGTGAAAGTAGACGAAGCTACTAAGACGATTTACATATTTCTTGAAGTTTATAAGACTGGAATGCTTAATGATGAAATTGCAAACACAATTAAATATCATGGTTTACAAAAGGAAATTATCATTGCGGATAGTGCTGAAGCAAAAAGTATAGATGAATAGAAATTAAAGCATGGCATATCCAGGATTAAGCCAGCCAGCAAGGGACAAGGAAGCGTTAATGCTGGCATAGCCTTACTACAGCAGTATAAGATGGTTGTTCATCCTGATTGCGTAAACACAATAACAGAACTTCAAAATTACGCATGGACAAAAAAGGATGGTGAATACATCAACACTCCAATTGACAAGTATAACCATGCTATAGATGCTTTACGCTATAGCCTTCAAGTATTGGATAATAACCAACGCTTAACAACAATGCCAAAGAAACTTTTGGGGTTGTAATGGTGACATAATACAGCGTTATGACGCTTCTTAAAAACATGGTAAAAAGCCAGGATAAAAAACACATTAAAACCATACCATATATAGTGGTTTAAGCACTAAATAAACCACAACATATGGTATATCAATAATGAATTTGACAGCCAGAGGCCAGATGAAATGAAAGTAGGGCAATTGCCTTAGTGATGAAATGAAAATGGCTTAGAATGGCGATTACAGAAAAGGGGGATAAAATGGAAGTATTTAGACTATCACCAGATACTAGCTAGACTGCTGATATGGTGCGAAAATACATTGATTTGCATAGGCCGGAAGAAGCAAGGCTTAATAAGCTGCATGACTACTATATAGGCAAACATCCAATATTAAGCCGTACTGTCCAGGATTCAAGCAAACCATGTAATAAACTGGTTTCTGGATATCCAAAGCTTATAACTGATACGATGGCTGCATTCTTTGCAGGTGAAGCGGTGACATATAGTTTTCCTGATGATGATATGCAAATGACATTTAATGGAATACTAGAATACAATGACGATGCACAGGAGAACAGCAAATTAAGTATGGATTGTTCAATTTATGGATGTGCATACGAATTGCTGTATCATGATGATAATGCAGATATCCGTTTCAAGGCATTGGATGCTAAGTATTGTATTCCTATTTATGACAACACATTAGAGAATGGGCTTTTGTACTTAATTCGGTATTATGATGAAACAGATATAATGACAGGCAACATTAAAACCTACGTGGAAGTATATTCTAAACAGGCTATAACACGTTACATACTAGAAGGCTATGCTATCAGCTTTGAATCTGAGACACAGCACTATTTTCAAGACGTACCTGTATGTGTTTATCAAAACAATGGTGATACAGGCCGTATCAGATGCAGAAGTAGCAGCAGCTACTAATGCGGCTGAATTAACGGCAAAACGTCAACGGTTATCTGAAATTGAAGCAGATATTACCACACAAACAGGCAAAACACTTGAACAGATTAACGCTATGTCTTTACAGGAAAGAAGTGCCTTCTGGCAAACGGCTTCTGCTGATGCACAAGCTTTGAAAATTGAATGGAATGCTTTGAACAACGAAGCAGCCGATTTAGCAAGAGGACAGGAAGCTTTGGATACCGCTTTACAGGGTGCTAATGCATCTGTTGCGGCGGCTACTGCTGAAGTAGACAAGACAACAGCCGCATATGAAAAAGCCTATGGTGTTATGGCTGATACAGAAGCGGCTACTACTGGTGCAGATACCGTTGTAGATGGACTTGAAGAAATTGGTGATGCAGCAGTAACACCAGAAGCACAGCCGTACATTATAGGGAAACAGGTACAAGCATATGGGAAGAAGGTAGTACAAACCTTGTTGTAAGCGGTAGTTATGTTGTTATTGGTGGAAGTTTTGACATTGCAAAAACTTATGATATTCGCTTTACCATCTATGATTACTTCACCAGCAGCACGCCTATCTATGCCTATGACACATTGGCAACCGCTAAATACATCATGGATATAAAGGCATTAGGCAAAGGTGTTTGTTTTGGTGGTGCTGCTACTCTTGATAATACTCTTGAAGTAGCACCTGATTGGAAATTACAATCTTCCAGAGGTATTTTTACATGTACATCAGATGCGGCGGCGGCATCAGCGAATGCCGTAGCCTTGATTACAGGAAATCCGGCAGGTGTACATCTTGAATATGATAATAACGAAATCATGGCAAAAAGTAATGGCACAACTGCTTCAACACTATATCTGAATAATGATGATGGACTTGTACAGATTGGTAATGGTGGACTTAGTGTTAGTGGCACTATTTCAGAAGGCGGAACATCGCTTGCTAGTAAGTATGTTGATAAGTCTGGTGACACAATGACAGGGGCACTAACCCTTCCAAGAGTCATACCAAGGACAAGTGTAGGAATAGATGATACACCAGTAAACCAGCCCGAAGGATTGACTTTTACTAACGTATCCTCTTATTCTCCAGCACCTTATGCAACGTGCTTCACCATGAAGGACAACAATGCCCGTGTTGCACAGCTATTACTAGGTAGCCATGGTAATGATGCTGCTTGGAGAGGCGGTAGAGAAACCGAAGGATGGAGTGCATGGAGAACATTGTGGCATACTGGTAATTTAAAGATTGCCACAGGAACTATCAGCTTAACTATAAGTAGTGGTGGCACTACTGTGAGTGAATCCATATCATATTCAGCGGCAGGATTTACAAGTTCGCCTGTAATATCCTTGTGTCCAATTACAACTGCACCAGCATTGTTTGATGTGTCAACCGCAACACCTGGAACAACAAGTTGTACGGTATATTTGTATCGTTCGTCTGGTACTGGAACAACAACCTTAAAATGGGTTGCTATTGGCACATAAGGAGGATAAACTATGCAATTTGTATTGGATGTGAATGGATATATCAAAGGATGGGCAAGTATGCCATTTGGGGTTGGTGGAGTAGGTAGCATTGATTTACCTATACCAGATGACTTTGATGAAACATGGAGTTTTTGTTATAAACGTGATGATGACATATGGGTATTTGATGAAGCTAAAAAAGATACAGTCATTGCAGAAGAAAACGCATCATTGAATACTCCAACATTGGAACAAAGACTTGCAGCAGCAGAAGCAGCATTACTAATGATGATGGACATGGGGGTATTGTGATGTTTGAGTTTATCAGAAACATGTACCGCATGGGCAGGATAAATACAGATAAAGTGTTTTCATATGTTCCGCGATACATAACACAAGAGGAAGCATAGGAAATCGTGGGCGGTGAAGGAAATGACGAAGATTAAGGTGCAGGACATAACAGCCAGCTTTCAAGAGATTTAGGGCTGGCCTTATGTCTCCCCTGGTAGCAATAGTGTAAAGGGTATTGATTGTAGCGGTGCTTTTGTACGTGCTTTCCGCAAGGCAGGGAAATACATCTATCATGGAAGCAATAGGATTATCCGAAAGCATTGCCATGATGTAAAGCAGATAACCAGCATTGCAGATTTAAAGCCTGGTATGGCAGTATTCAAAAGCCGTACAGACTTAGCAAAGCTATCCGCACAGTATAAGCAAGGTGGTGCTTACTATGATGCAGCCTTGCCTAATGATTATTACCATATAGGGTAGGTGGTAAGTGTTAATCCATTGCGGATTATTCATGCTACTCCACCTGTTGCCAAAGAAGACAAAGCTATAGGTACATGGAAATGGTGTGGCATGCTGGATGAAGTAGATTATGATAGCATAACTACAATGCCTATAAATGACACAGAAACCGTCCTAGAAGCTTCTGTTTATGCGGCTAACGGCTTACCTGTAAAGCTACGTGCAAAGCCTTCTAGCAGGGCTGTATGGCGTTATAAGCTTGATGTAGGCACACGAATAGATGTGCTTGATAAAGGTGCTGAATGGTGCAAAGTGAAGGCTGAAGGAAAGGTTGGTTACATGATGACTGAATTTGTTAAATGGAGTTGATACAGATGGAAGGATTTATTCAGATTGTTCAAACGTAGGGTTTTCCTATCGCTTGCGTGGTAGGTTAGGGATTCTATATGTGGAAATTCACGAACCGTATCCAGGACGAAAATAAACAGCGTGAAGATAAACTCATGGGCATGTTGGAAACCTACGGCAGTAGACTTGAAGCTATTTCTGCTGCTTTGGAAAGACTTGCAGGGGAAATTGATAGCCTGAAAGGGTGAAATATTAGGGGTTGGCGTAACTGCTAACCCCTTTATTTTTTTGCCTTGACAGATACTTCCTTGAAAAGTATAATCAAGATGTTCAAACACCAATTATCATGGAAACTAAATAGAAAATCCAGTAAAATCAAGGCTTTGCTGGATTGGAAATATTTGGGTGACTTTTAATCAAGGTGTCCGGAGTTCGAATCTCCGATGGGTCACCACTTAAAACCCTTGAAAACACTAGGTTTTCAAGGGGAATTTTTTTATGAAACAAAACAATCATTTTTGGGCTGTGAACCTTTTTTTCATAGACAATTGTTATTATGTTTCGCTTTCCAATTTCTTCTGGGTGTGGTAAGATTTGAATCATAATAACTCGATCTGATACTTGATTTCCACAGGAGGACGTTTAAATGAAGAAGTGTTCAACTGTTGTACTGATTGTGTCACTGCTCATCTGTTATACCATACCAACAAACCTATCCTTCATAAAAAGCGCATCTGCGAATATGACATCAGATATGTCGCCAGGTGCTGGTTCAATAAATGAAGATACGGTGGTTTTTGTGGATAAACCAAGTGATGATACGGACTTCAGGCCATTGATAGAAGGAGCCGTAAGCTTTGAGGAGAACGTATCGATGCAGGCATCGGTGTTTTTTCCTGCTGACGGCACACCTCAAAGCATAGCCCTTGAGGATGGCAACGGTTTCACTTGGGAGCTAAAAATGCCGGCGGACGCTCTTGATCATCCCGAGACGATCACGATGACTTCAATGAAGAATATCAGCAGCAGCCTGGGTGAGATTTCAGGCGGAATCATTCTGCAGCCCGATGGGTTGCGCTTTAATATACCGATCACTCTGTCAGTCAGAGGTGCCGGGATCGAACAGGCGGGGCTTCTCTTTTCCGGAAACGATACCGGCGAGGAGCTGGAAATATCTATTGTACAAAGAAGCCAAGAGGCTGTTGAACTTAGACTTTTCCATTTCAGCACGGCCTATGCCTCAGATGATAAAGCGGTGCTTGCGGAGCTTGCCGAGTCAGCCCAGGACTCAATCAGGAAACTGTCCGCGCTGGCCAAGCAGATACTGAACCGGCCAATTGAGGTCCCTGTGCCGCCTGCCATCCCGATCAAGTGCCACCATGACACAGAGGACCAAGACTCCGGAAAGATTGCAAAATACGTCAAGGACTTCGGAAAACCCGAAGTGGATCTTATAAATGCGCTCCTTGCCGCCAGAACGATAGTTGAGGCAAGCACCGGCACATCTCCGGATTTCACGCTGGAGCTGCGGCTTGTGAACAGGCTTATTAAGAAAGGAAACATGCTGATCCGGCAATACAAGGGTCAGGAGGACATGTTCCTAGCGGTCGCCGTGGCGGTGCTGAGTGCGGAGAGGCAGTCTGCGCTTTTGGGCGAACCCTTGGCAGAGGGGCAATCGTTCCTGCCCGTGCTGGCGGAATGGGCGCAGAGCATCGCGCAGAAATACCTCGACGGTCTGGTCAAGAACCATGAGTACAAGAACATCCATCCGATCTTAAAGATAGCCCGCAGCGCGGCGGTACTGGGCTCACCGCAAGCCGCCAGCTTCATGGATAAACTGCGAGAAGCGCTGACATTCCAACTGGAAACCACCAACACAGTGAAGATAGGAAACGCCCCATCTACTACGACTTACGTGGTGGAATCAAAAGCAGAGGTCATGGCATTGAATGTATCAAAGACGGGAATGGTCGGTGCCAATGGAAAGAGCACTTATAAATCCTTTGAGATGCCTCCGATGGAAGGGACAGACATGAAAGTTGCATTGGATCAGCTGGGTGCTTCTTTTGATATTCTCGTTGGCATGGAAGGGTTCCTTCCCTGCATGTATGACACTTTCACGATTTATGTGGATCGTTTTGGTGCTGAAAGTGAAACGATCACCGTCACCATGCCGGATGTACCTTCCACTTCAAGAGCGAAGCCGGTGGTACAAATGGCAAGTGAGAAAGGCTTTGCGGACAGGAACAAGGACGGCATGTACTCCTTTAAACTTTCGGTGCAGGATGGACAAAAGGTTGCCGCTGATCAGACCTTTACCCCTTCTTCTCAAGGTTTGGAAATCGAATACAAGGTAAAACTCATACACGCGAATTAAATCATTATGGGACATCAGTAATTTAATCTATATGTCCGGAGTTCGAATCTCTGCTATACCCTTGAAAACACTTGGTTTTCAAGGGTTTTTTGTGAAATGATACTGCAACTGTAGCCTGATGGTCTTTTTGGCCGATAATCCGTATGATAATAACGCATGAAGGCCAATACGAACTGGGACACATTAAGACGAGGCAGAATAAACTAAAGTGGAGGTAATCTCCAAATATTGCTTAAGGTGAAATGTATGATGAACGCAGAAGCTAATAATTGGTATTTCCCTACAGATTACTATCTTGAAGATGCACGCTCTATCATAACAACTCAAAACGACCCGTACGAGAAAAGCCAAATGTCAGCAGGTGAAAGGCAGGCAGTACTGAATGCATCCAGCGGCGGTGTAGGACCTCTGCCTATCTTTACAACTCTTCTTGCCAGCCCTCTCAACGTTGTATCAACGACAATTGATACAACAGGCATGGGGAACACAAACAACCTGCTGAAATTTACCGGTATTATCGGGTTGCCTTTGGGAATATCCGTAACGTTTAATTTCCAGATTCAGCGTGTATTCAACAATGGTGCTCCCATAGGTGTCGGATCCACCTACACGTTCTCCACAACGGTTAACGTTTTGGAAGCGGAAGCATTCAGTTTCCAATTCATGGATGCAGATGTACCGGAAGGTTCATACACCTACGCTGTCAACTTGTCGACGAATTCCATTGTCGATGTAACCCCTGGCGCTACCGTCAATGCCACCCTTAGCGTACTTGCTGTTGTAGTCTAAAATATAGGGAACCTTAGCGCAGGGATAGTTTTTTCTGACTATCCCTGTACTTTTTATTGAAAACAATGATGATAAGATAGATATCTGCCGAATGGTCTCATTCAAAGAGCAGCGTGTGGATTGATCACTGATTCAATGCTTTACAAAGGATTTTTCTCTATTTACGATAGGGATATCCTCGACAGAATAATTGTCGATCTTGATCCTTTTTAAATTCATCATGGTATGTATGACATAATCGATTTTTGCTTTGGCGCCCTGCAATTCGACTTCAACGGCACCATTGTTCAGGTTGACAGCCTTGCCTGTCAGGCCCAGCTTTTCAGCCAACAGCTGAACTTCCAGCCTGAATCCAACGTGCTGAACCCTGCCCTGAAAGATAATCTTTTTCCTTGACAAATCCTTGTTTTCAATAAAAGGCATATTCATTCGTTTTACTTGCTTTGCTACATAATCATTTCCTATGCTTTTCAGGAAGCCCATAACCCCCATGTCTGTCTTCTCCTTTATGCTTTTGATGAGGCTTTATTGGTATTATGATATACCCTTCCTCACGAATAAACATACCATCCTATGGGAAAATAACCTTCGAAGCATCATTGGGGAGGAACATCTCGTTATGGGGGAAGCCAATGCTGTTCACGACAGCATTTTTCATGTAGGCATCGATATAGGTTCAACAACAGTTAAGCTGGCTGTTTTGGATGATGAGGATACGCTCCTGTACAGCAAATATGGCCGGCATTATTCCGATCTTTGGTCAACGCTTCTCAAACTCATCAATGAATTATGCGATGCCGTTGGGGATGTTCCTGCTTACGTGAGTGTCACTGGGTCAGGCGGCCTTTCCATTTCTCAAAGTCTGGGCCTGCCATTTGTCCAGGAAGTAATCGCCGGTACCAAGGCAATTGAGCGATATATGCCGGATGTGAAAACGATCATAGAACTGGGTGGCGAGGATGCCAAACTGACCTTTTTGGACGGCGGTGCAGATCAGAGAATGAACGGGATCTGCGCTGGGGGGACAGGCGCATTCATCGATCAGATGGCAGCCCTTTTAAAGACAGATGCTGCGGGGCTGAACGATCTGGCCGAAAATTCCGAAACCTACTATCCCATTGCCGCACGGTGCGGCGTATTTGCCAAAACCGATATCCAGGCATTGCTGAACGATGGGGCCCGAAAAGAGGATATAGCAGCCTCCATCTTTCAGGCGGTGGTCTATCAAACCATCGGCGGTCTGGCCTGCGGGAGAAAAATCCAAGGAAAAGTGGCCTTGCTGGGCGGACCATTGCATTTCCTCCCGCAGCTTCGGTTGAAATTCCAGGAGATTTTGGGTCTTGGTAGTAACGAGATGATCGTGCCAAACAATGCTGCGGTGTATGTGGCCATCGGAGCTGCGCTTTTAGCCAGAAAGCGAAGGATCACCAATCCGGATGATAAGCTGCTTTCCATAAAACACTTGAGCGAAAAAGTCAAATCATCTCAAAACAATGTGAACAGCTCATCCCACCTTGAACCTCTGTTTGTAAGCGAGGAAGCATACCGGCTTTTCCAGGCCAGGCATGCCAGGCATCAAGTGAAAAGGGAACCGCTGATGGCCCACCGGGGAAAATGCTTCCTTGGTCTGGATGTTGGTTCCACCACCATAAAAGCCGCTCTTGTAGATAAGGAAGGCGCTCTCCTTTATACCTATTATGGAAACAACGATGGAAGCCCGCTTCACGCCGCTGCAAAAATGCTGAAGGATGTGTATGTCCACCTCCCTGCACAGGCTGAGATTGCCTACTCAGCCGTTACAGGCTATGGGGAACATTTGATCAAAGCGGCGTTTTCCTGTGACATGGGGGAGGTGGAGACGGTTGCCCACTTGACCGCTTCGGAGCATTTTTATAAAGGGGTGTCTCTGATCCTGGATATCGGCGGACAGGATATGAAGTGCATCAAGGTTCAGGGCGGGATGATTGATAATGTACTGCTCAATGAGGCATGTTCCTCCGGCTGTGGTTCCTTTATTGAGACGTTTGCAAAATCACTGGACATGACCATCGAGGAGTTTGTCCAAAAAGGCATCAAAGCCGCCTCTCCCGTTGATCTTGGCTCACGCTGTACGGTTTTTATGAATTCCAAGGTCAGACAAGCACAAAAAGAAGGCATACCAATAGAGGATATATCAGCCGGACTTTGTTATTCCGTTATCAAAAATGCCTTATACAAAGTAATGAAAGTAAAGCATCCGTCCGAACTGGGTGATGGGATCATGGTGCAGGGCGGGACGTTCCTGAATGACGCAATTTTGCGCAGCCTGGAGATGATTACGGGAAAAGAAGTCATCCGGCCGGATATTGCCTGTTTCATGGGCGCATTTGGAGCCGCCCTGCTGGCCAAGGATGCCTTTCGGGAAGGGGTCAATTCGTCGCTGATTCCTGCCACGCAGCTTGATGCTTTTTCATTTGAGACAAAAACCAAAAGGTGCGTCGGATGCATGAACCGTTGCTTGCTGACCGTGAATGTCTTTCATAATGGTAGAAGGTTCATCACCGGCAACCGTTGCGAAAAAGGCGTTGGGATAACAACGCCTGATCCTGTCCCCAATCTCTTTGCGTACAAATACCGCAGGCTTTTTGAGTACGAGCCGCTTCCATTGGAAAAAGCTCCCCGAGGCGTGATTGGTATTCCCCGGGCATTGAATATGTACGAAAACTACCCCTTCTGGTTCACCTTTTTTCATGCGCTTGGGTTTCGGGTCGAGCTGTCTCCGGTTTCCAGCCGGGAGCTTTACGAAAGCGGAATGGATACCATATCATCCGATACGGCATGTTACCCTGCCAAATTGGTCCATGGACATATCCTGGCACTGGTAAAGCAAAATATAAAGCATATCTTTTACCCATGTATTCCCAAAGAAAGGCCGGAAATCCGCCATGCCGACAATCATTACAACTGCCCTATGGTGATTTCTTATCCGGAAGTCATCCGGGTGAACATGGTCACGTTGCGTGATTATGGTGTGCACTTACACCAGCCTTTCCTGCCTTACCACGAAAGGGAAGGCCTTGCGAAAAGGCTGTATGAAGAGTTTTATGAATTCGGTATTACATACAAGGAAGTGAAACAGGCTGCAGAGATTGCCTGGATGGAAGACGGACGGTTCAAGGACGATGTCCGACATAAAGGGGACGAAACGCTGCGTTGGCTCAAGGAAGCTGGCAGATTTGGCATTGTACTGTCGGGCAGGCCGTATCACCTGGATCAGGAAGTGAACCACGGTATTCCAAATCTTTTGACATCTCTGGGTTTGGCTGTTCTTACCGAGGACTCCGTTGCGCATCTTGGCAATGTGAAGCGGCCTTTGCGCGTTCGCGATCAGTGGATGTATCATTCCCGGTTGTATGAGGCGGCTGATTTTGTATCAAAACAGGAGAATCTTGAACTGGTGCAATTGAATTCCTTCGGCTGTGGCCCGGATTCCATTGCTTCCGACCAGGCCCAAGAGATTATGCAGATGCGCGGGAAAAGCTATACCATGATCAAGATCGATGAAGCCTGCAATCTGGGTGCCATCAGGATCAGGCTAAGATCCCTGATGGCAGCGATGGAAGCAAAACAAAAAGGCCATAAGCACGAAGCCTCTTTACTGCCTGTGCCATTTGCACCACCGATTTTCTCAAGGGAGATGCGTGATAAATATACCATACTTGCACCTCAGATGGCACCGATCCACTTTGAGTTGATCCAGGAAGCGGTAAAATCTGAAGGATATCAGATTGTGGTGCTTCCCGCCGCCAGCAAAGAGGATATTGAGGAGGGCCTGAAATATGTAAACAATGATTCCTGTTATCCCTCCATCATCATCATTGGGCAAATTCTCAAAACGCTTCAATCAGGTGCTTATGACCCAAACCATACCGCCCTTCTCATGAGCCAGACCTCAGGCCCCTGCAGGTACAGCAACTATGTAGCGCTCTTGAAAAAGGCGCTTGCAGCCGCAGGGTTTGAACATATCCCGGTCATAACCTTGGAGATGGCTGAATTAAAACGGAATCCCGGATTCAAGGTTACCATATCCTTCGCCAGAAAGGTGACCATGGCCATCGTATATGGCGATTTGCTCATGAAGGTTTTATTAAAGATACGTCCCTATGAAACAGTACCCGGGACATCCAACAAGCTGTTTGCAAAATGGATGGAACAATGCAAACGTCTTCTTGGCTCGGGGAACCATCACGCCTTTCGTGAAAGCCTTCGGTTGATTGTTGGGGATTTTGATCAGGTAGCGGTTCGGGAGCAGAAAAAGCCGCGGGTTGGCCTGGTCGGTGAGATTTACGTGAAATACCATCCGACAGCCAATAACAACATGGTAGCCTTAATTGAAAAGGCCGGTGCTGAAATGGTTATACCTGGGTTGATGGAGTTTTTCCTTTATTGCGCTTACGGAGGGGAATCAAATTTCCGGTATCTGTCCGGCAGCCGGGCGAAGCGGGTTATGGGTAGTTTTTTTATCCAATACATTGAGCATTACCACAATGATATGCGCTTGGCACTGGAAGGCAGCAAAAGGTTCAAAGCACCCTCAACCATCGGGGAAATGGCCGGGAAAGTAGACTCTATTCTTTCACCATGCAACCGTTCCGGAGAAGGCTGGCTGCTTACAGCGGAAATGGTAGACCTGATAGAGGAAGGGGCCCACAACATCATATGCATGCAGCCGTTTGCCTGCCTTCCCAATCATATTTCTGGAAAAGGGATGTTGAAGGCGCTGAAAGAAAAATACCCCAGGGCGAATGTTGTGACGGTGGACTACGATCCCGGGTCCAGTGAGGTCAACCAGGCCAATCGGATCACGCTGATGCTGGAGAAAGCCAAAGAAAGCCTGGAAGCTTATTAAGCTCTGTCCCCCCCGTGCTTACCGCTCTTTGATCACGTTGAGACCAACCTTTTTTACACGCTTTTCGGCATACATCTTCGCATCGGCATCATTGAGCAGTTCGTCAATGACCCGCCTTACTTCCGGCGCAACCTCCGCTACCCCGTGGCTTACGCTGATCAAATAAGGGCGGTCTTCCTCTGTGTTGATCCGGTCGAATTCCGCCTCGGCCCGTTTCCATGCACTTTCTGCCTGTTCAAGGTTGACACTGGGGTAGACGATCAAAAATTCGTCACCTCCCAGACGGATCATGTAATCAATCGTTCGTATGGTCCTTTTAACGCCTTCAACCACACTGACAATCAGCTCGTCACCTTTCTCATGTCCCAGATGATCGTTGATCTGCTTGAGTCCGTTGATGTCAATAAAGCATACGCTGATGTGCTTTTTATCCTTGCTTGCCTCCTGGTATGTCCTTTCCAGCGTTTCCATCCCCGCCCGCCGGTTGAGAGCCCCTGTCATCATGTCATACTCTGAGTAAAACTTGATCCTATCCTTGGTGGCTTTGTTGATGGCAAAGAGGATGGAGATGATCAGTGACAGCACGAGAATTACCGCGAACATAGCCACATTCTGTGAAATCACACTCTCTGCCATGAAAGATATGCTGTTCATGATGCCGTTCTTTTTTTGATCCGCCACAGTAACATATGATACGATCATCCAGTTGCCTTCTTCAAGTGCAAATCCGCCGTCTGCAAGGCGGAGACCGTTTTCTAGCAGGCCGTTGTATGGAACAATATTGGCATAGACGAAATAGCCGTTCCCTGTTTGAAACTGGCCGCTTTGCGCTTTTTGCATCGCCTCCCATTCGGCGGGAAACTGCATTTTGAAGCTCTTATCCTGCTTCTTTGGATACATGAAGGCAAATTCTGTTGCCCGGTCCGTAGTATTGATCAGATAATAGCCATCCTTATTGAGCAGCAGCAGATGCCCAAAGCTGGAAGAGGCAATATCGCGGAATTCCTTGATCAAATACTTGGCCGAATAGTTCACGACCAGAACCCCGGACACATTCTTGCCCGTATACACTGGTGCGGATACGTGGATCATGGGACTGGCGGGCTTTAGCAGCTCGCCTGTATCCCTTTTATCAAGATCCAGGCGGGATATGTACACATGGCTTTTTTTAAGGCTCACCGCATTGTGAAACCAGGGGGTATCCAGGGAGATAACAGCGTCCGGAATGGTTCTTGCGTAGGAACCCGAGGGATCATAATTGATGCGCAGTATTTTGTTTCCGTCAGTATCCAGCAGCCTGATTCGGTCATAGATTTTTTTCCGGTCAGAAAAATCTATCCAATCTTCCTTCATCTTCTCTATATTTTCAGCCGAAAGACCCTGTGCTTCTGCACGGTCGGCAAGATAAAGCACATCTGAAACAAGCCGCTCAATTCTGCTGGAAAGGATATTGCTTTCCACCTTCAGAAGCTGCCGCTCTCTGATTGCGGTCTCCTCGGTTTTGATAAGATTGATTTTGATTTGCATAAAAACAGCCAGCAGGAAGTATGCAATACTGAATGCCAGAAAAACCACAATAAAATATGGAAATGAGAAGATCTTTACCTTGCCCGTCCCGTTCATACGCTTTACCTCAAATCCAAGCAGAGATCACAATTTTTCAGGCGTGACTAAAAGAGCGGTAGGGTGTTTACGCTGAGCTATGCTTCTACGCCGATGTAAGCTTTTATATTTTTATAATACTTTTTTCGACTCGTTTTGTCAAACGTATCATTATGTGGAGAAATGTTGAAATAGTTTTAAAAAAGTGTTAAGATAAACTCGGGTGACAAAATATACTGTGTGGGATACTTTTGCCTATGACAGCCGTCACATATTCCGGATGCTTATATCGCTAGGAGGGCTTTTTTATTTATGAAAAGATGGTTATGCCTGTTGATGGTCATTTGCCTTATCCCGCTTCTGAATGCGGCGCCTGCGGGTGCGGAGAGAACCGTAATCAAAAATGAAAAAAATCGAAAAATAGCGGTTAAGGGTCTTGATGGCGACGGCAATTTTGCGGTAAATCCTGAAATCCCCGGCGAAAGCCCTACGACCGGTCTTCCCTGGACGGGGGTTTATATGCCGATGCTGGTGCAGATCGATAATGACAACGGCGGTATTGGTGAGCGCGCTCCCTGGGGGGCAAGCGACGCGGATATCATATATGAAACGCCGCTTCATAAGGGCGGATACACAAGATTGTCCTTCCTGTTCAGCGATGTCATACCTGAAAGCGTTGGTCCTGTGCGGTCGGCCAGGGTTACGCATGTAGAGATTCGTGAAGAATGGGACGCGGGGTTCTTGTTTTACGGCGGACAGCCTTCAGACGGTACAAGCATCAGTACTGCTTTTCGCAAGACAGGCGCTAGCAAAAAAGGTGTTCTTTTTGATGGCACCGCAGGGGAAACCAAACCATGGAAAGCGTATTACAGCCGAGTATCCACGCTTCCAAGTCCCCACAATGCAGACGCCAATGTCATGGCGATACAGTCATTGATCCCTTCTGATTTCAAAGCCCCATTAAGGCCGTATCTGTTTACCGATGAACTGCCAGGATTGGGCGAACCGGCATATACGATTGAAATCAGCCAAAACAACAGCACGTACTCCTCCAGTTTTATATATGACTCCAATACAAACGTGTATTATCGGTATGTACATGGCGAACCATATACTGACAGTGCGACCGATGAGCAGCTTTCCTTCTCAAACCTCATTATCCAGCGTACCAATGTAACCTACGATAAAGGTGTGGCCGAACGGCCTGTAACAAAGAACATCGGTTCCGGCAATGCGGACATCTTTATTGGCGGGCGGTATATAAAAGGGTATTGGATGCGCACGGGCATGAAACAGCGAACTGTTTACTTTGACCAGGACGGCAATGAATTAATGCTGCAGAGGGGCAAAACCTTTATCAGTATGCTTGATTACAAAACGCCGGTCACTTATTCGGCAGAATAATGCGATAACAGTATAGCGTCATCAGATAAACCGAATGCTCATGATCAGCCTCATGCCAATATGGCATGAGGCTGCTTTTCTTTGGCGTATTCCTGACATACAAATGGACATGCTTGCTGCTGTTTCATTCAGCTTACCGGCGCGATCGCGAGCCATAGAAATATTTTCTTCATCCTCTTGACTGCATCGTAGAAATGCGATACAATGCATTTGCGTCCTGGGGAAAGGAGGAGAAAGGTAATGGAGATGGATGTCCTTTTAAGCGCGCTGGGGAACAAAACCCGGTACCAACTTATCAAGGCCTTGAAGGAAAAGGCCATCGTCAGCTGCTGCGGCAAGTTTGACTTTTTAGAAAACGGGGTCAGCGTTGGAGATGTGGTAAAGTTTACCGGACTGGCGCAGTCCACCGTATCACAGCACCTTGCTGTACTGGAGAAAGCGGGCCTCATACGAAAGGAAAAACGTGATTTGTGGAGCTGCTATTTTCTCAATGAAGAAGCTGTCAGGAGCATGCTTTTGCAATTGAAGCAAGATTTGCTGTAAAAAATTTTTCTAATATACATCGTAAATTTACGATATACGATACAAACAGAACTTTACACAGATGCATGGAGGATATTGTATGGAGGCTGTCATTTCCTATATCGGGAACCTGCTGGGGGATACCTTGCTGGCTGTTTGGACCTCCCTAAGCCATAACTGGCTGGTACTTGCCTTTGCCATTGTTACGGCGGTGCTTTTAAAGACCTATGTGAACACTGAGAAGCTCTCGAAGGCTCTGCTTGCACGCCGGCGAGTATCCATCATTTTAAGCGTGGCGGTGGGCGCTTTTACGCCATTTTGTGCCTGCGGCACCATGGCTGTGATTATTGGCATGCTGACCACCACCTTGCCCTGGGGCCCCATCATGGCGTTTTTGACTTCTTCGCCCTTGATGAGTCCAGATGGCTTTATACTGATTTCCGGTATGATTGGTCTCCGTTTTGCTATGGCCCTTACATTGTCTTCTGTACTGATCGGGCTTGTCTCCGGCTTTTTGACCAGCAGAATCGACCGGAGTACGAATTTTCTCAAGAATCAGGCCAGGTACACGGATTCCGGGAAAAACGAATGTGAAAAGCCAGATGCTGTCTCCTGCGCCTGTTCGAATCAATCGGAAGCACCTTTATGTGCTTGTACCGCGCAACAGCAAGCAGCGGCCTGCGGTTGCGGGCATGCCGCGATGCCTGATACGGCAGGTTGCGGCTGCGGGTCGGTGCAAGAACAAAGCACGAAGCCAGGTTTTGTTCAAAAATATAGGCTTCGGGAATTGGGCAAGGGGATTGTAGACCTGGGCATGAAGCAGATTCTGCTTTATTTTTCGATTTTTATTGCTGTGGGATACCTCATCAACCGTTTCGTACCTACGACCATCATATCAGCATTGTTTGGTGCCAATAGCATTTTTGCCGTACCGCTGGCCTCTATCATCGGCCTGCCGCTTTATATCACCACCGATGCGGCCATCCCCATCATTCAATCCATGATCTCAAGCGGGGCAGGGGAAGGAGCTATGCTTTCCTTTATCATCACCGGGTCAGCCACCAGCGCCTGGGTGATTGCCGGCCTGGCAACATTCCTTAGAAAACGCGCAATCTTGCTGTATGTGGGCTTTGTTTTGGTAGGAGGCATTGTTTGCGGTTATCTGTATGATCTTGCGCTTTTGTTCATCAGGTAACGCCAATGCCCCCGGCGGATCAATCCGCCGGGGGCATCTTTTTGCTTTTTAGCTTTCTCACGGTTGCACCTCCATGGGATAAATGCAGGAAAAGCCGGGAAAAATTTGCTTGCCTTTTGGTGGAAAGAATGGTATTACTAAAAGGAAACAAAAGCCGGGCACATAACCCATAAATTGGAAGGAGCCGCCCATGGAGATCAATTGGTATCCGGGACACATGGCGCGGGCCAAACGGCTGCTCGGTCAGCAGCTGGGAAGAGTGGATGTGGTGGTAGAGCTGTGCGATGCGCGTCTGCCCTATGCCAGCCGCAATCCTGATCTTGACGATATGATACAGAACAAAAAGCGGGTATTGCTATTGAACAAGGCGGATCTGGCCGATCCCAAGGAAACAAGCGCTTGGCTGCAATACTTCAAAAGGCAGGGCATACCTGCACAGCCGTTTATATCCACAGGCGGAAAAGCCAAGGACGTACTTTCTTTGATTGAGACAGCAGCCAGTGAGGCGGTGGAGCGGGCGGCTCAAAAGGGCATGCGCAAGACCGTGCGGGTCATGGTGGTGGGTGTGCCCAATGTGGGGAAAAGCACGCTTATCAACCGCCTGAACGGCGGAGCTATAGCAAAGGTAGGGGACAGGCCTGGCGTTACCAGGGCCAATCAATGGGTAAAGGTGACGCCTTATCTGGAGCTGTTGGATACGCCCGGCATGTTATGGCCCAGGTTGAATGATCAGTTGTCTGCTCGGCGGCTGGCCTATATCGGCACCATACGGGACCAGGTGGTGGATGTTCCCCTGCTTGCCATCAGGCTGCTGGAGGATTTGGTTGCAGTTCATCCGGAAGCGGTGGCCCAGCGCTTCAAGCTTTCGGATACCTCCCTTGGAGGTCTAGCGCTATTGGAATCGGTATGCCGCGGCCGTGGCTGGCTGATGAAGGGCGGCGTGGCGGATACCGACCGTGGCGCTGCTGTGGTGCTGGATGAATTTCGGGCCGGGAAATTGGGGCGTGTGACACTGGAGCTTGTGCGGGATGAAAAGCAGGCCAAAGAACGTTTGACGATAAGGGCCGGAGATTCGCAATTGCCTGATACGGCAAAGGAGCATACACAGGATGAAGCGGCAGCAGCGCCTGATGGAATTGATAAAAACGGATGAGCCCCTGTGGGCAATGGGCATCATCTTTGCCGGCATGGACGAAGCGGGCCGCGGTCCGCTGGCCGGGAATGTGGTGGCCGCCTGTGTGGCTATGCCCCCTGAGCCGCTTATAGAGTGGGTGGACGACAGCAAAAAGCTATCTCCCATGCGCCGGGAAGCGGTGTATGATCAAATCATGCAAACAGCGCTGTATGTGGGGATTGGGCAGGCTAGTCCTGGAGAGATTGACAGCATCAACATCCTGAATGCCACCAAGGAAGCCATGCGCCGGGCGGCGCGTAGCGTTCCGGCATCGCTTTTTTTAATCGACGCTTTGCAGGGGCTTGGGCTTTGTGGTGAGGAGCGGGGCATCATCCACGGCGATGCGATCTGCTACGCCATTGCCGCCGCCAGCATCGTGGCCAAGGTAACGCGGGACAGGCAGATGGAACTTTTGCATGAGCAGTACCCTGCCTATGGCTTTTTGCAGCATAAAGGTTACGGTACGCCGCAGCATATTGCCGCCTTAAAGGCCTGCGGGCTGTGCCCGGCCCACCGCCGGAGCTTTATCGGGAGCTTTGTATGACGAAGGCTTCGGAAAAGGGACGGCAGGGGGAGGAGATGGCCTTGGAATTCTTGATGAAAAAAGGCTACCGCCCCGTGGCAAAAAACTTCCGCGCTTTGGGCGGGGAGGTCGATTTCATTGTGGAGATGGAATCACTGCTGGTTTTTGTGGAGGTCAAGTACCGCTCCCGAGGATGTCCTGGCGCGGGGATGCAGGCTGTAACGCCCAAAAAGCAGCGGCGCATTATAAAGGCCGCCGGGGAGTATCTCATGAAAACAGACCAGTTTGCAAGGCCTTTGCGCTTTGATGTGGTGGAGATCACAGGGGGAAAAGTAGTCCATGTGGAAAACGCCTTTTCCGGCGACTGGTCCTGACATATTACCCTGCCGCAAGCGGCGGGGGAGCCTTGCATAAGGAGCCTGTATCCATGAACCGAAAGTATCTCCTCTGTTTGATATGCGTTCTCTGCCTTGCACTATTGTTGCTGCCTATGGTGGCATTGGGAGCGGTGGCAGAGCAAAACCTGCTCGAAAACGGCAGCTTTGAAATACTGGACGATTCCGGAATGCCGGTGGGATGGTTTACGGAAGCTTATATCAACACGCCGGGTTATACGGATTATGGCGTGGCCGGTTCGGCAAGGGATGGTCAAAACGCCGTACTGGTGGAAAATTTCGGTGCCAATGATGCCAGGTATGCCCAGGTCGTATCCGTGGAACCGAATGCCATATACAAGCTCAGCGGGTTTGTGTACACCGAAAGCATCCCCGACGCAGGCATGGGCGCCAACCTTTCGGTGGCGGACGTGTACGTGTTTTCCGAAAGCATTTATGGCACTTCGGCAAGCTGGCAGGAGCTTATGCTGTACGGGCGTACGGGGCCCGAACAACATACGGTCACAGTATTCGCCAGGCTGGGAGGCTACGGCGGCGAGAGTGAGGGCAAAGCGTATTTTGACGACCTCCGTTTGACGAAGGTGTTGGGCACCGTCCCTTCCGGCGTGTTTGTGGAGAATTGGTTCAAGACGGCTTCGCCGCAGCAGTCTTTTTCAGAAGAATATGATGAAGAAGGGTCTGTTCCGGCTTGGCCGCAACTGGTATTGCTTTCCCTTTTGTTCCTTGCTTTGGCTGCGTATATGCTGCCTTATCTGCAAAAGGAAACGGCAACTGAGCGTCTGAAGCGGGACAACGAGGGATCGACTGCACCTATTGTAGCGCTTGCGCTGCTGGCCGCTTCTATACTGCGCATCATCCTTGCTGTAAAGGTACCCGGGCATGAAGTGGACATTGGTTGTTTTCTGGGCTGGGGCGGCATGATGCTTGAAGGTGGACCTGCCAATTTCTATGTATCCGGCGGCTTTGCAGATTATCCGCCCGGCTATCTGTATGTGCTGTGGCTCAACAGTACTGTGGCAAACTGGTTTGGTCCATTAAGCCAGGGCATGCAGCTTTTGAATCTCAAATTTGTGCCCATTCTGGCTGATATGGCCGCCGCCCTTGTTCTGTACAGGGTTGGCAAGGAAAAACATCACGCCAAGGCTGCCGCTGCCATGGCCATCCTGTATGCTTTCAATCCGGCTGTGGTCATCAACGGTGCTGCCTGGGGCCAGGTGGACAGCGTGCTGGCCTTGGGCCTTATGCTGGTGGCCGTCTATGCCATGGAACGCAGGTGGGACAAGGTACTGCCCGTCTACATGCTGTGCGTGCTGATCAAGCCCCAGGCGCTGATGCTGGGCCCGCTGGGGCTTGCAGCGCTTTTGCTGGAAATTGCACGCAAGGGTGAAAAGAAGCCCTGGAAACAACTGGGCTTTGGCTTGTTGTGGTCGTTTGTGATTGCTGCCGCGATCGTAATTCCGTTTTCCCTAAAACAGAGCGGCTCATGGTTCCTGGAAAGATTTGAGTGGCTTTATAATTTGTACAAGAGTACGCTCAGCTCTTACCCCTATACTACGGTGAATACCACCAACCTGTATTACATAGCAGGCCCAAACTGGGGAGCGCTGACGGTAGCGGCAAACAAGGCCATTCCCCTTGGCATGGCATTCATCACCGGTGTGCTCACTTTCTGGCAGTTTGCCACAGTGAAAAAGCGTAAGGGGAATCTGTTCGAGAAATACGGGCATCTCGCCTTCCAAACGGCAGCCCTTCTCGCCTTTCTTGTGATTGCGGTCTCAGGCGCGGACTATGCCGCTATGGGGACTGTGCTGATGGTGCTTACGATCCTGTGGGTGGTGCTAACCTATATCCGGGGGAACAGCATGGGCAATCTGCCCCTGATGGGTGGCATTTTGTACATCAGCCTGTACGTCCTGGGGATCAAGATGCATGAAAGGTATCTGTTCCCGGCGCTGCTGCTGCTTTCGTTTGCCTATTTGCAAAAGCGTGATTGGCGGATACTTCTCCTTGTGGTGGGATTCTCCATTACCACCTTTTTGAATGTAGGTATCGTGCTGGATAACACCGTCCGCCTGGGCAGGGAAATGGGGCATTTGAACTCAAGCCCCCACGGACTGAACCTTGTTCTGTCTATCGCCAACATGGTGCTTTGCTTCTTTGCCTTTTATGTTGGAGAGGTGCTTTGCGCCAGAAACCAGGCGGAACGCCATATGGCAAGCTTGTTTGGGAAAGCCGACAAGGCGGTGGCGAAAAGCCGGAGTATGGCCGCATTGGTTTCGCCTAAGGATGCGCACCTTCATCTGACACGGTTGGATGCGGTACTGCTTGCAGGTGTCACTTTTGTATATGCGGTGGTGGCTTTCTGGAATCTGGGAAGCATGAAAGCCCCTCAAAATGCCTGGATATCCACCAAATCCGGCGAACAGGTGGTATTGGATCTGGGCTCGGAGAAAAGTTTCCAGATGCTCTATTACGGCGGCATCAACCACAATGATTTCTCTGTGGCGGTAAGCACCGATGGCGATAGCTGGTCGGAGGAATACCCTGCCAGGATGCAGCAGGGAAATTGCTTTCAGTGGCAGTATGTGGTGCATTCTGACCAGACAGATGGATCCGTTTCCTATACCAGTGCACCCATGGACCTTTCTGGCAGGTTCGTGCGGATCACGGCGTCCAGCATTGGCCTGAATCTAAGCGAAGTATTGCTGCGCACCTTGGATAAACAGGTTCTGCCCGTTACGGTCTTCACCCATACTGGCAACAACCCGGGCTCCAGCCTGAGCGCGCCTGCAGAAAACCTGCTGGATGAACAGGACACGCTGGAAGGAGAGCCCGGCTTTTATACGGGGACCTATTTTGACGAGATATACCATGCCCGCACAGCGTACGAGCATGCCAACAACATTCACCCTTACGAAACGTCACACCCGCCGCTGGGCAAGGTATTTATGAGCTGGGCTGTGATGGCCTTTGGCATGACGCCTTTTGGCTGGCGTTTTGCCGGGACGCTGGCGGGGGTATTGATGCTGCCGGCCATGTATCTTTTGGGCAAGCAGCTCACACGCCGCACCGACCTTGCCGCGGCTGCTATGCTGTTGATGACCTTTGACCTGATGCATTTTACGCAGACGCGCATCGCCACCATCGACAGCTTCCCGGTGCTGTTCATCATGCTGTCATATCTGTGCATGTTCCGTTTTCTGCTTATGGATTACTGGGGTACGCCGTTTAACAAGACGCTGATCCCGCTTGCACTCTCCGGCCTGTTCATGGGCCTTGGTATGGCCAGCAAGTGGGTTGGCATATATGCGGGGGCAGGCCTGGCGGCGCTCTTTTTCTGGAGTTGCTGGCAGCGCCTTAAGGAAGCCCGTGAAGCGTTAACAATGCAGAGCCATAAAAAAACAGTGCCGGAAGACGGGCGGAAGGCTGTCGATCGTGCCGCTCAAGAAGGTTCTTCCAGAATCTTAATCACTTGCTTGTGTTGTCTGTTCTTCTTCGTCGCGGTGCCCTTGCTGATTTATTACCTGGCCTACATACCCTATTTTGCCCCCAGCGGCGGAGTGACGGTGCAAAAAGTGATCGATGCGCAAAAGGGCATGCTGTCCTATCACAGTACGCCCGGGCTTGGTGCAGACCATCCCTTCCAGTCCCCTTGGTGGGAATGGCCGTTGATTTTGAAACCCATGTGGTACTTCAAGGGGAACTATCAGCCGATTGGGATGGGTTCCACCATCTATGCCATGGGCAACCCTGCCGTATGGTGGGCTGGATTGGCAGCTCTTTTGATTGTGTTCGCCGTATTCGTGAAACGCCATGCCTGGCGTGGGGATGGGGAAGGTTATCTGCATGTTAACACCAGGGAGCACGATATCGTGCCTGCGCTGCTTTTGATTGGCTTTGCCAGCCAGTACATGCCCTGGGTGCTGGTACCCCGCTCTACGTTCATCTACCATTACTTTGCCAGTGTTCCGTTCATTATCCTTTGTACGGTGGTCTGCTTTCAGTGGTTAATGGACAAAAGGAAAAAGGATGCCCCTATTCTATGGGCGCTGGTGGTTGTGTCTGCCATTCTGTTTATTGCCTTCTATCCGTATGCCAGCGGTGTTGTTACATCAACTGCCTGGCTGGACGCCATGAAGTGGTTCCCCGGGATTTATTACTGATACAAAAGATGCAAAGGAGATTGAGCCATGCTTTCCCAAACCCTGGGCTATGGCTTGAGCGGTGTGGATGGCTTTGCCGTGAAGGTGGAGGTTTTCATTACCAACGGGCTTCCTGCGCTGGATGTGGTGGGCTTGCCCGATGCTTCGGTAAAAGAAAGCCGCGACCGGGTTCGGGCCGCACTCATCAACAGCGGTTTTCACATGCCCGTTGCCAGGGTCACGGTAAATTTGGCTCCCGCCGATGTGCGCAAGGAAGGCCCGGCCTTTGACCTGCCCATCGCCATCGGCGTTTTGCAGGCCAGCGGCCAGACTGCTTTTCCGTCCCTTGATGATATTTTGCTGATCGGGGAACTGTCACTGCAGGGAGAGCTGAATCCCGTACGGGGTGCTCTGCCCATGGTGATCAGCGCTCATGAGCATGGCATTCATCAGGTGGTGCTGCCACAGAAGAATGCAAAGGAAGTCGAAAGCATTCAAGGCATGCAGGTGTTTCCTGCCGCCAACCTGTCGGAGGCGGTGCGTCACCTGACAGGTCAGCAAAAAATACCCGCCCAGCTTCAACGCAGCTACGAAAGCTGTCTTCAGGAGACGTTGGATGCCAACGACCTAAGCCAGGTCAGAGGGCAATCTGCCGCCCGGCGTGCGCTGGAGATCGCAGCCGCTGGTGGCCATAATCTTTTGATGATCGGTGTGCCTGGCAGCGGAAAGACCATGCTGGCCCGGTGCCTGCCGGGGATATTGCCGCCCATGACCTTTGCCGAAGCGCTGGAAACGACGAGGCTTCACTCCATTGTCGGCGACCTGCCGGCCGCGGGTGGGCTGCTTACACGCCGTCCCTTCCGTGCGCCGCATCACAGCGCTTCCCTGCCCGCGCTGGTAGGTGGCGGGCAGGCGGCCAGGCCGGGGGAAGTATCTTTGGCCCACAACGGTGTTTTGTTCTTGGATGAGCTGCCTGAGTTTTCACGAAATACGCTCGAAGCGCTTCGCCAGCCGCTGGAGGACGGGATTGTGTCGGTATCCCGCATCCAGGCCCAATCCCGTTATCAGGCCCGGTGCATGCTGGTGGCCAGCATGAATCCCTGCCCTTGCGGGTTTTTCGGCAGCCGCGTGAAGCAATGCCGCTGCAATCCGAATGAAATTCGCCGGTATTTGGACAAAATCAGCGGTCCGCTGCTTGACCGCATTGATATCCAGGTAGAAGTGGACGCGGTGCCTGTGGAGGAGATTCAGGCAACAGGCAGGGAGGAATCCTCCCAAACTGTGCGGGAGCGGGTGCAAAAGGCAAGGCTTTTGCAGCAGGAGCGCTACCGGGAGGATAACATATTCTGTAACGCCCAGTTGGATGCAAGACTGTTGAAAAAGCATTGCGCCTTGTCTACGGGGGCACAAGAGGTGCTTCATATGGCCATGGCTCGTTTTGGCATGAGCATGCGGGCCTATGGGCGAATATTGAAGGTTGCCCGTACCATCGCCGACCTTCGATTCGAACCTGCCATCTCCACCACCGATGTGGCAGAAGCCATCCAATACCGAAATCTGGACGGAAAATATTGGAGGTAGCCATGGCATACACCATGGAGGAAAAATGCCGCATCTGGCTGAGCATGGCCGATATGGCAAGCCGGAAGATGGGCAAGCTGCTGGAGATATACGGGAGTGCGCATGATGTCTGGGAGGCTTTTGCTCCGGAGATGGAAAAGGCACTGGGACCCAATACGTACAGTGTGCTCAAGGAATGCCATGACGAAGAGGTGCTGGACCGCAGCCTTTGCACCATGGCGGAAAAGGGAATCCGTGCGCTGTTTCCAGGAGACGGATTGTATCCGCCGTTGCTTGCATGCATTTATTATCCTCCACCCATTTTGTATGCGCAGGGGGACCCCGCCATCCTGCATGATAAGACCATCGCACTGGTAGGCACCAGAACTCCCAGCCGGTACGGGCAGGACACGGCATTTTCCATCGGGAAGGAACTGGGTCAAAATGGTGTGACGGTGGTCAGCGGCTTTGCCCGGGGGATTGATACCGCCGCCCACTCAGGGTGCCTTGCGGGCGGGGGAAAAACTGCTGCGGTTCTGGGCTGCGGCCTGGATATCGTCTATCCGCCAGAGAACGTGTTGCTTTTCAATCATGTTTTGGAAGCGGGCGGGTTGTTCCTATCGGAATATCCTTTGGGAGCAAAGCCAGCCAACTATCATTTTCCCGACCGCAACCGCATATTAAGCGGCGTAAGTGGTGGGATGACATTGATTGAAGGCCGGATCAAAAGCGGCGGCATGATTACCGTAGGCCACGCTCTGGAGCAGGGAAGGGAAGTTTTCGCGCTGCCGGGCCCGGTGAACAAAGAGGGCTCGGAAGCACCTCACAAGCTTTTGCGGGAGGGTGCCCGGCTTGTGACTTGTGGAAAGGACATTTTGGAAGATATGGGCTGGCTTGCAAAGGATGAGGTCGCTTCAAAGAATCCTCTGCTGCCTGCCTTGCCTGAACAAGAGCAGGTGACTGCGCTATTACGCCGGGAAGATTTGACCTTTGAGGAGCTTAAGCAAAAGCTTGCCATGGATGCGGCGCCGCTCAATTCGCTCTTGACAATCATGGAGCTTGCAGGAATAATAAAGAAATCCGCTGGAAACCTCTACTCCTTGACGGAATCATTATAGTAAATCGGGCTGCACAGCAGCGTAAGTTATACATGGAGGGCATCTTTGTGGCAACAGAAACCAAGCTGGTTATTGTGGAATCGCCTGCAAAGGCACGGACCATCGCCAAATTCCTGGGCAAAGGGTACAAGGTGGAGGCTTCCCAGGGCCATATCAGGGACCTGCCCAAATCCCAAATCGGTGTGGATGTGGATCACGATTTTGATCTGAAATATATTACCATCAGAGGGCGGGGCAAGATACTGACCAAGATCCGCAAGGAAGCAAAGAATGCTTCCCAGATACTGCTGGCAACCGACCCTGACAGGGAGGGCGAGGCCATCTCCTGGCATTTGGCCCAGACCTTGGGCCTGGATACGGAAAAGCCCTGCCGCATCGAGTTTCACGAGGTCACAAAAAAGGCTGTGCAAAACGCGCTTCGCTCCCCCCGCCCCATTGATATGGGCCGGGTGGATGCTCAGCAAGCCCGCCGTGTGCTCGACCGGCTGGTGGGCTACAAAATCAGCCCGCTTTTATGGGCCAAGGTAAAAAAAGGCTTGTCCGCCGGTCGTGTGCAAAGCGTCGCCACCCGTATGGTGGTCATGCGGGAACAGGATATCGAAGCCTTTATCCCCGAGGAATACTGGGACATCACCGCCCGGGCGCAATGCTTTTCCAGCCGTGGGAAAAAGGTTCATTTTGACGCACGCCTTGTCTCCCTGGACGGGGCAAAGTGCGAGATAAAGGCCCAGCAGGACGCAGAAAAAGCGGTGGAACGCATCAAGAGCGCCCGCTTTGCCGTGTATGGGGTCAAAAACGGGGAGCGTAAAAAGATGCCTGCCGCGCCTTTCACCACGTCTTCCTTGCAGCAGGAGGCCAGCCGCAAGCTGGGTTATACCACGGCGAAAACCATGCAGGTGGTGCAGCAGTTGTATGAAGGCATTGAACTGGAGGGCAAGGACATCCAGGGCTTGGTGACCTACATCCGCACCGACTCCGTCCGCATCTCGGATGATGCCATGGAGGCGGTTCGCCTGTATATCCCCGAGCGCTTCGGTAAGGAATATTTGCCGGAGACGCCCAACGATTTCAAGGGCCGCAAGAATGCCCAGGAAGCCCATGAAGCCATCCGGCCCACAGATGTCCGCCGCACACCGGAGAGCATCAAATCGTTTCTTACCAAGGAGCAGTTCAATCTGTACCGCTTGATCTACTCCAGGTTTCTTGCCAGCCAGATGATGCCTGCCCTGTACGATACCCTCACCCTGGAAATTGGCGGCAATGGTGTTGGGCTTCGCTTTTACGGCGAGCACAAAAAATTTGCTGGCTTCACCTCGGTGTATGAGGAAGGCAGCGACGAGGACATTCAAAGCAGCGAAACCACCCTGCCGCAATTGAAGGAAGGCGATGCGGTGGTGGTGGAGGATGTTGTAAGCGTGCAGCATTTCACCCAGCCTCCGGCCCGCTACACCGAAGCATCCTTGGTCAGAGCGCTGGAAGAAAAGGGTATCGGCCGCCCCAGCACCTATGCCCCCACCATTACAACAATCATCGCACGCGGGTATGTGAGCCGTGAAAAGAAGAGGCTGTATCCCACAGAGCTTGGCCGGATGGTCACTGACATGATGGAGCAGTATTTTTCGAAAATCGTGGATACGGAGTTTACCGCCGAGCTGGAGGATGAGCTGGACGACGTGGAGGAAGGCAAGGCCGACTGGCGTGACATTTTGCGCACCTTCTATCCGCCCTTTGAGGAGACACTGAAAAAGGCGGAAGAACAGGTGGAAAAGGTGCACATCGCCGACGAGCCCAGCGATATTCCCTGCAATCTTTGCGGTGCCATGATGGTTTACAAAATGGGGCGTTTTGGCAAGTTCCTGGCCTGCCCCAACTTTCCCGAATGCCGCAACACCAAAGCCATCATCAACTATATCGAAGCGCCCTGCCCCAAGTGCGGCAAACGGCTCATGGAAAAGAACAGCAAAAAGAACAGAAAGTTCTATGGCTGTGAAGGGTATCCCGAGTGCGATTTCGTCAGTTGGGAGCTGCCTGTTACAGAGCGCTGTCCCCAGTGCGGAAGCTTCATGACGGAGAAGGTGGGCCGCAAGGGCGAAAAATGGCACCTATGCGCCAATGAAACCTGCCGCCACCGGGTGAAGGTAGCCTCCGCTCAAACGGAGGAGGATTCAGAGGAATGAGCCGCGCGACGGTGATCGGCGCGGGGCTCTCCGGTGCGGAAGCCGCCTGGCAGTTGGCCACTCGGGGTATACATGTGACGCTCATTGAGATGAAGCCGGAGAAATACACCCCGGCCCATCACGCACCGGGTATGGCGGAACTGTGCTGCTCCAACAGCCTGCGCTCGGACAGGCTTACCAACGCGGTAGGCCTTTTAAAAGAGGAAATGCGCCTGTTGAACTCCCTGGTGATGAAGGCGGCAGATGCAGTAAGGGTTCCTGCCGGCGGAGCGCTGGCGGTGGACAGGGAAAGCTTTTCCAAATACATAACGGAAGCTCTGGAGAACCATCCCCAGGTGACGGTTATGCACAGGGAAGCAACGGAGATACCCGATGGGCCTGTCATCGTTGCCTCCGGGCCTTTGACCAGTGATGCGCTGGCTGAGGCCATTTTGCAGTTGCCTGGCATGACGGCGCTGCATTTTTACGATGCCGCAGCACCTATCGTAACGGCCGAATCCCTGGACATGGAGAAGGTTTTCCGTCAGTCCCGCTACGACAGGGGAGAGGATTATCTCAACTGTCCCATGGATCAGGCGCAGTACGACGCCTTTGTACAGGCTCTTTTGGAAGCGGAAACGGCTCCCGTGCACGGCTTTGAGGAAAAAAGGGTGTTTGAAGGCTGTATGCCCGTGGAGAGCATGGCCCGAAGAGGCCATATGGTGCTGGCCTTCGGGCCTTTGAAGCCTGTGGGCTTAAAAGACCCCCGCACCGGCCGGGAGCCTTATGCCGTGGTGCAATTGCGTCAGGACAATCATGAGGGAACGCTGTACAACCTGGTGGGTTTTCAGACGCGGTTGAAGTTTGGAGAGCAAAAGCGCGTGTTCGGTATGATCCCGGGTCTTGAAAATGCGGTGTACGCCCGCTATGGTGTCATGCACCGCAATACGTTTTTGCATAGCCCCGGACTTTTGGATAAAACGTATCAGATGATTGAAAGGCCCGGCCTGTATTTTGCCGGGCAGATGACCGGAGTGGAAGGGTATGTGGAAAGCGCCGCCAGCGGTCTTGTGGCGGGTGTTTCCCTTGCCTGCCGCCTGATGGGGAAGGAGCCGCCGGTCTTTCCCCGCGCAACGGCCCTGGGGGCCATGGCCCATTACGTATCCACCCCCGTAAGAGATTTTCAGCCCATGAACTGCTGTTTCGGCCTGATAGAACCGCTGCCGGTGGAACCGGGGAAAAAGCCCATTCGAAACAAAGTACAAAGGTATGAGGCCATCGGCAGGCGTTCGCTGGCAATTGTCGGGGATTTGGCCGCGAATTTGCAGGATTTGGACAGCGAAGGATGACACATGTCACGGGTTGTGGTACGCTTACAAGCAAGGAGGATGACATGATGTTCAAGAAAATGCTTGTTGTATGCCTTACATTGGTACTGCTGTCGGTTTCGCTGCCCGCTTTGGCGCAGAGCACGGAAGAGAATTTTGTCATTCAGTATGCCAAGGATATGATGAGCGGCGAAAAGAATGCGGAATTGTATGATCTGTTTACGGACGATGTCAAAACCAAGTTCCCCAGGGAAGCTTTTGACGCCGCCTGGCCCCAGACAACCGTCATGTATGGAAACTTTGAAAGCTTTGGCAGCTTTGCTTATCAGCAGGCCCAGGGCTACGACATCTATATGCTTCGGCTGAACATGGTAAAAAAAGATCTGATGTTGCAATTGACATTGGACGCTTCGGGCAAGGTGGCAGGCTTTTTCTTTACCAACGCACCGGATGAAGTAGAAGCTACTCCGGCTAAGAACAACCTGCCAGAAGGCATTGTAGAAGAGGCAGTCACCGTGGGGGATGGCGACTGGGCACTGCCCGGCACGTTGACGCTGCCTGAGTCGGGGAGCAGCTTTCCCGCTGTGGTGCTGGTGCATGGCTCCGGCCCCAATGACCGAAATGAAACGGTAGGCTCAACCATGTTGTTCAGGGATATGGCCTGGAAGCTTGCGCAAAACGGCATAGCTGTGCTGCGCTACGACAAACGCACCTTTGCGCACGGTGCAAAGTTTACTCCTGAAATATTGGTGGATTTCACTGTCCGTGAGGAAACCATTGACGATGCGCTGCTTGCAGGAAAGCTCCTGGCGGCGGATGGACGCATCGACAGCACAAAAATTTTCTTGGTGGGCCACAGCCTTGGAGCCATGCTGGGGCCGCGAATTGCTTTTGAAGGCAGCGGGCTGTTTGCGGGCATGGTGCTGCTAAACGGCTCACCGCTTCCGCTGACCGATATCGTTATCGCCCAGAACAATGATGCGCTTGCAGGGCTGACGGAGGAACAGCGCGCCGCACAGCAGCCGCTGTTGGACGCGGAACTTCAAAAGCTGGATGCCCTTAAGCAAATGCCGGCGGAAGAACTAAAATCCACCACCGTCTTTGGCATGTCCGGTTATTATCTGAATGAAATGAGCCAGTCTGATCCGGCGGCACTTGTACTTATGCTCAAGCTGCCCACGTTGATTGTGCAGGGTGGGAAGGATTTTCAGGTATCGGTGGAAAACGGGTTGGATGCCTGGAAAAAAGCGATTGGCGAGCAGGAGTTTGTGACCTATACACTATATCCCGAACTCAATCATCCGATGATGGTGTATACCGGGGACCCGGCGCTACAATACACGATACAGGAATACAATACCCCCGCAAGCCTTGACGAAACGGCGGGAAACGATATTGTCAACTGGATTCTGAGCCACTGAAGAAAGGAACTTATTTGTTATGGCCATGATGGGAACCACCATCTGCGCCGTTCGCCGGGGTGGCGTGACAGCCATTGCCGGCGACGGGCAGGTGACCATGGGGGAGAACGCGATATTCAAATCCACCGCCAAAAAGGTGCGCAGGCTGTATCACGGCCAGGTGGCCGTGGGCTTTGCCGGTTCTGTGGCCGATGCCTTTACTCTGTGCGAGCGATTTGAGGACAAACTGACCCAATGCGGCGGCAACCTGGAGCGGGCTGCTGTGACGCTGGCCCAGGACTGGCGCAGCGACAAGGTGATGCGGCAATTGCAATCCATGATGATCGTTGCGGACAAGGAAAGCATGCTGATTTTGAGCGGCACCGGGGAAGTCATCGATCCGGATGACGGTGTGGCCGCCATCGGCTCCGGCGGCAATTATGCCCTGGCCGCAGCTCGTGCATTGGTTCAAAACACCGATCTTACAGCCGCCGAAATTGCGGAAAAAGCGCTGCGCATCGCCGCTTCCATCTGTGTGTTCACCAACGGGAACATCACCGTGGAAGTGGTTTAATGGAGGTACGATTCATGAAGACGTTGACGCCCCGTGAAACGGTGCGGGAGTTGGACCGATACATCATCGGCCAGGAGGAGGCTAAGCGGGCTGTAGCCATCGCGCTGCGCACCCGCTACCGCCGGGCGCAGGTGAGCGATGATATTCGTGAGGAAATATATCCCAAGAATATACTCATGATTGGGCCTACCGGCGTAGGCAAAACGGAGATCGCCCGCCGCCTGGCGAAACTGGTGGACGCGCCGTTCATTAAGGTGGAGGCCACCAAGTTTACCGAAGTGGGCTATGTGGGCCGTGATGTGGAGAGCATCATCCGCGACCTTACGGAAAACGCCGTGCGCATGGTCAAGGAAGAGTTCGAGAAAAAGGTGCAGCCACGTGCTCAGGTGCTGGCGGAGGACAGGCTGGTGACCATCCTCACGCATCCGCCGAAAAAGAGCGGCGGCAATCCCCTGGAATTTTTGCTGGGCAATAAAAAGGAGCCGGAGCTTTCAGTGGAGGAGCAGCAGAAGCTTTCCGCCAAAAAGGACGAGGTGCGTCAGCAGCTTATGCGTGGTGAGCTGGAGGACCGGGAGCTGGAGGTGGAAGTGGAGGAATCCATGCCTCAACTGGAGGTAGGTGGAAGCTCCATCAGCATCGGTGATATGATGGGCGGCATCATGCCCAAAAAGACAAAGATCCGCCGGGTGAAGGTACGGGAAGCACGCAAGATATTGCTTGCCGAGGAATCCCAAAAGCTGATTGATCAGGATGCCGTGCAGGAGGAGGCTGTCCGCCGGGCGGAGCAGCACGGCATTGTATTCATTGACGAGATTGACAAGATCGCGGGGCGCTCCTCCGGCCATGGCCCGGATGTGAGCCGCGAGGGTGTGCAGCGGGACATTTTGCCCATTGTGGAGGGCAGCACCGTCAACACCAAGTACGGTGCGGTGCGCACTGACTTTATGCTGTTCATTGCCGCCGGTGCTTTCCATGTGGCCAAGGTCACGGACCTGATCCCCGAACTCCAGGGCCGTTTCCCCGTGCATGTGAAATTAAAAAGCTTGACCCGGGACGACTTTGGCAAGATACTGACACAGCCCGACAATGCCCTCACCCGTCAGTACGAGGCGCTGCTGGCTGTAGATAATGTGCATTTGCAATTTGACGAAAGCGCCATCCAGACCATTGCTGACGCGGCCTATGCCGCCAATGAATCGGGCGAAGATATCGGCGCACGTCGACTCCACGCGGTGTTTGAGGACCTGTTGGAGGATATCTCCTTCAATGCCGGCGGCGATAACATGCCGGAGGTGCACCTTCCCATCACGGGCGATTACGTGAAGGAGCATCTGCACAGGGAGAACAAGAACACGGACGTGCGCAGATATATTCTGTGAGGAATAAGCGGGGAGGGAACTTTTTGAAAAAAGTTCCCTCCCCGCACCCTTCCTTCAAAAACTTTAAGGGAAGGAGAATATCATTAGAGTCGTCATTGTTTGTATATTAAGAGTGAAACAAATCTGGCATGTTTTGTTTTGGGGTTGCAATTTTGCGCTTAATCGGGTAAAATAATCAGGCCGCATCATGATGATGATCGGGTCCCGTGCGATTCCATGGTGTGAACCCTGTCAGGTCCGGAAGGAAGCAGCAGTAAGCGCAAGTTGGAAGGTGCTGCGGGGTTGCCTGGTCTGAATGCTGCGGTGTTTTATTTTTCTTATGGCATATAAACTTGAGGGAACGCATGCTGCGTTCCCTTGTTTGGTATCTATGGTCAATCTCTTGATAGAATGGTGTGTACAAAAGGAGGTGTTTGTGCTTTGGACATGTTTACGCTGGAAAAGCAGGCTGTGGATTTATGCGGCGTACACTTTAAAGGAAGCATTTTGGATATAGGCGGAGGTGGGGAGGGCGTTATTTCCCGCCGTTCGGGGCATAGGGTAGTTGCCATTGACAAGCGACGGGACGAGTTGATGGACAGCCCGGACATTGGCCTGAAAATTGTAATGGATGCTTGTGAATTGGGTTTTCTGGACGGCAGCTTTGAGAATGTTACCTGTTTTTATACATTGATGTACATGCATGAGAATGAAGTGCCGCGGGCCATATGCGAAGCGTACCGGGTGCTAAGGCCTGGCGGCCGCTTATGGATTTGGGATACGGCTATGCCGGCTGTACCTGCAGCGCCGGTTCTTTGCGTGCCGGTGGAGGTTACTGTTTCTTCCGAACTTACGCTGACGCCCACCTATGGCATAAGCTGGTTCAAAGGACAGACGGCAGATTCTATTCGCCAGGTTTGTGAAGAAGCCGGGTTTACGGTGGAGTATTGTCTGGCAAACGGAAAACAACTTGCTGCGTGTTTTTTGAAGTCTAGATTAAAGGGATAGTTCGATTTGTTGATGGATTGCACCCGAAAACATATGAAAAACAGCCATTCTCTTGAAGAAAGGGAACGATATTGCTATAATGGTTGGCATCATTCGGCTTTGACAGGAGGGCGCTTCATGGAATTTACGGCCATTAGGAATGCGGACCCCGAATTGGCAAAAGCAATGGAGCTTGAACTTATAAGGCAGCGGGAACATATTGAACTGATCGCCTCTGAAAACTTTGTGTCCCCCGCGGTTTTGGACGCCATGGGTACGCACCTGACCAACAAATATGCGGAAGGCTATCCCGGCAAGCGCTATTACGGCGGTTGCCAGTATGTAGACGTCGTGGAAGATATGGCACGTGACCGCGCCCGGCAGGTGTTTGGGGCCGAGCATGCCAACGTGCAGCCCCACAGCGGCGCTCAGGCCAACGTGGCCGTGTATTTTGCCATG
>JAEZLW010000048.1 GCA_023415145.1 Bacillota bacterium | reverse complement strand
TGTACGCTGCATAGGCGGCTGGCAGTATGGGTCACTCAGCCGCGGTGAAGAGGATATTTATTCGGATTATGATCCTGTTTTTCTCATAAACGACAGGGATTTTGAAGCTTTTGCCGCCGATGTTCCGAAGTTTCTTCAAAAGGCATGCGACGAGCTGGTCATTTGTTGGCCCGAAAACTATAATGACGGCCATTTCAAAAACTTTTGCAGTGTGCTTAAAATCGGGGAGAACTTGCACCAGCACGACTTTTTCATCATGAACGCCGGGTATCCAATGACGTGGTTTTGCAGGCAGCATCAAAAAGGCTGCTCCCGCCAAAATATCATATTCGACAGGACAGGGGAAGTGGGCATCCTGCTGGACAAGGGCCTTCGTACGGATAACCACATCCCTGATCTATCCCGTGCCATGGATACGTATTGGTTCCATGTTGAAATGCTGATCAAGTATTTCAAGCGCCGCGATATGTTCAAGCTGATCAAAAACATCGACATGATCTTTCATGCCCATGTGGACTTGCTGTTGGCTCAATATGATACGCTGGACTATGGTGCGTGGGAAACCAAGGTCAAAAAATGCGTGCCGCTTAAAAAGCAGGCGCATTTGCTTGCCTATTTTGTTCCCGCGGATTTTGATGCCATGAAAAACATGGTGCGCAAGTGCATGTTGCTTTTCAGGGAGGATGCCGATGAAGCGTGCCTTAAGAGAGGCGTTTTTTACCCCGGGCACATACCCGAACTGATCATGAGCTATTTCAACAAGAGAATGGCAGAAGGCGATTGGTAGCAGCAGAATCATAGCATTGCAAGAGCAGTACACCGGATATCCTGGCGGTATCCTTACTGGAGCACAAGCTCCGTTTGAAATGCGACGACGGCATTCCCCGATATTTTCACCTCTTTTGGTTCACCCTGTTCAATCTTCACTTCCACGCCGATGGTCCCCGCCCTGCCCATGGCCTCTCCCTGCCGGGCACTGAAACGGAAGACTTCCCCGTTATGGGGTATGATTTTGTAATGAACCAAGTACGCCCCCAGCGGGCCGTTGGCGTTTCCAGTTACCGGGTCTTCATTGATCCCTATCGCCGGTGCAAACATCCTGCCATGAACAAGAACATCACTTCCGCTTGAATCGAAAGCAAACACGTAATACCCGTTGCAGGCAACCTCTTTGCTGAGCCTTGTCAAAGCTCCGTAATCAGGCTGTATTTGATTCAGAACCGTACAATCCCTGATGCCTATCATGACTTTTGAATGGCCGGTGGATACGATTTGCACCGGACAGTGTTCAAGCAAATCTTCTTCCTTGATTGTCAAAGCAGTCAGAAGAATGTTTTTTTCTTCCCCACCGATCAGCACGCCGAACTCAATTTTTCCCTGGGTCATAATGATTTGAAAGTCTCTATGATCCCTTATGATATCAACCGGCAATATGCCTGCGCCTGTTTTTTGCATCACCCTGGTATTTCCAAGGCCGTTTTCCAAAGCCCGCACATAATGTGCCGCCACCGTCGCGTGGCCGCAGATGGGAACCTCCCTGCTTGGCGTAAAAAAGCGTACATGAACATCGCAATCGTTATTCTCAGGGGAAAAGATAAAAGCGGTTTCGGAGTTGTTCAGCTCCCTGGCGATTATTTGCATCTCCTGCTCTGACAAGCCATCCGCAGTGGGGATGACGCCGGCGGGATTGCCAGTGAATTTTTCTGTTGTAAAAGAATCTACCTGATACAAGCGATATGTTCTTGCCATGGGTCCTTACCTTCCTTTTGTACAGTACATCATGCTCAATGCTATGCTACAACAAAATAGCACCATTTGCAAACCTTCAGCGCTGTAATGCAAAAAATGAACCGGCAGTCCGGATTTACAATCTGATCCGTCCTGCCGGTTATTCGTATGATCCTATTAACACATGACTTAACGGTTTACGGTATTCATGCGGGCGTACTCTTGGCCTCCCTCAAAGCCTTGTACCTGCCCAGCCATTTTTTCAGCCCGCCGTGCTGAAGTCCGCTCATTTTATGGCTGGAGTACATATCCGCTGCGATGGCGGCGATGATGATGATGCCCTTGATCAGGTCATGGTAGACCGATTCGATGCCCAATAGCTGCAAGCCGTTGATGAGGATGCCAATGAGCAGTGCACCGAACATGGCGCCGAATATGGAACCGGAGCCGCCGCGCATGCTGATGCCGCCTACGACAATGGCTGCAAGCACATCGTTCTCATACCCCATGGCCTGGGTGGCGGAGGCCTGCTGGTTCATGCTGGACAGGATGAGGCCGGAGATGGCCGCCATCACACCCGACATGACATAGGCCGCGATGATTACGCGCTTGGTCAAGATGCCGCTGAGCTTGGCGGATTCCCGGTTGCCGCCCACGAAGTACAACTGCCGGCCATAGGTGGTACGGTTGAGAATGAAGTAGCTTACAAGAAAACACGCCAGCAGGATATAGACGGGGAGAGGGATCTCCAGAATACGCATGCTGCCAAGCTTTGTGAAAGCACTGGCCTTCATGACGTTGATGAGCTGGTTCCCCGTTACCGTCTGCACGAAGCCGTACAGAATCTGGGAGGTGGCCAGTGTAAGCAGAAAGGCGGGGATGTTGAAATGTGCCAGGATGACGCCGTGGAGAAGTCCGCTGAATGCGCCTATGCCAACGCCGACCAGCATGCCTACAAAAACGCTTTCGGGAGTGTAACCGGACCTTGCGATGATGGAGCAGCAGCAGGCAGCGCTCAGCGCTGCCACACCGCTTACCGTACGGTCGATGCCTCCCAGAAGCACGGGGAATGTAGCGCCGCAGATCATAATGCCTTGCAGAGAAATGGCATACAGGATACTGCGGAAATTGCCGGCCGTCAGGAAAACACCGGGCAAAAGAAGGGTCAGGGTCAGGCACAACGCTGCCAGGATCAATAGCTGCCTGAAGCGGTACAGTTCCCGCAGCACCTTATTGTTCTTCATGGCCTGCGCCCTCCTTTACCGGATTTATACCGGAGGATGTGAGCAGAATGTCCTCCTGGGTGACCACGCCGCTGCCAAACTCGCGTATGATGCGGCCTCCGCGCATGACCAGGATGCGGTGCGCCACCCGCAGGACCTCGGCAATGTCGCTGCTCACCAGCAGCACGGCCACATCCTTTTGAGCCAGGCTTTCGATGAAATTGTATATCTCATCCTTCGCGCCCACATCGATGCCCACGGTGGGTTCATCCACCAGCAGCACTTTCAGGTCACGTGTCAGCCATTTGCCAAGAACCACTTTCTGTTGATTGCCTCCCGACAGATTGCCTACCGCAACCATTGGATTGGGCGGGCGCAGGTCCACCAGCTTCACGGCCTTTTGGCCCAGTGCTTTTTCCTTTTTGTTGTTTACCACACCAAACCGGCTGATCTTATCCTTGTTGGTTATGGCGATGTTCTTTTCCACCGACAGGATGGGTGCAAAGCCCTGGGTGCGCCTGTCCTCGGGGATCAGGCCAAAGCCCTTGCGGATGGTCTTGTCGGTGTTTGCGGGCAGCTTTTCACCCTGAAAGAGGATCTCGCCCCGGTCATAGGGATCGGAGCCGAAGATGCTGCGCAAGACCTCCGTCCTTCCCGAGCCTACCAGGCCGGTGAGCACCAGCACTTCACCCTTGTGCAGTTGAAAGCTGATGTTTTCGTAATAGCCGGTGCGGGAAAGCTCCTTCAGCTCAAGTACCGGCTCCGCTTTGGAGATTTGTAGTTCCCGGGAGGCAGTGGCTTCGCTGAGCTCCTTGCCAATCATCATGCGCACGATCTTGTCGGGCACGATGTCCTTCCTCTCCACGGTCCCTACCTTCTTGCCGTCACGAAGAACCGTGATCCGGTCGGAGAGACTAAACACTTCTTCCAGCCGGTGGGAGATGTACAATATGCTAACGCCTCTGTCCCGAAGCGTGTGAATGATCTTGAAAAGCATCTCCGATTCCTTGCTGCTCAAGGAAGCCGTGGGCTCATCCATGATGATGAGGGAAGCGTTGGTGGAAAGGGCTTTCAAAATTTCCGCCATCTGGCGCTGTGCTACGGAAAGGGTTTCAATGATGTCATCAGGGGCGAGGGGGAAGTCGAACCGCTTGATGAGGTCTGCCACTTCCTTGCGCATTGCGCGCTTTTTAAGCACACCGAATTTCGCCTTTTCCTTGTTGAGCAGTATATTTTGCGTCACGCTCAGCGTGGGGACCAGGCTCAGCTCCTGATAGATGCAGGCAATGCCCAGACGGGAGGCATCATCCCGGGAGTCGATATTAACCTTACGCCCGTCAAATACAATGCTGCCGCCATCCTTGGGATAGACGCCTGTCAGCACCTTGATCAGTGTGGTTTTGCCGGCGCCGTTCTCCCCCAAAAGGGCGTGCACTTCTCCCTTGAGGATGTCGAAATCGACACCCTTCAAAGCGTACACATGGGAAAACATCTTGTTGATCCCAATCATGTCCACCAGCTTTTCGCCGCTCATTTCAACACCGCCTTCATCTCCCGCGCGATCACAGCGGCCTTTTTGTTGTGCTCCGACATGTAGCGGTGATAGAACGCATCAAACACCAGCATCGACACGATCACAACGCCGCTGACAATTTGCTGTACCTCTGTGGGAAAGCCGAATTTCAGGATGCCGTTTTCCAGTGTTTGCAGAAACAGCACGCCGATGAGTGTTCCTATCATATCACCGCGGCCGCCGGAGAACGCGGCTCCGCCAATCACGGAGGAAGCGATGGCCTTGAACTCCATGCCGATGCCGGAGGAGGTATCCACCGCCCGGGTCTTCCCCAGATAGCTCATGGCGGCAATGAAGGCACATAACCCGGAGATCATAAACGCGATGATCTTCGTCTTGACCACGCTGATACCCGAGTACTCGGCGGAGGTGCGGTTGGAGCCGACGGCGTAAATACGCGTGCCAAGCCTTGTGTTCTTGAGCAGGAACTGCGCGAGAAGCGCCATCCCCAGGAATACGAACGTGATGATGTAGATGCCAAGGGGCCCTCTGCCGCCCAGCGCCCGGAAGATGGGAAGTGTGATGCGCTCGGTGGTAATCTGTCCGGTGGCGTTGCGGATGGCGAACACATACATGAGCCCAATATATACGAATTTGGAAGACAGGGTGGCTATGAAGTCCGGGATATGCAGCACGGCAACCAGGAAACCATTGAACAAGCCCCCTGCCAGCGCGATCAGGAAGGACAGCATGAGGATGACGCCGATATTCCAGGTGGTATAGTGCAGGCTGTATCCGATGAACGAGCATACCACGCCCAACAGAGCGCCGCAGGACAGATCGTTACCGCCTGTTATGATGACTGTTGTGACACCCACGGCGAGGATGCCGATAATGGCGCATTCACGGAGCAGGTTCGTTAGATTGCCCACCGTGAAGAACGTATCGCTGGCCAATGAAAAAATGATTACCAGCAAGAGGAGCAGGCCGAGGGAAACGAGCCTGCGAAGTGTTTCCTGTCTCACGTTCGATCCTCCCTTGATGTGGGATACCGGGCATGGTAAGTTGTCAAATCTTCCAATAACAGATTGGGCAGCGATTGCTCACTGCCCAATCTGCATTTGTCATAGGATTACCATCTCATATCGGGGGTGATGGTGCCTACGTTGTCGATGGTAACAGTGATGGGGGGCATTTTGATGACCGGTGTCACGCTGAAGGTGCTGGTGTCGATGTTGCTGCCCAGGTACATCATCAGCAGGCGGGCTGCGGTAGCGCCCTGGTCCTTGCAGTTGGTGTACACAGTGCCGGTGATCAAGCCCTGCTCGATGTATTCCAGAGCCTTGCTTTCGCCGTTGGCGCCCCAGATGATGATCTTGCCCTTGTAGCCCAGGGCTTCGCAGGCCGCGCCGGCACCTTCCGCCATCTGGTCATTGTGGGCGAATACGGCATCGATCTGGTCGCCGTAGGTGGTCAGGTAGTTCTGCATAAGGTTGTTTGCTTTTTCCATGTTCCAGTCCGCGTTCTGTTCAGCCAGGATCGTGATTTCGGGATGGTTGGCCATGGACATCTGGAAGCCCTGCTCCAGAAGCTCACCGCGGGCTGCGCCGGGGGTGGCCTGGATTACAACGACATTGCCTTTGCCGCCGAGGGCCTCGGCAATTTTTTCACCGATGACGTAACCGGCTTCGATATCGGTCATGGAGACCAGGCCGGCGTGGGGGACTTTGGCGCCCATGTTGATGCAAACCACCGGGATTCCGGCCAGCTCCGCATCTTCCACGGCGGTGGCGACTGTAGCGGCATTCACGCTCTGCAGGATGATGCCGTCATAGCCCTGGGCGATGCAGTCATAGATGAGGGAAACCTGTTTGTCGGCGTTCTTCTCACCGTCAAAGACGTTGACTTCCACATTCGACCAGTAGCCCAGTTCGGATTTTATGCCGTTGCCCCATGCGGTGCAGTTGGCTTCGGTGGCGGCGGTGGGAATCCACGCGATCTTGATGGAATCTTTGTAGGGATTCTTTTCCGGTGCACGCTCTTCAATGGCCAGTGCGGATACGGCGGTCAGCACCAGTACGAAGACCAGCAGCATGGACAGGATCTTTTTCATATTCGGTTCGCTCCTTCTCTTGTCGAGGACTTTCAGTGCATTATTCACAAATCCGTTTGTGACAATGTACTCACCTCTTTGTAGCCACAGGTTATCACACATGGAGAGCCATCGTCAATATCACAGCAGCAGAATGAACAGAATTTCACCTGCATCCCTGAAACTCCCTGCATTCTGGCATCAATAATCACAAAAACCACATAATTACCATATCTGAATGAAATTATGTTCGTTTTGCTGGCATCTGGGTTGACCGCCTGACAGTGCCATGCTATATTATTAACTGCAAAGCATAACAGATGGCTAATATCAGCCGGCAGAGACAGATAAATGAAGAATGGAGGTGCGCGCAATGAACATCCTGGCTGTAGACGTTGGTACGACGAGCATGCGCGGCATCCTCTTTTCCAAGAGCGGCACAGTCCTTGCATCAGCTTCCCGCTTAACTCCGATGATTTATACCGGACAATGGATCGAGCAGGACCCGGACGTATTTACCGGCGGCCTGGTTTCCATATGCACAGAGATTGCGGCTCTCCATCCGGTGGATGCCATTTCGCTGACGGCCTTCCGTTCGGCTCCCGCACTGGTAGACAGGCAGGAAAAGGCGCTCACCCGGTTCATTATGTGGCAGGATACCCGCAACAAGGATATCTGTGAGTCTCTCTCTCCTCATAATTCGCATGTGCATCAAAAAAGCGGCGCAGTGATCAATACCGTTTTTACCGCCACTAAGATACGCTGGTTCAGGGATCATATGCCCGATATCTATCAAAAAGCCTATAAGGCCATGGTTGTGCCGGACTATATGATGCTGTTCATGACCGGGGAATTTGTAACAGATCATACCTACGGCAGCCGGTCTTCCCTCATGAACCTTCGCACCCTTTGCTGGGACGACGACCTGCTTGAGATCTTTGGTGTAGACAAGGAAAAGCTCTGTTCTCTAATCCCCCAGGGCACTGTGGCAGGGACCGTGACGGAAGGATTTGCCCGCCTGACAGGCATCCCTGCCGGGGTTCCCGTGGTAAGCGCGGGGGGCGATCAGCAGTGCGGGGCTTTGGGGCTGGGAGTGCTGGACGAAAGAACCCTGGAGATCAACAGCGGTACGGGTTCCTATATTATTTCCCTGATCGGCGAGCCGAATTTTGATAACCAATCCCTGATCTGCAATGTATCCGCAATTCAGGGTAAATACACCCTGGAATCTGGCGTCCTGGCCAGCGCTGCTGCGCTGAACTGGCTGATGCGTACGTTTTACCCGGATATTATGGGGGAACCGCCCGACTATGAAGCATTCAACCGGTTGGCTGCATCCTCTCCCCCCGGGGCCAACGGGCTGTATTGCCTGCCCCATTTCCAGGGCTGCGGCACCCGCCGGTGGGACCCGGACGCCAGAGCCGGCTTCCTTGGTTTCACCCTAAGCCATACCCGGGGGGACATGGCCCGGGCATTGTACGAGGGCATCTGCGGGGAGATTGTCAAAAGCGTGCAAGCCCTGCCGGACATTTGCCGCCGCGCGGAGCAGGTGCACATCGCCGGCGGGCTGACCGGCAGCGGCATTTTCAACCGGATCCTGTGCGACATGCTGGACCGTCCGCTTATCAAGGCAGGCAATGCCCAGGCCACGGCCATTGGCGCATTCGTATCCGCCGGGGTGGCGCTTCATGTATTCCCGGATCATGCCGCAGGCGTAAAAGCGGCCCGGGCGGGGGACGCCACGGTCCGCTATACTCCGGATCCCCAAACGGCTCGGCTGTACCGGAACTATCTTTCTGACTCGGAAGCGCTGTTTGACAGCTTAAGCGCCTTCAAAGCGCGGAAAGGAGATTCATGCCCGTAATCAATACCAAAAAGCGTGAGATGGACCGGATGGACGATCTGGGGATTATCTCTCAGGTGGCTCATATGTACTATAACCTGAATATGCTCCAGCCGGAGATCGCCAAACGGCTTTATTTTTCCCGCCCCAAAATTTGCCGCATGCTCAAAAAGGCACGGGAGCTGGGAGTTGTGGAAATCAAGGTCAAGCGGTATCTGGACAGGATGCCCAGCCTTGAACAGAAGATGCAGTCCGTGTTCGGGATCAAGGAGGCCGTGGTCCTAACCAACGGCGAAGCGGATGCCGAAGAGACCATGGAGGGGCTGACCAATTATGCCGCATTGTTGGTGGTAGACCTGCTGCGGGATGGTTGCACCATTGGCATCACAGGGGGCGAAACGGTGCGCAGAACGGTCCGGAAGCTGCCCAAGGCCGCCTGTGCCAATATCCACGTGGTACAGGTCATCGGCGCTTCCGCCAACCAGTACATCCCTGGGGAAGCGCGGGAACTGGTCAATCATATTTCGACACTTCAATCGGGAAACGGGCATTACCTGAACATGCCCTTGTACATTGATGATCTGTACGCCAAGGAGATTTTGCTGAAGGACCCGACAGTGCGGGATGTTTTCAATTACATGAAGGATCTGGACATCGTGCTCACGGGAATCGGCAGCTTTGATACGGGCGGTGTCATGCCTACATGGTTTGGGTACATGACGCAAAAGCACCGGGAAGAGCTGGAAAGGCTGGGGGCGGCGGGCAGCATCTGCGCACAGTATTTCGACAAGGATGGCGCGATCCTTGACTGCGAGTGGAACCGCAAGTGTGTGGCTATCTCCATGGAGGATCTCAAACGCACCAAATTAACGGTGGCCGTAGCCACTGGGGAGAGCAAGATCAATTCCATTCTGGGTGCTCTGCGTGGGCATTATGTGGACATTCTCATCACCGACGCCAACACCGCCAGCCGTGTGATCTGCCGGTAGGGACTTCGGGACAAATACGAAACAACGTATGAAAACATATGGAGGATGAACGGTATGGCAAACGTTTCAACCATTACGAGAGAGGAATGGATCCTCAGCACCTTCCCGGAGTGGGGCACCTGGCTGAATGAGGAAATTCGCGATACCACCGTTGCCCCCGGCACGTTCACCATGTGGTGGCTGGGCTGCACCGGGATCTGGCTGAAGACTGAGAACAATACGAATCTGCTGGTGGACCTTTGGTGCTCCACAGGCAAGACGGCCCATGGCAGCGGCCTGATGAAGAAGGGGCATCAGCATCAGAAGATGATTGGCTGCCAAAAAATTCAGCCGAACCTGCGCAATGTGCCCTGCGTGATCGATCCCTTTGCCATCCGTGAGCTGGATGCCCTTTTGGCTACCCACGACCATGGCGATCACATGGACATCAACGTGGCGGCGGCGGTTTTGCAAAACTGTTCGGAGGATGTCAAGTTCATCGGCCCCGAAACCTGCGTGAAGATCTGGGTTAAATGGGGTGTGCCAATTAAGCGGTGCATCGTGGTAAAGCCCGGCGATGTCGTGAAAATCAAGGACACGGAAGTTGTCGCCCTGGATTCCTTTGACCGCACGGAGCTGGTTACGGCGCCGCCGGAGCAGGTGCTTAAAGGCACCATGCCCCTTGAAATGGATGTACGCGCCGTCAATTACCTCTTCAAAACGCCGGGCGGCACGGTATACCACAGCGGAGATTCCCATTATTCGAATTATTACGCCAAGCACGGCAACGACCATGAAATAGACGTCGCCCTGGGCTCCTACGGCGAGAATCCCAGGGGCATGACGGACAAACTCACCTCTATCGACATGCTGCGCATGGCCGAATGCCTGAAAACCAAAGTGGTCATCCCCATTCATCACGACATCTGGACAAACTTCAAGGCCGATCCCCAGGAGATACTCGCCCTGTGGAACATGCGCAAGCACCGCCTGCAGTATGCCTTCAAGCCCTTCCTCTGGGAGGTGGGAGGCAGGTTCACATGGCCCGGCGACAAGGACAAACTACAGTACATGTACGACCGTGGCTTTGATGATGCGTTCACCCTGGAACCCGATCTTCCCTTCAAATCCATGCTGTAAAGGTGTAATATGCAGTGCACGAAAAAGATCCTAAAAGACATTGAAAAGTGCTATGCCGTATCGGCCATGGACATCGGCGGGGATACGTATCTGTTCTTTGCGGGAGAGGGGAACGGCTCCGTCCGGGCCTTCCACGGCAAGGACTTTTCAGAATGCGAACTGATATGGGAGGGCGGAGGCGGCACCATGTCCATCGTCCCCCTTGGACAGGAAAGCCTGCTCATCTCCCGGGGCTTCTATTCCATGGTGGAAGCGGGAGGCAGCACCATTGAGATGGTCCGCTTTAATAGCGGCGCTTTCACCCACGAGCCAGTAGCAAGCCTGTCCTACCTGCACCGCTTCGGTGTACTTGCAAGCCCTTGCGGGCGCAAATATGTCCTGGCCGCCACCATCGCCGATTACAAGGAAAACAAGGACGACTGGTCGCATCCCGGCCACCTGTACGGTGCGGTTTTGCCCGATGGACTGGATGCTCCCTTCACCCTGAATTTTGAACGGCTGCCTGGGGACTATCACATCAACCATGGCTTCTGTACAGGCACAAGGTGTGGCAGGGATACGGGCTACGTTTCCTCCCGGGAGGGTGTGTTTGCCGTAACGCCGCCAGAGAAGCCGGGATGCGGATGGGTTATTGAGCAATTGATGGACCGGCCCGTCAGCGATATCGCCGTATGCGACATCGACGGTGACGGGGAAAACGAGATCGCCGCGATCCTGCCCTTCCACGGCAATGAATTCAAGGTATTCAAGCGTGTTGGCACGGATTATGAGGAGATATTCTCCTATCCCGTAGAGAACGACTTTTACCATACCGTGATTTCTGCTGAACTGAAAGGGGAAAAGGTCTTTATAGGCGGCGCCAGGCAGAAACGCGCCAATCTCTTCGTGCTCCGCCTAAACGCAGGTACCGGCGCATTCGAAACTTGGGAACTGGATGCTGGCGCGGGCCCCAGCAATGCGTATATGCTCAATAATGGTACGCAGGACATTCTTCTATCTGCCAACCGAATGGTTGCACAGGCGGCTATTTACGTATTCGATTCATAATGGGAGGCTGTTATGGACGGTTATCGATTAGGCCTGTATGAAAAAGCCATGCCTAACAACCTGACACTTAAGAAAAAACTACGGGGAGCGAAGGTGGCTGGCTTTGACTTCCTGGAAATCAGCATCGATGAAACGGATGACAAATTGGCTCGTCTTTTCTGGACAATGGAGGAGCGGGCCGCTCTTCGGCAGGCAATGGCGGAGGAAGGCTTATCCATCGATACCATGTGCCTGAGCGGCCACCGCAAGTATCCCTTGGGCAGCAGGGATGAAAAGATACGCACCCGGGGGATGGAAATTTTCTGCCGCGCGGTGGATCTGGCACGGGATACGGGCATCCGTCTCATCCAACTGGCAGGCTATGACGTCTATTACGAGGACGGCGGCGAGGATACGCGCGGCCTGTTCCTTCACAACCTCAGGGAGGGGGTCGCCTACGCCGCAACCCAGGGCGTTATACTTGGCTTTGAGACCATGGAGACACCATTCATGGATACCATCAGCAAAGCCATGGCAATCGTCCATGCCGTTGATTCTCCATATCTGGGTGTATACCCGGACCTGGGCAACCTTACAAACGCCTGCCGTATCTATGGCAGCAAGGTTGCCGACGAGCTGAAAAGCGGTCGGGGACGGATGTTTGCCATGCACATCAAGGAGACGGAGGAAGGCAAATACCGGGACATGCGTTTTGGCGCGGGGAAGGTGGACTTTATACCGGGCATCGCCGGTGCCAGGGAGTTGGGCGTTGGCCTGTTTGTGGCGGAATGCTGGCACGACGGCGGGGAGGACTGGCTGGATAGAATACGTAAGGTCAACGCTTTTGTCCGGGGCCGGTTTGGTGACCGGACGGCAAGAAAAGAATCAGCCTGACATATTTGGTATATTCAAGCAGGAATCTCCTTCCTGCTCATTGAAAATCACCCCAATGGCTTGCCATTGGGGTGACGCATGTGTTGTGCTTGCGTTTCATCTCTATATGGATCATTATTCCACGCGCGCCGAAACAGCAACATCAATGTTGCCACGGGTTGCATTGGAATACGGGCAAATCTGATGGGCCTCAACAACGATTGAATCGGCAGTTGCCTGATCTACGCCATGAAACACGGCCGCAATATCCACCGAAAGCCTAAACCCACCTGCGTCATTTTTGCCGATCCCAACGGTGGCGTGCACTTGCGGAGCTTCAATGGCCAGCCTCTTTACCTTAAACACATGCTGCAATGCGCTTCCGAAGCAGGCGGAATAACCTGCGGCAAACAACTGCTCCGGGTTAAAACCAATGCCCTTTGTTCCTCCCAATTCAGGCGGTAATGCCATTTCGAAGCGGATCGGGCTGTTTTCCACAGATACCTGTCCGTCGCGGCCCCCTGTCGATACTGCCGTTGCTTTATAAAGAATTTTCATGGGTTCAACTCCTTTGAATATGATTAGTTCCTAATTTTTATATATCCAAAGGAAACCGCACTTAAACATAAGATGGATCAGTGTGGGTAGATTTTGTTTAGGTTGTAGATGATGCAAAGCAGCAATGGGCTGTGATTCCTATTATTGCTTTCAGATGATTGCGTTAAGCCATTTCTCATAGAAACAGACAGAAAATTTCCCTGACAGCAGCATTGGCTGGGATGACGCCATCTGGGAACAGTGGACAAGGGAAAAGAAGCTTACGATTAAAGTGAAATAGGATGGATAACCCCTGATATAAGGGTATAACCGGGACCTGTTGCTTGTACGGTATTCATGAAAGGCGGGCAGAAATCGGTTGATTTCTGCCCGCCTTTTGGGTCGGGTGGGGGGTGTTG
>JAEZLW010000218.1 GCA_023415145.1 Bacillota bacterium | reverse complement strand
GTGGAAGATAGGCTGAGCATGTCACCGCGGCGGCCGGATGGCCTGGACAAGGCTACCGGCCAATTGCAGTATGTGAAGGATTCTTGTGATGCCCTCTGCCTTCACGCCATGCTGCATGTATCCGGCGAAGCCCACGGGGTCATCCGGTCGGTAGATATGCAGGAGGCGCTATCTGTGCCCGGCGTCCTGGCCATACTCACCGGCGAGGACTGCGCCGTGAGAATGGGCAGCCAGATTCAGGATATGCCCCTATTGGCGCGGGAAACGGTTCGCTTTTGCGGTGAGCCGGTGGCCATGGTAGTGGCAAGGGAATTCTGGCAAGCACAGCGGGCTGCCGAACGTATCCGTGTCACATATGAACCCCTGCCTGTTGTCAATACGGTGGGGGAAGCCCTTGAGCCATACGCCACCCTCGTTCACCCCAGGATGGAGGCGTACAAGCAAACGGCAGACGATTTGCATCCTGCACCCGGCACCAACATCATAAACCATGTAAAGATACGCAAGGGAGATATGAAAAATGGGTGGGCGGCCAGCGATGTGACGGTGGAAGGAAGCTTCACGCTGCCCCAGTGTGCCCACGGATACATGGAAACACGCTGCGCCACGGCGCAAATCATGGGGGATGGCACAGTGGTGATTGAAACCTCCTCCCAGGCGCCCCACGCTGTCAGAATCGCAATTGCCGAATCCTTCAACCTGTCCCAGGGGCAAGTGGAAGTAATCAGCTACCATTTGGGCGGCGCTTACGGCGGTAAGGTGAACGGCCATCCCGAAATGCTGGCATACCTGGCTTCCAGGGCGGTAGATGGCAAAAAAGTCGCCCTGTCATTCACCAGGGAGCAATGCTTTATGAGTGTTGGATGCAAAATCGGGGCGGACTGCACGCTGAAGCTTGGCGCCCGGCGGGATGGTAAAATCACGGCTTTGGAGGCAATGTATCACCTGGATACAGGGGCTTATGCCGATTCCGGACCCAGGATGGCACACGCAGTTGCCACCAGCACAGGAGAGCTATATGCTATTGAGCATGTTGCATGCGATGCGCTTTGCGTGTATACCAACCATGTATACGCCACATCCTTCCGGGGCTTTGGTCACGAGATATCCATCTTTTGCATGGAGCGCATGATGGACAAACTGGCGGTAGCATTGAACCTGGACGGCGTGGCTTTGCGCAAAAAAAACATGGTCAAGCCCGGCGACACATCCCCCACCCAGGTGCGTTATACCGGCAGCAACCTTGGAAATCCCATGGGCTGTCTTGACAAGGTCACGGAAATGATCCGCTGGGGCGAAGGCACGGTAATGCCTATCGGAGCGGACAAGGTACGGGCCAAGGGGGTAGCCTGCATATCAAAAACCTCCAGCTCGCCCATCGACGCGGGTTCCGCCGCGGTGCTCCTCTTTTGCCCGGATGGCAGCGTAAATATCAATTGCGGCGTGGTGGAATGCGGGCAGGGGTTTGCCGCAACCATACGTCAAATCCTGGCAGAAAAGCTGAAAATGGACCCCAACAAGGTATTTGTGAAGGAAAGGATCGACACCAGGGTCGCGCCGGAACACTGGAAGACTGTCGCCAGCATGTCCAACTTCATGGCAGGAAACGCGGTGCTTGCCGCTGCGGAGGATGCCATTGAGCAGCTGAAACGAAAGGCAGCCATCGCGCTTCGGTGCCAGGAGAGCCATCTGGAGGTTGGCGGGGAAAAGGTCTATCAGATCAGCGATCCTGATGTCTTTATAGAGATCAAGCACCTGATAGACGGCTTGACGCTGGATAACGGTCCGGCCATCGGCGGCTACATCATCGGCCGGGGCAGCTATATCATGGAGCATTTGTCCACCCTGGATACGGAAACAGGCCGCGGCAGAAGCGGCCCCTACTGGACAACAGGCGCACAGGCGGTGGAGATCGAGTATGACAAAAAGACATGTGAATTCCGCCTTTTGAAGGCAGCCACAGCGATTGATGCGGGCAAGGTGGTTCATTACGCCGTCAGCCGTGGACAAATCACCGGAGCCATGCACATGGGGCTGAGCACAGCCACACGGGAGCATTTCACCTACAATGACCGGGCAAAGCTATGTGCCACCAGCTTTCGCACCTACAAGCTGCTTCATTTTGCGCAAAATCCCGCCTATGACGTTGCCTTTTTGGAAACACCGAACAAGGATGGCCCCTATGGCTTAAGAGGCATTGGGGAGCATGGCATATTGGGCATGGCACCGGCGTTGGCCAACGCGCTTTCAAAGGCCATGGGCAAAGAATTGGACGATCTTCCCATAAAGTTCGAAAAGCTGTGGCAGAAGGCCGGAAAGGAGGACGTCCTATGATCCCCTTTCCCTTCACATATTGGCAGCCGCAAACGCTAGCGGAAGCAGTGGATGCTTATCAGAACTGTATGGGCCGGGGTGATAAGCCGCTGTACTTTTCAGGCGGTACAGAGATTATCACCATGGGGCGGGTAAACAGCCTGACATTTGACGCGGTGATCGATTTGAAAAAAATCCCGGAGCTTTTGGGGCTATGGCGGGACGGGAACCGTTTGTTTATAGGCGCTGCGCAAACGCTGAACAGCATTGCCGCTTGGAATGCTTTCCCGCTGCTGACCAAATGCTGCACCCGCGTGGCGGATCACACCGCCCAGTGTAAAATCACACTGGGCGGCAACATCGCCGGGACCATCATTTATCACGAAGCTGCATTGCCGCTGCTGCTGGCAAGTGCTCAAGCGGAATGCTTCGGCCCCGAAGGGGCGCGCACCGTGGATATATCCGCCTTGTTTTCGCAAAAACCGAGCCTGAAACCGGGGGAGTTTATTGTCCGGTTTTCATTGAATGATGCCGTGGCAAACCTGCCTTTTGTACATGCCAAGCATGTGGACAGCGAAAAAATCGGATACCCCCTGTTCACACTGGCTGCCATCCGGGAAAAAGCTTCCGTAAGAGCTGCCGTCAGCGGGCTGTATTCTTACCCTGTTCTGCTTACATTTTCCAATGCTGATGCAAAGCCCGAACCTTATTACCTGGAAGAGCAATTAAGCAGCCAACTGCAGGAACAGCCGCTTTCCGATGTGCTGGGTTCGGGAGAATACCGCCTGTTCCGGTTGAAGGCAGCGCTTTGCGATATGATGGAAAGGCTGAAGGAGGATTTGCATTGAACAAAATCGAGGGCAAGACCGTTATCACCCTGCGCGTCAACGGTCAGAATGTGGAAACAGCCGTGTACCCCTTTCAAACACTGCTGGATGTACTCCGGGATAACCTTAAGCTTACGGGCGCAAAGCCGGGATGCGAAAACGGAGATTGCGGCGCCTGCACGGTTTTGTGGGACGGATGGCCCATGAAATCTTGCCTGTGCCTGGCGGTGGAGGCAGCCGGCCATGACATCGTCACCGTGGAAGGGCTGCAAAAAACCTCCCTCCAGCAAGCGTTTACCGACCGTTTTGCCATGCAGTGCGGATACTGCACGCCGGGTTTTGTTATAAACGCCCATTCGCTTCTATACCACCACCCCGACCCGGACGACTACACCATCGATTCCTGGATGCAGTCAAACATCTGCCGCTGCACCTGCTATGAGGAGATAGGTGCGGCAGTAAGGGATATCATCAAACAATGCAAGGAGATTACATTATGAAAAAGAATGCATTGGCGGTTTTGCTCTTTGGCGGTTTGTGGGGCATATCTGAAGCGACAGTCGGTTATCTTGCGCATCTGCTTTTTCCAGGCATGGGATGGATGTTCTACTATCCTCTGGCTTACGGCTTCATGAGGGGAGCGTATAAACAAACAGGGAAATCCTCCGTTGTATTCCTGTGCGGTCTTCTTTCTGCGGCCATCAAGCTCATCAACCTGCCCATAACGCCGCGATTGGACTATGTGATCAACCCCGCTGTTTCTATCGTGCTGGAGGGGCTTACCCTAAGCCTTGCGTTCCGCTGGATCTGCGATAAAAACAGGCCCATGGTACGCTTCTTCCTACTGCCCTTTTTGACAAGCGCCGCATGGCGGGGGCTGTATTTGCTCTATCTGCTTCTTGCTCCTGACTGGATCAGGGAGATATCCGTACTGTACCAACCTGAAATGCTGATGAACTTTGCTACGCTGGAGCTTCTTGGCACCGGCCTGATCATCGCTTTATGGTCCATAGGCGCAAGCCTGCTTATGAAGTACCACAAAAAGCCGTTTTCAAAGCGTTTTGCCAATGGGCAGGGCTTTTTGAACCGTTCCTCAGGTGATTTGGCCATTGCATCTGTTTGCCTGGCAGTTTTATTGCAATGGATTTTCTAGCAATAAAGAGCGGTCGTACCGGTCGCCAAATGATATATGCATGAAAGGGGATGGCACCCGAAGGTTTCCAAAGGGCGATCGGAAAGCCCTTTGGTCGCGCCCGCAGGAGCGATACCTTTCTTCTTGAATAGCTTTACTACGGCTTCACAACGACAGAAGGTTGTTCTCCCCCCCCATCAAAATCTGATCACCTTCAGTTCTCCATTCCCTGAATACACAGTGGTGGTGGCATCCTTCAAATACAGCACTTCCATCCTGCCATCATCCACAGAATACAGCTTGCGCAAAACCGGATTCTCCTCCATCATGCGCTGGCGGGCTTCCCGGCGTCCGTCATGCTGCACTGTGGCTTCCACCCGCATCCAGGAACCATCCTTGCCCATGGCGGACAATTCCACCTTGAGGTTTTTCATCATTTGGTCATAGCACTTCTTTTGATTGTTGGTCACGATATAAAACCGGCCGTCAAACTCCGCCGCCGCACTGAAGGGCCGGACCCGTGGCTGATCCCCCTCACAGGTGGCCAGGTAAAACACGCCGGCTTCCTTTACATACTGCAATACTTCTTGCACGGAGGTTGTTTCTTTGTTCATGGTGATTGCTCCTTTCCAAATACCGTGGTATACTGAGCCCGGTACCATTATAAATAGTACATTACAAACCGCAAGTACGATTTTTCAGTATACCAAATATCTTTGAGAATACCACCCAGGAGGATAGGTTATGGAAGAGAAAACAAACCTGTTCGGCGTCTGCCCCTACGTCACCGCCCAAAAACTATTAAGCGGCAAGTGGTCGCTTTTGATTATGCACCTGCTCAGCGATGGCCCGGTGCGGTTCAACCAGCTTCAACGCAGGATGCCAACCCTTACCCAGGCCACTTTGTCAAAGCAACTGAAGGCCCTGGAGCAGGATGGGTTGATCACCCGCCGGGAGTACCCCCAAATCCCGCCCAAGGTGGAATATACATTAAGCCCCATTGGAGAAATGTTCCGTCCTGTTTTGCGGGAACTGCAAGCATGGGGGGATGCGTATATCGCGAATTTGAAGGTGAAGGCGGAGACCGGGAAGGATTGCTGGTAAAGGGGGCTTCTTACCCGAAGACAAACGCTATGATCCAGTAGCTTGATAACATTGTCGTAAATTTGCCTTTCGTACTGTGAACACGGATTTTTACAAAGGAGAATCTATGAATGAAAGTGGAAATGGGCGAATCCCTCATGTATTCCTGGCTTTGCCATGTGAAGGGCTGCCAGATCGTACAAACCAACTGGAAAGCCTCCGCCGCCTGGCCCCGACAAAATGACAGGGAACTGGATACTATTTTTGCGGCAGCAAAAGAACGATTTTCGGCAAGTTCGGCTGACGATCTGTTTAAGAGGCGCACGTTGGATCAGTTGATCAAACAGGCGGAAGTGGATGTGCTGGGGATATTATTTGCAGGTTCGCAAAACACATTGTATGCTGTGGATATCGCCTTCCATGAAGGAGGGCTGACATATGGCCTTTTGAAAGTTGCCTAAGCTTGATGAAATGCGGGATTTTTTCAATCGCAGAACCTGCCTTATACGGCGTCGCTTGCCGCCAATGAGGAATTTGCCCGCACGGTTCTAGACCCCGTCCTTTCCGCAAGCAAGCATGTAGCAGATACCTCCGAGTTGTTTATGCGAAGCTATCAGCTTTGCCAGATGTTTAAACGGTAACATAGATACGATGCTCACAAATCCTTCCCTTATCAAGTTTATTCAGAAAAGATTAAAGAGAAATCTCCTTTTTCAAAAGGAGGTTTCACCGCAAATCATACTTTTTTCCATCATGTCTCCCCGGTTGAACCCGCTCACCTTTTGTGTTATACTGGCAAAAATTCAAATATTCTTGTTTTGCAGGCAAAACTCCTCCACTCCCCATCCATCCTTTTTTGCCGACCCATCAAGGAGTCAACCATGAACGATCTCTCCGACCCAGAGTTCCTACAAACCCTCGTCCATACTGCCCGCGGCCGGCAAAAGGCTGACGTTGTCCTCAAAAACTGCACGTATCTGAACGTGTTCACCGGGGAATGGCTGCGGGGCGACATTGCCGTATGCGGCAAATACATTGCGGGCATCGGGGAATACGCGGGCGAAACCGAAATCGACGCCACGGGCAAAACCGTTGTTCCCGGGTTTATAGACGGGCACATCCACCTGGAAAGCGCCATGGTCGCACCTCTTGAATTTGCCCGGGCGGTGATTCCCCACGGCACCACAGCGGTGATTGCCGACCCCCACGAAATTGCCAATGTCCTGGGCACGGCGGGCATCGATTACATGCTAAGCGCTACAGAAGGCCTGCCCATGGACGTTTTTTTCATGGTGCCCTCCTGCGTGCCTGCCACAAGGTACGATGAAAACGGTGCAACCATCGGAACCCAGGAAACCGAAGCCTTTTTTACGCACCCCCGTGTGCTGGGCCTGGGGGAGATGATGGACTACCCCGGCGTCTTAAGCGCCGCCCCAGAGGTACTGTGCAAGATCGCCTCCGCCCACGCCCATCACAAAATGGTGGACGGCCACGCCCCCGGCCTAACTGGAAAGGACTTGAATGCCTACATCTCCGTGGGGATACAAACCGACCATGAGTGCATATCTGCGGAGGAAGCGATTGAAAAGCTCCGCCTCGGCCAGTGGATCATGATTCGGGAGGGTACGGCAGGCAAGAACCTCGCCGCCCTTATGCCCCTGTTCCAGTCCTCATATGCTACCCGATGCCTGATGGTCACAGACGACAAGCACCCCCAAGACCTTTTAACCCACGGCCACATCGACCACATGGTGCGCAAGGCCATATCTCTGGGAGCGAACCCGGCGGCAGCGTACACCATGGCATCCATAAATGCCGCCCGGTGCTTCCGCCTAAATCATCTTGGTGCGCTGTCGCCGGGGTATCAGGCAGATTTTCTGCTGCTTGATGATGTGGATACCGCCGCCATCCATTCCGTTTACAAAGCCGGGAAATGCGTTTTCTCCCCTGGCCAGGGCACCCATCTTCCCAAGTCTCAGGCTGCTCCTCCTGCCCTTCATGCCGTACACATCGGAGGCATTTCCGAAAAATCCTTCCGGCTCGGTCGGGAAAAAGTCATCGGCCTTACCCCCGGCGAGCTCATCACCACAGACGAAGGATACGCCGGCGAAATCAATGTTTCCAAAAACATCATCAAGATCGCCGTGATCGAGCGGCACCGGGGCACGGGGCACATGGGCAAGGCCTACCTTTTAGGATACGGCCTTGCTGCCGGCGCGATTGCCACCAGCGTGGCCCACGATGCCCACAACATCATTGTGACGGGGGCAAACGATGCGGATATGGCCGTGGCGGTTCGCCGTATCGCCGATCTGCAGGGTGGCATGGTTGTTGTCCGCGACGGGTTTATCCTGGCGGAACTCCCCCTGCCCATCGCCGGGCTCATGTGCCCGCTCCCGGCAGAAGATGCCCACCAGGCCCTTGCCTGCTTGATAGAAGCCGCCCGCTCCCTTGGCGTTTCTCCAGGCATCGACCCTTTCATGACCCTCTCCTTCGTCAGCTTACCCGTCATCCCCGCTCTGCGCCTCACCACCCTGGGTGTGGTTACGGTGGGGAAGGGTACGGGCACGGGGATATAAATCGGGAAGGGTCCCTTTTGAAAAAGGGGCCCTTCCCCCATCCGCAAGCTCAATTGTCGCACTGCTTCGCTGCCGCTCGCATTGCTCGTTTCGCTTGATTCCATCACCTCGCTTCATCCGCCACTGGCGGCGCTCGGTTCACTCACCATCCCCCGAAAACGTCATATTGGGAAGATATAAGGACTACTTAATGAACATTGCTCTGAATCGCTTGGATTTTGAATAGAAAAGTACAAGCGCAAGATCGATGACAAGGTATACAACCGATGTAAGGCTTACGTAGACCGGGCCATTGTATTCAGCCGCCAGCAGGTTGTACAAAACCTCCGCCAAGGTAGTTGTAAAAACGGCGACCCCGGCAAAAATCACCAGCAGCCTGGGCACGATTCTTTTCCGAAGCAACAGCACCACTAGTACCGCAAGGGGATGCAGCGTGAAGAAGAACGTTCTTAAAACATCGAATACGGTCGTGATGTGATACAGCAGGCTGTACTTCAGATCTCCCAAAGCACCGATGTACTGCGTGCCTTCACCAAAGCAATAGTACCATATCCCTTGTCCATGCGTGAAAATCTGCTGGATCAGAATAAAGGCGGTCACAACAAAACCGGCCCATCCTACGTAATCTTTCCATGTTTTTTTCGCGGACTCAACCGGCCGAATATCATTCCCGGCGAGGTTTGTTTCCATACGACTGCCCCCGTATCAAAGATCATTTGATACGTTCATTATATATCAAATTGGGCAATCCTTCCACCCGGTTTACGGTTGCTTATCCTTGTATTCTTCCTGATAGTTTTTTTCTTTGTCGGGCGTCCAAAAATGTCCTTGCTCCCATTCCGCCTGCTTTTTGCAAATCAGCTCATATTGCTGCTCCAGAGTATCCCGCAAAGGCGCAAGAAGCAACGGGTTGCTTCTATGTGAGCTTACATCCGTTTTCAAGCTTTCCAAAGCATCCATCTGCATCTTTTTGTATTGTTCCCTCGTCATTCAAACACCCTCCCCTTCCCACACAGTATAACCAAAGGAAAATAGTTGTAATCCCATTACATGGCGGCACGGTCCTGCTTGTCCATCTGTTTTGCATAAGCGTTTGAGGCATCATGCGATACGCTTTCTTTTATGCCCAGCAGCCCTCCGAAGCATTTGTGCAGTATGGGAACGAGCACTTTATAGGATACGGCCACGCAAAGCACCGTGTAAAGAAGCGCCATCAAGGGGGTATCAAGCCTAACAGCAAAGCCCAGCATTGCAATAACTGATTGCAGTATATTCTTTGTTACAAATTCCATCCCGCACAGCATCAGTGTTTCCCTTCCAATGCTGCCAAACAGGTTCTTCCTGTCAAGCCAAAACGCCAGTTGAATGTTGGCAAACAGGATGATGGATGTATTGATTACCGTAAAAAAGGCCTCCGCCTGAGAAGGCAGATAAAAGCCGAGTACTTTTAGCATCAGGTACAGGCTGCCAAACAGGTATGTCTTGAATGCTATCAAAAATGAGATCAACACCAGTATGGCATAAACAAGCCTGCCTTTGAACCGGAAGCATTCATACCTGTATTTGCTGATGATTGAAAAGCATATGTTTCCCAAGGCGTAGTAGACAAGATATTGCAAAGCGCTGTCCAGATTCCAAAACCATGATGGCTGCTCAAATTGGCAAAAACATGCCGGCACCAATGATACCGCAAGAACAATCCATTTTCTTTTCGCTATCATCATGAGCAGCCTATGCATGAGCGACACGGCAAACAGGCATGAAAAAAACCACAAGCTTGAATGAAGAAGCGTATTTCTTACCGCAAATACATACCTTTGCAATTCATACAATAGTATCTCCGCCGCCAGATCATACTGCACCGCATGCATCAGCATGGACAGCGCCACAAACACAAAATACGGCATCATGAGCGTTCTGAACTTCTTTCTTGCAAATATCAAAAATGTCTCTCCATTTCTGATATCGGCAAAAAAGCCGGACACAAAGAAAAACAAGGGCACATGATATGTATAGAAAAATGGGTATAGCTTCCCTGCCTGCTCCCCAAAGTGACCCAGATAGATTGCAAAAATGCCCAGGAATTTCAGAACATCGACCCACCTCATACGCTCTGTCGTGACGGCATTCCTGTTCATTTGTGATGTTCCTTTCTTTGTGCTGATCCGCCTTGCAAAGCAAGAAAGGCTCCCACAACAGTGTTCTTCGGTGTGTATCATTCTATGTATGGTTCCTGATGAAAGCTTTCATGATTTGGGCGAAACAGAAGCGCACGCAAAGTTAACCATTGGTTTAGTTGCAAGAAATGGGCTTGAAAAAATGATCCGGATATGGTACGATATCCAGGATTTTGAAAGAAAGGAGGTGCACGCATGGTTTCTACGTTTGCAAAGCTCAGACTTACCCAACAAAACAGCCTTAACCAGAAACCATGTACTGTACCTCTGTCCATAACAGCGGGATAATTCTGTTGTCCCCCAAAGGCGGCGGTATGCGTGCATTGCATACGGCCGCTTTTTTGATTGTCAGAAAGGATGATCTCCAAATGATCTGCTCACTGGGAACAAGAATTCAATCCTTGCGACGGGCGCAGGGATTCACACAGGCGCAGCTTGCCTTAAGACTTGGCATAACGCCTCCGGCCATATCCAAGTGGGAGCGCGATATCGCGTACCCGGATATCATGCTGCTCTATCCCCTCTCGAAAACGCTGCGCGTATCGCTGGATACGCTGCTATCACCGACCTTTACAATAAACGGGAGTTGATTCTATATGAAAAAAATTCAGGATCTTTTCAGACGTCACTTTAAGAAGCATTCTACAGATAAGGATCTCCCTGAGTACAACAGAGAGGTACGCGATGCCATCCGGAAAAAGAATGAAGCCATGTACTTGCTCTACGATATCTTCAGGTACAGCCAGATGAACAGGTAATTGAATGCTGCACAAAGGAGCGCGGGCAGGAAACGAAAGACCTGCCTGCGCTCCTTTTATGCTCAGAACTCGAGAAACCGTATAACAACATTCTTCCTCATACAATAATTGACATATTGTGCGGGCAGCAGTATGATGTACAAAGCTATCCATGATGGCTTCAAATTCATAAATTACGTCCGATAGTCAAGCTCTTTCCAAAGATGATTGACAGGAAAGGTGAGACAATGACACTTCATTTCCAGTATGAGCCGGACAGAATATTGGCCATGGATGAATCCGGCAGGCAGCTTGCGGTAATCATGTTCCCAACAACAGCGGGAGGCGTGGTCAATTTTACCAGTACTTTTGTTGATCCCTCTCTGCGCGGGCAAGGTGTAGGGGATCTATTGGTGCAGGCCGCCTTTGCATCAATCAAGGAGCGGGGAATGAAGGCGGGCATAACCTGCTCATATGTGAAGGCCTGGTTTGGCAAACATCCGGAAGAGGCAGATTTGCTGGTGTGAAGACATTTCTTCAGGTGAAGAATGAGTAAAACAGTGGGGCAGAGCATTGCCTGCGACTGACAATGCAATACCCAAATTGATTGCCCTTTTACGATAAAAAAAGGCCCGCAACATCAATCCGCTCTTGAAGTCGCGAAACCTTTCAATGGAGCGAAAACCGGACTGGTACCAGAGACCTCTTCCTTACCAAGGCGTTAAGGCGGTGTTTTGGGGTGTTTTGGCATACCTGTCAGTCGCAAAATGTGAGGAAAATCAAGGGGTTGTGACTTTGGGTGACTTTTCGTGATTTTGGCGTTGGGGGGCTGGTTGGGGTAGTAATTGGGGTAGTAAATTCAGCTAGTGTCAATATAAGTTCGCAATTTAGTGGGCTCCGCATGAGAATCAAGCAGCCTTAGGT
>JAEZLW010000126.1 GCA_023415145.1 Bacillota bacterium | reverse complement strand
AACATAAAATCACCCTGGATGGTCCAATGGAAAAAGTCCGCCACGATGACATCCATGGGTAGTCCCAGCGCCTTGTGTCTTCTGGCTACGGAAAGCAGCTCCTCCTGGGTGCGGTAACGCAGGCGGCATTGCCAGTATCCCATACCGAACTCCGGCATCATGGGAACATGGCCCGTTACATCCGCATACGACGATAGAACCTCCAGCGGGGTATCTCCCGCACAAATCCAATAATCCAGCTCCTTGGTGGCATATGCCTCCCATTCCGTGACATTCCGCCCAAAGACAGCCCGGCCTATGGCCGGGTTGTTCCACAAAAAGCCATATCCCAGGCTGGAATAGTAAAAGGGGACGGAAGCCTGGGTGTTGCGGTGGCACAGTTCCAGCATGGCACCCTTTTTGTTCAGCAGGCCATCCTGGTACTGGCCCATGCCGTATATTTTTTCCTCTTCCCGGGCTTCAAACCGAGCTGTCAGGTGATAGGCCTCCTGCCCCATGATGGGATTCAGTTCTCTGGCACTGACGTTCAGAGGCACGGCATACCGGTGGATATTGTAGCGGTTACGCCAATACTCCGAAAGTAGAAGCTCTCCACGTTCATTTTCAAAGCGCAGCCAGCCTTCATCATTGATATGGCAAATGATTTTTCCATTTTGAATGGAGGCGGCAGCACCGGAAAGCTGTACATGAGGCTGATTCCCCCTTGTTGCATCCTCCAGCAGCGCCCAATTTTCTTTTTGGAATCTGCTGTTTCGGGTGACACGAACACGCAGGCCATGAGTGCCCCAGGCCTCGATGCACAACAGTTCCGAACCTGACTTGCGATACAGCTTTTCCTCTTTGACATAACAAGCCACTGCATAATCCTCCTGCTTTTGATAAGGTCAGGCATCATGAGCGCAACCGACTTACCCGCCATCCCTATTTTGACATGATACAACGGCCTTGTCAAAATTCAAACGCTTGCATTGATTGAATCACCGTATTTTAAGTGAAAGTATATTCCTCACCTTGTCTGCGATATCAATCTTTTTCGATTGACAAAAAGGAGATGGCATGGGTGGGCAGGGTGAAGTGCCTTTGAAACCTTCCCTCATGAACGAGCACTTTTTGCGGGGCTTCACAGAATTCAATGCCTTCCCTTGATTTGATGGCCTCATACTGGCCGGGATTGGGATAGTTGGGCTTGCCCTGGCGAACCCATTCGGCATAGGCGTTGGAATGACTTTCGTCGATGCGCGAATGCTTCACAAGCACCTTTCCATCAAAGGGCAGGTTCTCCAGAATCAAATCAATGTCAAAGGTTTCCTTCACGTCCCAGTCATCATGGTGGCAATACAAAAGCACCTGCACTGCGTTTTCCCCTGTAACGGTAGCCCAGCCGTCCACCTCCGGCCCTTCCTGATAGCCGTTCAGATCCTCAAACCTCAGGGGGTCCACATCCCGGCTGCAGTGAAGGGCAATGCGCTGGGTGCCCAGCCTGGCATACAGCTTGAACAGGTTGAATACCGCCTTGTCGATACCCTGGGTGGTAAAGGTGCGGGTTCCCTCGAAGCAGCGCTCCCCCTCGAACATGAACGCCCAAGCCAGAGGGCGGATATCCATGTTCAGTTCTTCCGCCAAATCGTACAGGTTTTTGTAGGAGGAAGCCACATAAGAAGCATAATACTCCGTGTTTCGAAAGTTCAAATTAAAATTGTCATACCTGCCGCCGGCGGCCCAGCCATCCGGGTCGGCCTCGCTCAATACGCACTCCAGATCACCATAGCCAAGTTCCTTGATGATACTCGCCTGGGTGCGCACGTTCTCCACCAGCACCTTGACGGAAGGAATCTGCTTTTTCGCCAGGGTATCAAAGCTGTAGCCGCCGCCTTTGGTATGGAAGGAGGTATAGTCGATGCGGGTCCCCTTCATGCCGGTGACGTAGTTTCTGCCATCCTTGATGTGAGTCAAAAACGCCCGAAGGAAACGGCTGGCCCGGCCGTTTGGGTCCATTTCGCCGCAGGTGGCGGGGCCGCCAAAGCGGGCCGTGGGCAATGCAGCATGTACGGCTGCCTCTGTGTAGTCATACAGCTTGCAGAATTCCTCCACCGTGCCGCGCCAATAAAAAATGTCAGGCTCGTTCCACATTTCAAAGTACCAGGTTTCCACTTCCTTCACGCCATAACGGCTGACACAGTGGGAGACAAGGGTGTGGATCAGGTCGTACCATTTTTGATAATCCTTGGGGGGCATGGCCCAGCCGACCCGCTGGTATTCGCTGATGCCATAAGCCACTTGATAGCTTTTTTTGTTTTCAGCATCCCTTGGGTCGGCCAGGTCGCGGGGCATAAAGCCCAGCTCAAAAAATGGCTTGCAGTTGCTGCGCAGCCAGATGCCGATCATCTCATCAATCAAGTCAAAATTATAAATGGGACTGCCGCTTGCATCCTCAATGTAGGCGTTGGTGGAGCCCCACTTGTAAAAACCGTGGAGAATACCGGTGCAAAGCATATGATGGGCGCGCATGTAATAGGGCTTTTCCAGTTTGCCAAACTTTTCAATGAGGGCCATGCCGCCGGGGGAATGGGTATAGTTGCACTCGTCATAACCGATGTAGTTCCAGGTATGTGAAAGTTCCTTCAACCATGTTCCCGCGTCCACCCGTACAGATACCTTTTCAGCCATGATAATGCCCTCCATTGTATTGTCTATTCAATGACATCCCCGCCTGATTCCGTAGGCGCGGTATATTGATGACCTACAAACAGGTCCAAGTATTTCACTTCATTGGGTACGGACATGATTCCGTGCTTATTATGACCGTCAAAATAAAGGCTGTCGCCCTGTCGCAATAGATACGTCTCCTCCCCTACCCTGAAGTTCATTTCACCTTCGAAGATGAACAAAAATTCATCTCCCTGGTGGGATACCAGGTGGCGCTTCACCTCGCCCTTCTTGGCGCAGACCATGATTGGCTGCATACGCTTGTCCGTTTTGCAGGCAGCAGGGCTGAAAATGCTGTAGCCAAGCATCGTCATCACAAACCGGCTGGGATCAGCAAAGGGATTGATGGTCATTACCGTACCATGACCATCGTCAGCCTCCATCAACGTGGCTACCTTCACCTTGAGCACGGTGGCAATACGGGTCAGGGTACCAAGAGCGGGTACCACTACGCCGTTTTCAACCTTGGAAATCATGCTTTTGGTCAGCCCGCAGCCGTTGGCCAGTTCCTGCTGGGTAAGCCCCGCCGAAAGCCTGATCCTGCGGATATTGCTGCCTATTTCCATCCTCATCCTCCTAATAAAAAATACTTACTCTTTCCATTTTGTGCCATGCAGGGAGAACATCCTTCTCATTGTCTTCTGATCGTTTCTTGTAAAGGTTAGTATAATTCAACTATGTTTCTCTGGGCTTTAATACAGCCGTCAGTCCATCTCAAGCAGCATCTGCCTCGCACGCTCAAATCCGGTTCGTCCGCTGTTGTAAACTGGCACCCTGGTATGCTTCAATTCTTTTTCCAATGCGGACATGGAGACCTGAGCCAGAACAATGGCATCCACATTTCGGGAGAGAATATCCACCTGTTCCAGCAGCATCTTGTTGTGCAGTTCCGTGTTTCCGGAGCGCAGCGCCTGGAACGCAGGCGCGCAAAGTACCGAAACAACTTCCACTTCCCGGCCGGCCTCCCTGGCGGCAGTACGCAATAACCTCTCAGAGGAAGGCATGGTGGATGGCAGTGTACCGAGCAGCCCCACCCTGCTTCCATCACGCACAGCCAAATCCATCATGGGCCTGTCAATGTTCAAAAGAGGTGTATTGATCATTGGACGGGCATGTTCCACCGCCTGGTTGAACGTAGAGCAACCAAGCATGATCAAATCACAGCCGGCTTCCTCCAGAAACCGGGCATAAGTGACGAACTTGAAGAAATTGACCTTTGGAATCGTCCCAACCGGCGCAGCAAAGTTATCCCTTTGAATGGTATCATCCCCCAAGTGTACAATTTGCACCTCGGGCATAATTTCCTGTGCATAACGCTCTACCGTTTGCGCCGTAAATACGGCAGCATGTATAATCCCCATGGTTTTTCCGGCAAGACCCTGACCCATAACAACACTTCCCAGCTTTTTGTAAGGTGCATCCCGTGCACAAAACCAGGCGTACACCCTCTCTTTTTTCTGCATTATAGCACACAGGAAATGGTTTGAAAACAGAAAGATGAAACCTTGTTGACATTTATTCAACTTTGCAGCATAATGCCATAAGAGGAATGATGCCCATTCTGCATCCATCCGTTATGTCTGCAGGGAGGAAATGAACATGAAGCTTGGTTATTGCGTCAGCATGGGCGCCCAAGATGCGGCAGGCATTGGTTATGAGCGCATTCCTTTGCTAAAAAAGCTGGGCTTTGATTATGTGGAGCTGCCTTTGGCCCAAATGATGAACATGGATGAACCGTCCTTCGTATCCGGGCCTCTTAAGATGACGAAAAGCTACGGCCTTCCCTGTCTGCGCATGAACAACTTCTTTCCGGCTTCAATACGGCTGACCGGGCCGGAAGCTGATCACGACAGCGCGCTTCACTATGCCCAGACCGCCATGGAACGGGCTGTGCACCTTGGGGCCAGCGTGATCGTCTTCGGTTCTTCCGGTGCACGGAATATGCCATGCGGCACACCGCTTAAAGATGGCTTGGACCAGCTTGCTTCCTTCCTTTCCCGCCTGGCTCCAATAGCTGAAAGCCTTCACATCACCATCGCCATTGAGCATTTGAACAAGCTGGAATCCAATATCATCAATCGGTATTCGGAGGGCTGTGCCCTGGCCCGGCATGTCAATCATAAAAGCATAGGCACACTGCTGGATACCTACCACATGAGCCTGGCAGGCGAACCTCTTATAAACATCCTGGACGGCGGTACGCTTTTGCGCCATGTGCATGTAGCCCGCACCCTGGGAAGATCGCTGCCTTGCCCAGGTGATGAAGAAAGATATGGCCACGTGTTTGAAACACTGCATCGGATCGGTTATGACGGCTGCATCAGCCTGGAAGCCTTTGCAAGGCAGGATTTTGAAGTCGAAGCAGGCATGGCACTGAATTACCTGCGTTCAATGCTCAGGTAACGATACGTTGATTCACCGTAAACGCTGTCTATGCTATCCCCTGCCGGGATATGGGAGGAAATAATGGGCAAACAGTATCAAAGCGGAGTATCTGAAATGGCAGGCCACACATTCGAATGTTCTTGCGGACACATCCATCACATTCCCATTCAAAGCATCTTCATTGGCAAGGAGGCGCTGCCTAAGCTTGGCGGGATGCTGACCTCCTTCAGCAGCAAGCAGGTTTATCTGGTCGGCGATGAAAATACCATGGCGCTGGGAAGAGATGCGGTGCATACTCACCTGATTGCTAAAGGATGCGCTGTGCAGGAAGTTACCTTTCCCTGTGAGCAAGGACAGCATCTTGTAACGAACGAGCAGCTTATTGGAAGCATGCTAACGCGCATGCGGCCCGATACCTCATTGATCGTTGCCATCGGGTCGGGCACCATGAACGATGTCACCCGCGTCATCAGCGCGCGCTGCAATATACCATACATCATCGTGGCTACAGCGCCTTCCATGGATGGCTACGCCTCCGTCACCTCCGCGGTCGTAATGGACGGGAGTAAAAAATCCATACCGCTAACGACTCCTTACGGCATTGTGGGAGATGTCAGCCTGATAAAAACCGCCCCGGACCATATGCTGGCAGCCGGAGCAGGCGATATCCTGGGCAAGTACGTGGCGCTGCGGGACTGGCAGTTGGCACAGCGGGAAACAGGCGAATATTATTGCCCGTATATCGC
>JAEZLW010000116.1 GCA_023415145.1 Bacillota bacterium | reverse complement strand
GCCTATCATGCTGCTTCACCACTTCTTCCAGGATGCCGATGCCGGTTTTAATGAGCAGCTCCAGGAACAGCGGAATGTTTTTCTGCCAATCAGGCCTGTTATACTTTTCAATGCCTTGGCCACTGGACCCCTCCAAAGGCTTGGCAATAACCGTATCCTTGTCCTTGAGAAACTTTTCCAGCGCTTGCGCGGTGGTAGCCCGGCTGATTTCCAGCCAGTCCCTTTTCACATACTCGGCAAAGAGCGTATTAAACTCCGCTTTGCTGTCGAAATAATGCCAGTAATCCTTGTCATTCATCCTTCTTACGATGCTGTTGGAGATGCCGCGTGTTATCTGCGTTTTACGCTGCTCATCGTTCAAACGATAGAACTCTGCGATTTTGTAATCCACATAACCCGCGTTGTAGCGTATGGCGCACAAAAGCATATCGAACAGAAGCCACAGGCGGTTTTTGCCGCTGCGCTCCCTCACTATCTTTGTGGTTTTCCACATGGCCTTGTAGTCCATGCGGAGGATTCGCTGGAAAAGGAACTTCAAACGGTTCATAGCTGCCTCCAGATTATACTGCTTCCAAACATTATTGCGTCGTTGCCGCGGATTTTTTCACTCAATACTGCGTCGTCTGCCGCTGCGCGTAGCGCTGCACCGCTTCGTTTCGTCTCCTTCGTATTGTGCAAAAACCTCTCACGGCCATTGGCGCAATACTGTTTTCCATTCGTATTACACATTGAAGCGGAACAGGGTCACATCCCCGTCCTGCATGACATACTCCTTGCCTTCGCTGCGTATGAGGCCCTTTTCCCGGCAGGCGTTCATACTGCCCTGGGCCACAAGCGTTTCATAGGGAACAATCTCCGCGCGAATGAAGCCTTTTTCAAAGTCGGTATGGATCTTGCCTGCAGCCTGCGGGGCTTTGGTGCCTGTTTTGATGGTCCAGGCGCGGCACTCGTCGCTGCCTGCGGTCAGGAAGGACATCAGGCCCAGAAGCCGGTAACAGGCGGTGACCAGTCTGTCCAGCCCGCTTTTTTCAAGCCCCAGTGCAGACAGGAACTCCGTCTTTTCCTCCGGAGGAAGCTGGGCGATTTCCTCCTCAATACGGGCGCTGATAACAATCAGTTCCGCATGCTCTGCCTTCGCCAGCGCCTTCATTTTGGCAACACCGGGAATGGTATCCTCCGGCTTGGACAAATCGTCCTCTGCGATATTGGCGGCGTAAATTACCGGCTTTGTGGTGAGCAGGAACCAGCTTTCCGCGATCTCCCTCTCTTCCTCTGACATGGGAAAGGTGCGGGCAGGCTTGCCCTGCGTAAGATGGCCTTGCAGCTTAGCCGCCAGATCCGCCTCCAGGGCATACTTCTTGTCGCCGGATTTGACCATTTTCCTGGCCTTATCCTCCCGGCGGGATACTGTGTCCATATCCGCGAAGATCAATTCCAGATTGATGGTCTCAATGTCCCGGCTTGGGTCGACGATGCCGTCCACATGAATGATGTTTTCATCCTCAAAACAGCGCACCACATGGACGATTGCGTCTACCTCCCTGATGTGGGAAAGAAATTTGTTGCCCAACCCTTCGCCCCGGCTGGCGCCTTTCACCAGCCCGGCGATATCCACAAACTCGATGGCGGTGGGTGTCACCTTCTTGGGGTGATACATGTCCGCCAGCACGTTTAAGCGGTCATCGGGCACCATCACGATGCCGGTATTGGGCTCGATGGTGCAAAAGGGATAATTGGCGGCCTGCGCTCCCGCCTGGGTGATGGCATTGAACAGGGTGCTTTTTCCGACGTTGGGCAAACCTACGACACCCAGCTTCATGGACGACGCCCCTTCCTTAACATGAGAACAATAGCTTGCTTATTATACAAGGACAGGCAGGGAAATGCAATCTTTCCCTAATAGTTGGAACTTTTTTGGAACTGGGGCGTCATAATAGCAGTTGGAAAAATCATGAAGGGGGAGGAACGTCATGAAAAACAAAAAACTGGTTAGCCTTCTGCTTGTCTTCTGTCTGTTTGTTTCTATGCTTACCGCGGCCTTTGCACAGGAATCGGGGAATAGCGCTTCACCCGTCAGCGAAAAGGAGTTTGCCGCACTGCTTTACAAAGCTTTCCCCTGGCTGCCGGAAACCTCCCAACTGGCCTCCGATGCGCCCATCACCTACGGCCAAGCGCTTCAAGTCTTGTGCCAGGCAGTGGGACATATGGATGACTCCATTTCGTCATGCCTGGCCTTCGCCATCGAAAACGATCTGATCACCGGCCTCGCGGTAGTCGTAAGCCGCCAGGTTTCACAGGCGGATGCACTGAAATTGATTGCGTCCTTTGCAGCCTACAGGGATGAGCAGATGATGCAGTCCCTGCAGGAAGACTCTCTTTTCAAGGCACTTTTCTCAACAGGCGCGGCGATGCCTCAGATGGCAGGCCTCCCAGCCCCGGCGGACGGTGCAAACTTCATGCCAGAACCATTTCCCCATTTCGATTACAATGGTCTGAACGACGAATCCTATGGCAATGACCCGGAGAACCGGTTTCTGGACCCGCTTGTCAGCCCGTTTTCCACCTTTGCCCTGGACGTGGATACCGCCTCCTATGCCAACATTCGCAGGTGCCTGCTAGGCGGCTATCTGCCTGACAAAGGCGCTATCCGGATTGAGGAGATGCTCAATTACTTCGATTACGGCATGAAAAAGCCATCGACGGATGAGCCAATCTCCATCACAACAGAGCTTGCCGTGTGCCCCTGGAACAAGGAGCATCAACTGGCCATGATCGCCCTTTCCGGTTATGAGCCGGACAAAACATCGCTTCCTGGCAGCAACCTTGTTTTCCTGGTGGACGTGTCCGGCTCCATGGAGGCGGTAAACAGGCTGCCGCTGGCTAGAAAAGCGCTGAAGCTGTTGGTGTCACAGCTTGGCGCGAAAGACCGTGTCACCATTGTGACCTATGCAGGCACAGCGGGTGTTTTGCTGGATACCACCCCGGCGGACTTGCGGGAAAAGCTGCTCACCGCCATTGACAGCATGCATGCCGGCGGCTCCACCAACGGCGCAGGCGGGATCGAGGCGGCTTATAAAAAAGCGCGGGAAGCTTTTATAGATGGCGGTAATAACCGGGTCATCCTGCTTACGGACGGCGATTTCAATGTTGGTGTTCATAGCGCAAGCGAGCTGGAGGCGCTTATCACAAAGGAGCGCGAGGGAGGCATTTACCTAAGTGTACTGGGGTTTGGCATGGGCAATTTGAAGGATTATGAAATGGAAACGCTGGCGGATCGCGGCAACGGGAACTATGCCTACATCGACACGCTGAAGGAAGCCAAAAAGGTGCTGGTGGATGACATGACGGGTACCATATTCGCCATCGCCAAGGATGTGAAGCTTCAGGTGGAGTTCAATCCCCAGCACGTCGCTGCCTACCGGCTGATCGGCTATGAGAATCGTCTTTTGAACACGGAGGATTTTCTGGATGACAAAAAGGATGCCGGTGAAATGGGCGCGGGCCATCAGATGATTGCCCTGTATGAGATCATTCCTGCATCGGAAGTGGAGCCGAAGGCCGCTGCGCCGGATTCCCGGTATCAGGAAAAGACTGTGCTGGGCGGAGAGGAAACGCTGTTTGTATCTGTCCGTTACAAGCTGCCCGGCGACGGCAAGATCAAGGCGGCACAAAGCGCTTTGAAGGCCGCTGAGATAACACCGGCTATGAGCGGCGGCATGGCCTTTGCCTCCACGGTAGCCGAGTTCGGACTTATCCTCAAGGATTCTCCCTATAAGGGTGATGCCAGCCTTCAAAGCGTGATAGACCGAGCCCTTTCAAGTCTTGATGGGGATGTATACGGTTACCGTTCAGAATTTGTACAGCTTGTTGACCTGACAAGGCTCATTGCTGGAGAGTAATTCGACAAGTTATTAAAGCTGCAGATCCGCGAAAATGATATGAAATGACATTTTCGCGGATTATTATTGCGTGACAGGCGCAGGGGATTCATGTATAATAATCCTATATTGGATCAAAGGATGGAACCGGCAATGACAATACTGCAAGCAGCCATATTGGGCCTGGTGCAAGGCCTGGCAGAATTTCTGCCCATTTCTTCCAGCGGACACCTCATTTTGACCCGGGCTGTCATGGGTATTGCAGATCAAGCGGAAGCCCCTGTGATGCAGATGCTGGATATTTTGCTGCATGCAGGCACGCTGATTGCCGTGCTGGCCGTATTCTGGAAAGAATGGATGGGCATTTTGCGCAATCCGTTCAAGTCCAAGACGCTTCTGCTTCTGTTCATTGCCTCTATTCCGGCCCTGATTGTGGCGGTTGCCTTCAACGACATATTGGAAGGCTTTTTTGCCGGTTGGTTTGTGGGCTTTGCCTTCCTGATTACTGCTGCGTTCATGCTTCTGGCTGAAAAACTGAGCAAGCGCGGCGGAAGGCACGTGAAAAGAGCCGAGGAGCCGGGATATAAAAACGCTGTAGCAATGGGCTGCATGCAGGCTGTCGCGCTGATCCCCGGCGTCAGCCGCAGCGGATCCACGCTGCTGGGCGGCATCGGCTCGCGCCTTACACGCCAGGCTGCTGCCAAGTTTGCGTTTATGATGAGTGCGCCTGCCATCCTGGGCAGCCTTTTGATCAAAGGCAAAACAGCTCTTGACAATGGGTATTTTCAGCAGATGGAAATGGTGCCGGTGATTGTTGGCATGGTGGCTGCTGCCATCAGCGGCTATCTGGCCATCCGGTTTATGCTGAAGGTTATCAATCGTATATCCCTTACATGGTTTGCCCTGTATGCAGCGATACTTGGCATCATCGTCATCGTGCTGCAATTCACACTACCGGGCTTTTTGTCACTGCCAGGCTTTTTGAGCAGCGGTGTGATCCCGTTGTCTTAAGATATGGTCTTGGATACCTCGCCTCGGGCTTAAACATGTAATTCTTGGAATCGTATGAACACGGCGGGACATAATAGGAGGTGGAAACTGCACCGGCCATCTGGACCGAAGATATGGTAAGAATGATGTGCCAGGTTTGTCTTCAGCCGGATTCCATGAAAAAAATGAGGAGGTTTTCATATGTCAGGTATACCATTGCTTATCGCCTTTGTTGTAATGGTTGCTGTTATGATCGTGGCTATCTCCAAGTTCAGGCTGCATCCATTCCTCTCCCTGATGGGTACTTCGTTGATACTGGCTCTCCTTGGCGGCATTCCCCTTACCAAGATCCCCAGCGTCATCGGCGCAGGCTTTTCAGGTGTGTTCTCCAGTTTGGGTATTGTCATCATACTGGGCGCAATGATCGGTTATTTTCTGGAGAAGACGGGCGCTGCCTTGAAAATGGCGGACGCCGTTGTACGCAAGGTGGGAAAAAAGCATCCGGAAATCGCCATCTTGCTCATGGGCTGGATCGTTTCTGTTCCGGTGTTTTGTGACAGTGGCTTTGTGATTTTGAATCCCATCCGCAGGGCTATCACAAAGAAAACCGGCGTTTCCAGCATTGCCATGACCGTTGCCCTTTCCGCAGGGCTTTACACCTCCCACGTACTCATCCCGCCAACCCCCGGCCCCATTGCCGCGGCAGATGCCCTGGGCCTTGGCAGCAACCTGCTGCTGGTCATCGGCGTAGGCGTGCTGGTTTCCATTCCCGTTCTGATCGCCGCTTACTTTTTTGCCAAGTTCATTGGCAAGAGGCTCAAATCTGAAGAAGATGATGATAAGGAAGAAGCGGTTAAAAGCTATGAAGAACTGGTGAAGGAATACGGAACGCTTCCCGGCACCTTTGTCTCCTTCATGCCCATTGTGCTGCCGGTGGTGCTGATGAGCATCAGCTCCATTTTCTCCATCTTGAAGATCGTTGGACCGATAGCCGACTTGTTCTACTTCCTGGGCACGCCAATGATCGCCCTGGCGGCAGGCCTTCTTGTCAGCATCTGTCTGCTGTACTCCACACGTAAAATGTCGGAGTTTGCCCGCTTATCAGAGGAGACGCTGAGGACTGTTGGCCCCATCCTGTTTGTCACGGCGGCAGGCGGGGTGCTGGGAAAGGTGATCTCCGAGGCCGGGATTACGAACTTCATTTCCCAGAATGCAGCGTTCCTGACCAGTGTCGGCATTTTCTTCCCGTTCCTGATTGCCGCCATCCTCAAGACCGCGCAAGGCTCCTCCACAGTGGCCATCATTACCACGGCCAGCCTGATGGGCGCTTTCTCCGCGCCGGACTCCCTGATGGCTTCTTTGGGGCTGACTACGCCGCTGGCGGCAGCACTGACCGTTATGGCCATTGGTGCCGGTTCCATGACCGTATCCCATGCCAATGACTCCTATTTCTGGGTTGTTACCAACTTTGGCCGCATCAAGGCCCAGGATGGCTACAAGACTCAAACCTTGGTCACGCTGGTCATGGGCATTGTGGCAATCCTTTTCATCTGGCTACTTTCCTTCATTCTGCGTTGATTCTAAAAGCGCCGCCGGATAATACGCTTATCCGTCGGCGCTGGTTTTTGCTCATTAATAAAATGAAAAATAAGAGGGATGCATATGACGACGCTCCGAGAAGACGCCCAGTATATTTTAAGGGAGGCCATTGAAGCAGTTCTGCCTGAATCGGCGGTGGAAAAAGCGCTGGCCCGTCATGACATAGCGGGGAATGCAGTGATCATCGCCATAGGGAAAGCAGCCTGGCGCATGGCCAAGGCGGCAATGGGCGTGCTTGAAGGCAAGGTATCGGGCGGGATCGTCATCACCAAATACGGCCATTCCCAAGGAGACATCCCCGGGCTAGCCATCATGGAAGCAGGGCATCCGGTGCCGGATGAAAACGGTGTGGAGGCGGCCAGGGAAGCCCTCCGCCTGGTCAGTGGGCTATCGGGAGATCAGACAGTGGTTTTTCTCGTTTCGGGAGGCGGTTCTGCATTGTTTGAACTGCCACTGATGGGTGTATCCCTTTCGGATATTGCCGATGTTACCAAACAGCTTCTGAACTGCGGCGCCAATATTGTGGAGATTAACACCATACGCAAGCATCTGTCCCAGGTGAAAGGTGGCAGGTTCGCGCTCAAATGCGCGCCGGCCCGTGTACTTTCCATCGTACTGAGCGATGTCTTGGGTGACCCGCTGGACAGTATCGCCTCCGGCCCGGCTTATCCCGACAGCTCAACCTCTTTGGATGCGCTGGAGATTGTGAAAAGGTACAACCTGAAGGTACCTGACCCTGTCATGGAGATGCTTGGGCAGGAGACACCCAAAGCGCTTGTCAATGTGACCACAGAAATCACCGGAAACGTGAATGAACTTTGCCGTGGGGCCATGCAGGCGGCACAGGCCCTTGGATACGATACGCTTCTTATGACCACCACACTGGATGTGGAGGCCAGGGAGGCGGGCGGGTTTCTGGCTGCAATCGCAAGGCAGATACAAAAAACGGGCCAGCCTTTGCAAGCCCCGTGTGCGGTGATTCTGGGCGGGGAAACAGTGGTACACCTGAAAGGCCATGGAAGGGGCGGACGCAACCAGGAATTGGCGCTGGCCGCAGCCAAGGGGATCGACGGGCTAGAAAATGTGCTGGTTCTGTCTGTGGGTTCCGACGGCACGGACGGCCCTACCGATGCTGCCGGGGGGATGGTAACGGGTGGGTTCGCAAAAGCCTGCCGGGAGCTGGGGATTGACATTAACGCCCAGCTAAATGACAACAACTCCTATGATGTGCTCAAGGCGGCAGGGGGATTGGTGGTCACAGGGCCTACGGGGACCAATGTCAACGATTTGATGATGATTCTGTGTAGATAATCAATTATAAATGATCTGGGGGAGCAACGAGGGGGCCGAAGCCCCCTCGTTTTATTTTCCGAAACCAGTGACATGTGCGGTTGTTTGGGAAGGATTTCGCAGCAATCCTTTCCTTGCACGGTTTTTTGGCCGCATGCCATGCACCTGACCAAGGCATCGCAGGTTGGTGGCATGACCTGCAAGAAAACCGTGCCAGTTCAATCAAAAGCGTAGCATTTGGTTGATTTAGTCCCAATCGACCAGCCCTTTTTCCTCCAGGAAGGCCTGCTGGGCATCCATGTAATCATCCAGAAGGGAAGCAACCTTCATGGCCGCATCAGCCCCCAGCTTGTTTTTGGCTACCAGTGCGTCCAGCATGTACTCGAATGCGTCGTCGTCATCGTAATACGTGGTGCCGGTGTTCCCGTTTTCATCAATTACGCCGCTTTCGCGCATAAACGCAAGGTCGGCGTCGATGGCTTGTGAAACCAGCTCCTCCATTGCAAGAGGCAATTCCTTATGCAGCCTTGATTCGATCCGGCCAAGGATGAAGGGAAGCGCTTCCTGCTTGTTGTAACCGTTCATGATGCTTTCCTCCTTTTGTCACAGCAGCCGGGCCAAGCGCTCTGTCGTTTGCTTGAAAACCTGCATGGCGCTGCGGATGGGCTCCGGGCTAGACATGTCCACCCCGGCCAGCTTCAACGCCTCGATGGGGGGCAGGCTGCCGCCGGCGGACAGGAATTTGTAATAGTCACGTACAGCGGGCTCACCCTCGGTAAGAATACGGTTGGCCAGAAACACTGCCGCGGAGAAGCCCGTGGCGTATTTGTACACGTAGAATGCCCGGTAGAAGTGGGGGATACGCATCCATTCCACCTGTATGAGATCATCTACCACGCAATGCTGGCCATAATACATCTGGTTCAGTTCCAGATACGCTTTGGAAAGCGCTTCCTTGGTCAGAGCTTCCCCGTTTTCCGCCATGCGGTGGCTGATGCGCTCAAACTCGGCGAACATGGTCTGGCGGAACACGGTGGTGCGGAACTGCTCCAGCAGGTGGTTGCAAAGGAAGGCCAGCGCTCTTCTGTTGTCCGCATAACGTTCCATCAGCCTTGTCATGAGAATGATTTCGTTGCAGGTAGAGGCCACCTCCGCCGCAAACAGCGTGTAATTGGCCTTGGAGGCGGGCTGGTGAAGGTTGCTGAAGTAGCTGTGCATGGCATGGCCCATCTCGTGGGCGATGGTCATAGCGCTGTCCAAATCGTCCCGGTGATTCAATAACACATAAGGATGCACGCCGTAAGCGCCCCAGGAATAGGCACCGCTGGACTTGGCCTTGCTGGAATACACGTCGATCCAGCCGTCCTCATAGGCATCCTTGAGCACTTTTTGATAATCGGCGCCTAGGGAAGAAAGCCCCTCCATCACCATTTGGTAGGATTCGGGGTAGGGCAGTTTCATGTCATAATCCTCCACCACGGAGGCGTACAGGTCGTACAGATGAATTTCATCAAGATGCATGGCCGGCTTGCGCAGCGCAATGTACTCATTCAATGCGGGCAGGCTTTCATGAATGACGGCAATCAGGTTGTCATACACGGAAAGCGGAATCTCATCCGGGAACAGGGAGGCCTCCACAGCAGTTTCAAAACCCCTGGCCCGGGCGGTGAACAGGTCGCCCTTCACGCTGCCTGCGTAGGTGGCGGCGATTGTTGCGCCAAAGCTTTTGTATGTTTCAAACAGCGCTGTAAAGGCATCCTTGCGCACATTGCGGTCAGTGCTGCGGATGAAGGTGCCATATGCCGCTTCGGTGAGGGGGACTTCCTCCCCTTTTTCGTTGCGGATATCGGGGAACCTCATGTCCACCTTGGTGAGCATGGAGAATATGTTTTGCGGCGCGGCCCCCATTTCCCCGGTCATGGCCAGCAGCTTTTCCTGCTCCGCAGGAAGCGTGTGGGGCTTGTTCCTAATGATAGTGTGCAAGTATACGTCAAAATCCGAAAGCGCAGGATCCTTCATCAGCGCATTCAGGTCGGATTCCTCCATAGTGAGCAGCTCAGGCTCCAGGAAGGCAGCCGCGGCCTCAGCCTCCACAGACAAGGTTTCCGCCCGGTCGGTCAGCGCCTGGAAGGTGGTGTTGGCGTTGTCCTCGTCCCTGTGCATATGGGCAAAGGCGTACAGGCGCTCCAGCGTGAGGTGGCTTTCAAAGTAGGCCTTGATGGCCTTGGCGGGATTCTCCGCCACACGGCCTTTGTAAACCTCAAACGCCGCCACCGATGCTTTCACATTTTGAAAGTCCGCTTCCCATTTTTCCAGGGTGGAGTAAAGGTCCTCCAGTTTCCATTGCCAGCGCTTGTCGATTTCACTGCGCAGTTTCACTTGTTCTGCCATGTTCTTTCTCCTTATTTTGATGTTCTATGACGGATATATGCCTGCATTCTCATTAACCTCTGTCTGAAGCTTGTAAAGGAATTATGTATAACCTCCCTGACCACCGGGCGCACCGCATGGGAGCCTGCTTCCTGAAGCTTGGGGAGCATAAACAGAACACAGAGCAGGCGAAGTACAGCAGACGTAAGAAATATGTAGTGATACCGGTTGAGTGTCACGCCAATGAAGCTGTGTTTCATTTCCTCCAAGTTGATGTATACACCTTTTACCAACCCGCCGCCTACGGCATTGCCCAAAGCGATACCAAGCAGGTTGGCGGTGGCGAAGAATACTGCCAGGTACATGGATTTGTTCTTCTCCGGAGCCTGGCTTAGGGAGAGGTTTTGCTGTCCCAGGTCGATGGGCGGCCAGAAGGTGCCGCCTATCAGATTGAGGAAGATGATAAACCATGTTGCCTGCGGCGTTGTAAAGATCCAAAGGAACGGGGGAATGGTGCAAGCCAGGGTGACAATCTGGAGAATGGGCTTGCTGCCGTATCTATCCATCAACCTCCCCCAACGGGAGATGAATAATACCATCATCACATTGGAAGTGATCTGGTTATACAGTGTAATCTGGGTATAATCCATGCGAAGGTTTTCCAGCATGTACACATTAAAAAACGGTGCGGAAACAAAAATGGCAAAATACCAGGCGGTGTAGAAAAACACCACTTTCATATAGTTTTTGTCTTTGAACACCGTCACGATCATGGACAAAAAGCTGTCCTGCTTTTCTTCCGGTGCTGGGGTACGCATGGCCGGCCATTCTACAAAGAAGAAGAAAGAAAGGTCCGCCATGCCGAATACGCCGGCGCCTACCAGCACAATGGTGTAACCCAGCATGCCTACGCTGTCCATAATCCAGGAGACAAGCAGGCCTGTGACAATCCCCGCCGTCATGAAAATCCGCTGGCGCACGCTGAAATACCGGCCCCGGATGCGCAAGGGCACCAGATCACCCATCAGGCTGTTGAAACCAAGGTTGACAAAGGAGTTGCCCCCCGCAATCAATGCTACCAGTACAACAACGGTCCAAGACCGAAGCGAGCCCGCCACTTCTGGGATGAAAAACGGAATCAGGCCGATGGGTATCCAAAGGGAACGGCCCAGGATACCGAAAAACAGGAATAAAAAGCGCCGGTTCCGCTTGCGCTCCATGATATAGCTGATAAACAACTGGGTGGTATTTGCCGCCACGGGAATGGCGGAAATCAGACCCAGTTGAAAATCATCTGCGCGGATGATATCTCTTAAAAATCCGGTCCAGGCCGCGCCGCTGACAATGATGTTCATGGCCATGCCAAACATCGAACTAAATATGATAAGATACAGGTTGCGGCGGAGGCTGTCGGTCATGCCGGTGGAATCGAACAAGTCTCTTGAGCGGGGCCAGTGTAGCACATGGCCCCAGTTGGGCTTATTCATGGGATCAAGAACCAGCCTTTCCTGTGTATGAAGGCATATGTACGCATTATCAACGCGGTACGGCCGGCATCATGCGTCAATGATACAGGGCATCCTTGCCCAAAGATATTCTATCCCATCTGCTTTAAAGATGCAAGGTTCAGAATTACTTTCCCTGGGCTTTTGCATAGGTGATGGATACACGGATGGCGGGGGAGGTTGCACCTTTGGGCGTGAAACTCAAGAAGCCTTCATGAAGGGTCAAAAGACCAGTACTGCCTTGCAGGCTGCCATTTTTCAAGAGTATGGGGATGAGCTTTGATGCAAGCAGCGGTCCACCGCCTTTTTTGAGTCCATCCTTCCACAAGGTGAAGCGGCAGCCCAGGCGGTAGCGGGTGCAGTAAAACCCTTTGCTGTTCTCCGCCACGCCGCCCTGGCCGCACACCGGGCATACGGTATCCGGTATCGCTGCGGCGGCCTTTGGACGGGTTTTGCCCTTGGCCCCTTCTTCCTTTGCAAAGCTGGCGGACTTTGCGTCCTCCCGGGCATAATTCACCAAAAAATCACACAGGCGGCGGATGCCCGCGAGGAAGGGGGATGCTTCCTGACTGCCTTCGGCAATACGGTTTAGGGCCAGTTCCCATCGACCTGTTGTCTCCGGTGAGGTGATTTCCGGCGGGGCGACACGGATCAGTTCCGCACCTTTTTCAGTAGCCAGAAGCGTTTTCCCCTTGCGCTGAACATAGCCTACCGCCACCAGCCGCTCAATGATGGCGGCACGCGTGGCCGGTGTGCCCAGCCCGCTGCCCTTCATCTGCTCCC
>JAEZLW010000022.1 GCA_023415145.1 Bacillota bacterium | reverse complement strand
GAGCGTTAGAATGGTCTGCATCAAGGCCCCCAGGTTCCTGCGCGGGGTTCTCAGGATGTTTGTCAGACGGCAGGAAAAAGTGTAAAGCAAAATACATCCATGGGCGCCGGAATCGTGCCGGCGCCTTTTCCTGTTCGCAGGGTACGTCTTTTGCTTGTGGTTTTGGTTTGCATATAGTATAATTCATGTAAGAAACAAGTAAGAACTTGCATGCATATAACAAGTGGGAATGAAGCCCCCAAAGGATATGAAGGCTCGTTCTGTTTTGTTTATGGCTGCTCTTATTCATGCATAGGAAGGGAATGAAGGTTATGGCTTGGTGGGAGGCCGGGCTGCGCTTGCTGTTGGCAGTGGTGGTCGGTTGTGTGATCGGTATCGAAAGAGAACGGAAAAACAGGCCTGCCGGCATGCGGACACATGTATTGGTCTGCGTGGGTGCGGCATTGATTTCCGTGATGGAAAGCTATATGATCGCCGACGCGCTCCGCTTGAATCTATTGCACCTAAACAGCGGTGTCTCCATCACCATGGGCCGCATCAGCGCCCAGGTGGTCAGCGGCATCGGCTTCTTGGGCGCCGGCACCATTTTCATCGCCCAGAAGAAGATAGCCGGGCTTACAACCGCTGCATCGTTATGGAATGCGGCATGCCTTGGGTTGGCCGCTGGTATGGGGTATTATGGTATTGCAGTCGCAGGATGTGCTATTGTGATGATTACGTTGACCATATTGCAAAGGGTTGTCAAGGTAAACGCCGTTAAGAATGTGGAAGTCAAATTCATTCACCGGCTGGAGACGATTGCCTTTATCAATGACTATTTCCAAAAGATTGGCATCCATGTTTTGGATATAGATTTTCATGTCGAAAATAAAGGAAAATACAATCTGTACACGAACTTATATACATTGGATATGCAGGGGAAAACCACATACAAGGACATTGTAAACCATCTGTCGGAATATGCAAATATTCAGGGGATCCGTACCCGGAATACATGATGTTCGCAGACTGGGGATTTTCATGCCGCGGTATTGACGGCATGCAAATAAAAAGACATAGGGAGGAATACCATGTTGTTCAAAAGGCTCCTGGCGCTTGTACTCCTACTGGTGATGATGCTGTCGGTCAATGCTGTTCCGGCGATGGCCGCCAACCCCGATGTTACCGGGAACATTATGATCTACACGTCCATCTACCCGGAGATCATTGAGATCATCAAGCCGATTCTAAGCGAGGAGTTTCCCAACCTGACAGTGGAATGGTTCCAGGGCGGCACCGGTACCGTTATGTCAAAGATGACAGCGGAAATCGAGTCCGACACCATTGGCTGTGACATCCTGATGGTGGCTGACCCATCCTACAACATCATTTTGAAGGATATGGATCTTTTGCATCCCTATAAGTCTGTCCATCACGATGCCATCATTGGCAAGGATGAGGAAGGCTACTGGTATTCCGTCCGGCGCAGCAATATGATCATCGCCTACAACTCTGCAAAGTACACGGTGGATGAAATTCCCCATACCTGGCTGGAGCTGGCGGAAGATGAGAGGTTCAAGGGCCGCATTGCCATGCCCGATCCTTCCAAGAGCGGAACGGCTGCAGTGTCTGCCGGTGCGCTGTCCCAAAGGTATGGCTGGGAGTATTTTGACAAGCTGGCCGCCAACGGCATGGTAGTGGAAGCCGGGAACAACGGCATCAACGACAAATTGCTGACGGGCGAATACATCGCCGCCATGATCCTGGAGGAAAACATTTTGAAGCTCCGGGAACAAAACAACGAACCGCTGACGGTGTACTATCCCGATGACGGCACCATCGGCGTTCCTTCCGCGATTTGTACATTGAATACCTCTGAAAACCTGGCGGCAGCCGAAGCTCTCACCGATTTCTTCCTCTCACCCAAGGGACAGGAGACCTTCATCAAGGGCTGGATGCATGCCGTTCGCAACGATTTTACCATTGCACCCTTTGATGCCAAGCCGACTTCTGAGATCGAAGAAAACGTATTCCCGGTGGACTGGGACTACCTGGCCGCCAGCCTGGAGGAAATCAAGGCCAAGTTCCGCACGGCGCTGATAGACAATGCGCAATGACCTTTCGCGAAAATGACATATCATTTTCGCGAACCTGCACGATTTACCTGAAAAGCCGATGGCTTTGTGGTCGGTAAATCGTGAGAGGAAAGCTTGCTACGCAAGCGCCCCGACCGCCCGGCAAAGCCGGGTGATACGATTACAAATGAAGGGGCTTCGGCCCCTTCATTGCATCCCAAGACGTTTGTGGGTGGGGTGGGAAGCCTATTTGGCAGTATGGCTTTCCACCCTTTTTAGGGAACTATCCTTGCGGTAGGTGTAATACCGTGTATGGATGACGGTTTTACACATTCATGCCAAAGGAGCAATGATTGCTAAAAATGAAGAAAAAGATTCATGCCGGAAAAGTATTTACACGGGCTCTGCTGATACTGGTGGCCGTCCTCCTGGCGGTTGGCATTGCAGGGCAAGTGATCATGAGTGCCATTGTTCAGGATGTGAAACAGGGGAAGACGGACACCTTTAGCTGGCTTTCTTTCACGGAAAAGCAAATAAAGTCCGGAGATTTAGAAACGCTGGCAAAGGCCGTCATCAAGGCAGCCAAGAAGGTGACTGTTGAGTTTCCGTTTTCAGACCGTTTGGCGGCCTATACGCTCATTCATAGTGAGCTGATGATCTTGTGGGGCGGTCTATTGCTGGTGATCGATGCCATATTCCTGTTTTTGATGCGCAAGAGCGGGTATCTGGACATCAAATGGGTGATTATCGTCACCGTGGTAGCCTTTATGGCCATTTTTCAGGCGTTCCCTCTGCTGTATCTTGTGTTCCGCACCTTCGTGCAGGATGGGAAACTGACGGTTGAGAGCTTTGCCAGGGTCTACACGTATTCCGGCAACTTGCGTGCGCTGAGAAACACGCTGGTGTCGGCTACCTTTGCGATGATATGCGGCATTTTACTGGCCTTTCCGCTTGCCTGGCTTGTTGGCCGTACCAATTTGCATCACAAGAAGTTTTTTCGGACGCTGTTTGTGATGACCTACATGGTTCCGCCTTATGTGGGGGCCATCGCCTGGATCAGGCTTTTGAATCCCACGGTAGGCGACATCAATGTGATTTTGATGAACCTGTTTCATTTGGATGCAGCGCCCTTTAACATTTATTCCATGGGTGGTTTGGTATGGGTTCTGACCACGTTCTATTATCCTTACGCCTTTATTACCGTTTCCCGGGCCATGGAGAAAATGGATCCTTCCTTGGAGGAAGCCAGCCGCATATCTGGCGCGTCTCCATTAAAGACGCTGGCCAGGATCACCATGCCGCTGATGATGCCCAGTATCCTGGCTGCGGCGCTATTGGTGTTTGTAGCCGCGGCGTCTTGCTATGGCATTCCTTCCATTGTTGGCGCACCAGCCAAACTGGATTCCGTAACTACCAGAATCATTGACTATGTGTCCATCGGCTCGGCAGATGGGCTGAATGATGCCACCTCCATGGCCATTGTTCTGATGATGATTGCCAACATCGTGCTTTTCTTTTCCACCTTTGTCGTGGGGCGCAAGCAGTATATCACTGTTTCCGGAAAAAGCACCCGTCCCAATATGGTGGACCTGGGCAAATGGCGCGTTCCTGTTTCCGTCATCGTCTGGCTGTTTGCCATCATCGCCGTATTTATTCCGTTCCTGACGGTGGGCTTGACTTCTTTTGCGGAGACGATCTCCAAACCGCTTGGTCTTGGCAATCTGTCACTGAATAGCTGGGCCAAAGTATTGGAAGGCGGCGCGTATTATGATGCCTTTAAAAACAGCCTGATCACCGCCTCTGTTGCAGCTACATTGGGCGTTGTGATTTCCGCCATGATGGCTTACCTGCTGGTTCGAACCCGGGTAAAGGGCCGCCGTATTCCTGATTTCATGATCACAGTGGGCTCCGGCACACCCAGCGTGGTCATTGCACTGGCGTTGATCCTGGTGTTCTCCGGGAGATTTCCCATCAACCTGTACAATACGCTGGAGATCATCATCATCGCCTACATGATCAAGTATTTGATGATGGGCATGCGCACTATCGTGTCCGCCCTATCCCAGATCAGCCCATCCCTGGAGGAGGCGGCGCTCGTTTCCGGTGCCAATTGGCTGCGCAGCTTCAAGGATGTGACGCTGCCGCTGATCGCCCCATCCGTGGTGGCCGGCTGGTTTTTGATCTTCATGCCCTGCTTTTACGAGCTTTCCATGTCCACGCTTCTGTACGGAGCCAAGACGAAGACGCTGGGCTATCTGCTGTACGAAATGCAGACGTATCATACGCCGCAGACTGCCGCTGTTCTGGCCACGTTTATCCTGGCGGTGGTTGTCTTCACCAATACGATTCTGAACAAGCTCACCAAGGGCGAGTTCTCCATCTGAGAAGGGGTGTTCCTCATGTCAAAAGTTACGATTTCCAACATAACCAAAGCCTTTGGCGATGTGGTGGTGCTGAAAAGCTTTCATGAAACCTTTGCCGATGGAGAATTCATTACCTTATTGGGGCCTTCCGGCTGCGGAAAAACCACCATGCTTCGCATTATCGCCGGGTTTGAAAAGCCCACCACCGGCGAGGTGTGGATCGGGGAGAAGCTGGTAAGCTCAGATAAGGTGTTTGTGCCACCGGAAAAGCGGGACATCGGCATGGTGTTTCAATCTTATGCTGTATGGCCCCACATGACGGTTTTTCAAAATGTGGCCTATCCCCTGAAGATCAAGGGTTTTCCCAAGCATGTGATCCGTGAAAAGGTGGAAAGTATACTGGATGTGGTGCATTTGAGCCAGTATGCCCAGCGCATGCCTTCGCAGCTATCCGGCGGACAGCAGCAGCGGGTGGCTCTTGGGCGGGCGCTGGTGGCAGAGCCAAAGCTTCTGCTGCTGGACGAGCCGCTTTCCAACCTGGACGCAAAGCTGCGTGAAAGCATGCGTTTTGAAATCAAGGAAATTCAGGCGAAGCTTCACATCACCGTCGTTTATGTGACCCATGACCAAACGGAAGCCATGGCCATGTCCGACAGGATTATCGTCATCAACCGTGGCGTGGTGCAGCAGATAGGCACTCCGACTGAAATTTACCAAACGCCCGCCAACCAGTTTGTGGCCGACTTTGTGGGCAAGGTGGATTTCCTAACGGGGACGGTAATTGAGGATCGAATAGAGCTGAAAGAGATTGACCAATACATTCCCTACAGCGGCCCCAAAACGGGAAATGTGGTGGTGGCTCTCAGGCCTGAGAACTTAAAAGTTTGCAAGGAGCCAGTGCCCGGTAAACCCCATTTGAAGGGCAAACTGACAAGCTGCTTCTATCTTGGGGATGTGTTTGACAGCCGGGTCACTGTGAAGAACACGGTGCTTCGGGTGATTGCCGATGCCGCGACCTTCGATCAGGTGCGGGTGGGGGATGATGTATGTCTTTCCATCCGTGATTTCATGGTATTTAACGAGGAAGGGACGGAGGACCAACTGAAGATCGTTACTTGATTTCATTCTTTCAAAAAGCTCCGGGGCTTTGCGCATGCTTTGCTCCGGTTTTTTCTTGACGCATGTGCTATCGGTTGCTAGAATAACACAGGCTGGTTCCGGGAGGGAGCAAATTGGCAGTACAGGCTTCCATAAAGAACGGATGTATTACGGTGATAGGTGCTGTGAATATGGATATATGCGGCACGGCCTTCGAACCTGTCATCATGGGTGATTCCAACCCAGGACGGGTAACGCTGAGCCTGGGCGGTGTAGGCCGGAATATTGCCGGCAACTTAAGCCGCATGGGCGCACCGGTACGTTTCGTAACCGTCATGGGGGAGGATGCATACGGTTTTCAGGCGCAAAAAAGCTGCCTGGAGCTTCGAATTGACCTATCCTTTAGCCAAATGCTGCCCGGTGTGTCAACATCCACGTATCTGTGCATCAATGATCCGGATGGAGATGTGAGGCTGGCCGTATCCGATATGGATATCTGCCGCCATATCAGCCCGGCTTTTTTACGGGAGCGCATGGGGGAAATCAACCGCTCCCAAGTGGTGGTTCTGGATGCAAACCTGTCCGAGGAAGCCATCGCTTATCTTTCGGAGCATTGTACTGCCCCGGTTTTCGCCGATCCGGTGTCGGTGAAAAAGGCGGTACGGCTGAGGGGTTATTTACGGAACATGTATTGCATCAAGCCCAACCGACCGGAGGCGCAGGTGCTTTCCGGTGTCGCTATCGGCAATAACGGTGATTTGCCCAAAGCTGCGCAAGTGCTGCATGATAAAGGCGTAAAGCTTGTGTTCATTTCCCTTGGTGGGGAAGGGGTGTATTATGACGATGGACGAGAACGGGGGATTATGCCCTGCTGCCCCGGTAAGATTGCAAATACCACCGGCTGCGGTGATGCCTTTATGGCCGCAGCTGCGTACGGTTGTTTTTTATATAGAACCTCCAAGGAATTGGCCCTGATGGGCCTGGCGGCCGCCGCGCTGTGCGCTGAAGCCAAGGAAGCCATCCGGGAGGATATGTCTTATCAACTGCTGGCAAACAAAATGCGGGAGTTTGGAGGTGAAGCCGTTTGAATTTACAAAATTATTTATGCGTTTCCCAGGAGGTGCAAAACGCTCTTTCAGAGGGTAGACCTGTTGTAGCCCTGGAATCAACCATCATTTCCCACGGCATGCCCTATCCCAAAAACGTGGAAACGGCTCTGGCGGTGGAGCAGATCGTCAGGGATAATGGTGCTGTTCCTGCCACCATTGCCGTTATCGGTGGCAAGATCACCGTGGGCATCAGCCGGGAGGAAATTGAATATTTGGGGAAAAAGGGCTTGTCCGTCACAAAAGCAAGCCGCCGGGATCTGCCCCTTTTGCTTGCCCGTGGGGAGGATGGAGCTACCACTGTGGCCGCTACCATGATCGGAGCCAGCCTGGCCGGTGTGAAAGTATTTGCCACCGGCGGCATTGGCGGTGTGCACAGGGGTGCGGAGACTACCATGGATATTTCAGCCGACCTTGAGGAACTGGCACAAACAAGTGTGATGGTAGTTTGCGCCGGGGCCAAATCCATTCTGGACCTTGGATTGACACTGGAATACCTGGAAACAAAAGGCGTACCCGTGATAGGCTATCAGACAGAGGAACTGCCTGCCTTTTACACCCGTCGCAGCGGGTTCAAGGTGGACTGCCGCCTTGATACGCCCGGGGAGATTGCTGCTGTCTTTAAGGCAAAAATGGATTGCGGCCTTATGGGTGGGATGCTGGTTACGAACCCCATTCCGGAAGAATACGCCATGGATTTTAACACCATCAACAGGGCGATTGAAAGCGCGCTTTTTATGGCCAATGAGTTGAACATCAAAGGCAAGGAGATCACGCCTTTCCTGTTGGACAATATACAGAAGATAACAGGTGGGGAAAGCCTGGAATCCAACATCCGCTTGGTGTTTAATAATGCTGCACTGGGCGCGAATATCGCCTGTGCGCTTTCAAAGTTCTAGAAAAACAGCGATACTGCGCAGTATACCAAAAGAGCCGCCATGATGGGATTGACCACCTTGGCGTGGTTTTTGAGAAGCCGGCTGAACACCGAACCAAAGCCTGACCAGCACAGTGTGGCGGAAAAGCCGGTCAAGGACAAAACAAGGCCGAATAGGATCAAATGCGCCAGGTCGTTGTAATAGGGCAGGATGTATACGGACATGGAAGTAATGCCGTATACCATGATCTTGGGGTTTACAAACTGAAGCAGCATGCCTGAAAGGAAGGTGCTTCTGTTTTTCTTTGCATCTTGATGATGCGGAGAGCTTTTGATAATCTTCCATGCCAGATACAGCATATAGGCCGCGCCCAGAATCAGCATGGCCATTTTGATTTTGGGGATCACCGCATACAGCGCTGCGCTGAACAGCGTGCACAGCGTCATGACAATAAAGAAACCACAAAGGATGCCTACGTTGAAGGGGAAGCTTTTTTTGAATCCCAAAATACTGGCATTGCTCATGGACAAAATATTGTTGGGTCCCGGCGTGTATGCCGTAACCAGGATATAGGCCAGGAACGCGAGCGGGTTTGGCATGCGGTTTACCTCCCAGATCAAGTATGATATACTGCATATGGATGAATATTGGATATGCGATATATAATACGATATGTGCACTATAATGTCAATCGTCCCGGAGGCAAATTTTTATGGATGTAAACAGGACCATTGCTGACAACTTCAAAAGGATACGGGAAACGCGGAAGATGAGCCTGGATACGGTTTCCCGTCTGTCGGGCGTATCCAAGAGCATGTTGGGGCAAATCGAGCGAGGAGAAGTAAACCCCACCATCAGCGTACTGTGGAAAATTGCCAACGGGCTGAAAATATCCTTTACATCCTTCCTGGAAAGGGAATCGGAAGCTACGGAGATCATCAGGGAACAGGACATCATGCCAATGGTGGAATGCGACGGTTTGTTTATCAACCGTCCCATTTTTTCCTTTGACGAGGAAAGGCGTTTTGAGGTTTACCGAATCGAGATGCTGCCGTCATGTGCGTTTGATTCTACCGCGCATCTTGCCGGCACGGAGGAATATATCACGATATTCGCCGGGGAAGCTGTGGTGGTCATCGACGGCAGGGAGGAACTTTTGCGCAAAGGCGATTCCATCCGCTTCAAGGCGGATGTAGCCCATGGGTACAGGAACAACGGGGATGAGCCAGCGCTGATGAGTATGGTGCTGTACTATCCCCAATAAGGGTGTTATTCATAAAACCAGGCGGTACGGTCCTCTTCGGTACGCTCGGCCGGTTCATTCATACCATCATTGAGCATTTGTTCAATATGCGCCGCCAGGCCGGCGACGCTGCCTATGGCAAGGACATCTTCATCGTGAATGGTGATCCCAAACTCTTTTTCGCAAGCGATGACAAGGCAGGCAACGTCGATGGGATCCACACCGTTTGCTTTTGTCAAAGCCATCCTTGAAGCAATATCCTCCGGATCAATACTGATGATATCCGCCAGCATCTTTTTTACCTTATGAATAACCAAGCACATACCTCCCTTCAACCAACCGGACAATTACAGAAGCGGGCTTATGACTCCGGTATAATACAGGCTCAGCCGATGCAGCGCCCTTGTGGTTGCTATGTACAGCAATCTTTTGTCATCTTCTGTGTGATAATGACTATGGTCTGCGTCGCATATCAGCACGGAATCAAACTCCAAGCCTTTCGCCAGGTATATGGGAATGATGATGACGCCGCTTATGTCTGTCATAGCGCCGTTATGGACCAGCTTCAAATGATACCTTTTCTTTAACCGATTGTACAATGAGTAAGCATCCCTCTCCGTCTTGCAGATCAGTCCAACGGATTGATACCCCCTATCTTTGCTGGATGCTATTTCATCTAAAATCTTGTCATCCATTTCATCTGTACATGCAGCCCTATGAACAACAGGCTCCTCTCCGTTTCGGCTGAAGCATTGGCCCAGTGCGTCCGGAGCCAGAAATTTTCCACTGTAACGCCATATTTCCATGGTGCACCGGAAGCTTTTTTCCATCGTCACCAGCATGGTTTTTTCCCTGCCGAGCATGCTGCTGATTTGACTATACAGCGTAATATCCGCTTGCTTCCCGATGGTTTGGTTTACATCACCCAAAATGGTATAGCGCGCGCCTGCAAACAACTCACGAAGTATGGCATAAAACAACGGACGTTCATCCTGTGCCTCGTCCAATACCAACTGCCTGATATGTGCATATTCTCCGCAGCCATGGATACGGATGTACAAATACAAAAGCGCCTGTGCATCGTCATACCATAACTGGGTTTCCTGAAGCCTTTCGTATGTAAAGCTGCGGATTTCTTCAATATTTTCAGGTAACGGAACACCTTCCGCCAAACGGTAAAATCGCTGCTCGTCACAAAATAGGTGCCTATACACCTCCCTTACATCGATGCTTGTAAATGCACGTATTTCCCTCAAAAGCACAGCGCTTTGCTGAATGGATATCATGCGGGCGAATGGTTCAACCTCCATTGCGTGTTCCGGATACCGCATGACAAATTGCTCAAGCTTGCGAATGCGGCTTTCATGCATGGCATGAACCTTTTCAAGTATCTCACGTTCCAGCCATTGGAGACGAACACCCAAAGGTGCTAATTTGCGGGTATTGCATATGGAGGACTTTACTGTTTCCCGGTGCGCAATGCACCGGCCATCATAATCAATATCCGTAAAAGCGATCCATTTTCTCGGCAGGTCCTTTACCATCCTTTTTAGGATTTCCAAAAAAGCGGCGGAACCCTTAAAGTCCATGCTGCTCTTTATAAGCGCAGCACGCTTCTCATCCTCGCAGGATAGTACATATTCCGTGGTCTGGCTTCTTGTATGCATTGGCACCACCGGCAATATGCCATGGAACATATCTTCAAACAACAGGGTCTTTACATTTTTCTCACCCAGGTCAGGGAGTACATGCGAAATGTATTCCTCAAATACCGAGTTGGGTGAGAGAATAAGAATGTCGTTTGCGTTAAGCCTGCCGCTTAATCCCTGATACATCAAATAGGAAATTCTGTGCAACGCAATGGACGTTTTTCCGCTTCCCGCCGCACCCTGAACCATCAGCACATCGCTTTCCATATCCCGAATCACGATATCCTGATCCCTTTGTATGGTTTCCACAATGGTCTTCATTTTGGGGGAAGCATGCTTTGACAATAGCTGCCGTAGAAATTCGTCAATGATCTGAACATCCGCATCAAAAAAGTACAGTAAAGCACCGCGCCTGATTTCATACTGCCTTTTTAAAAGAACCTCTCCGTCAACCTTGCCGTTGGGGGCGATAAATGATGCCTTGCCAACGCCAAAGCGATAGAACACGCTGGAAATAGGTGCTCGCCAGTCGTGCACATAAACGGTCAGCGTTTTTTGATCCAAAAGCGTAGCGCGCCCGATATAAACTTTTTCAACGGTTTCCTCACCGTCGTATAGAAAATCTATCCGGGCGAAGTAAGGGGAATCCATCATGCCTTCCAGGGAACGAATCGCCTGGACTCCGGACTCGTGGGCGGCAATTTGCGCCGTAACAGGCATGATATACTGGCTTAATGATGCCAAATTGTGAAAACCCTGTTCGGAATACAATCCTTTCAGGTCATGGGTAGCATTTTCCAGCATTTCTTCATAGGCAGAGGATATTTCTGCTTCCTCACCCAGGATTCTTTGCTTCGCTGATTGCCACTGCTTGCGCACAAAGGCGATTGTCTGTTCCAAATAAAGCTTTTCAGCATTCAGATCCCCCTGCTCCTTTACCTGATTCACTGCCTTTTATCTCCTTTCGTCTCAAGACGCACAATGAGATTCGGCTTGTTCCGACGTGCATGTAGTCTAGCATAATCACGCTGGAATATACAGTCTGTTCTTTCTTGAAAAAGTATGCTATAATGGAGTCAGAAAGGGAACACTGTTCAGCAGCAAGAGAAATAAAGAGAACGCCCGGCATCTTGCCGGGCGTTCGTTTGTGATTCTCAGACGGCACTTTTACGGGGAGTCCCAGCCTACTTGGCACTCTTGATATCCAGCCAAAGTGCATTGTAGATTGCAATGAAATCCTGTATATCGTTGAAGTATTCGCAACGCTCCACCACTTCAGGCGCTGGGTTCATTACGGGGTTATCTGCGTATTCTTCCCCCATCAGTTCGATGGCACCGGCATTGGGGGAGGAGTACCAGATGGCCTCACAATTCAATTGTGCAACGTCAGGCCTGGACATGAAATTGATAAAGGCTTCCGCATTGGCTTTGTTCTTGGCACCCTTGGGAATGACCATGGCGTCTACCCACACATTGGAGCCTTCCTTGGGCACTACGTAATCCAGATCAGGGTTCAGGTCGATGGCATACTGGGCGTCACCGCTCCACATCAGCGCCAGTGCGGCTTCGCCGGCTACCATCTTGTCCTTCGTCTCATCCACCTGATAAGCTTTCACGATACCCGACTGCTTTTGCTGGATAAGTAACTCCTTTGCCTTTTCCAATGCAATGGGATCACGGGTGTTCATGGATTCACCAATATATTTCAGCGTAATGCCCATGGTGTCACGGATGCTGTCCATCATGAAAACGCTGTTCATATATTTTGTATCCCACAATATGGCCCAACTGTCCACAGGTTCTGTGACCATGGTCTTGTTGTACAGGATGCCTACGGTACCCCACATGTAGGGTACACTGTATTCGCCTGTGGGATCATAGGTGGCGTTGCGCAGTTCCGGAAGAATCTGCTGAGCGTTGGGCACGTTGGTAAAGTCGATCTTTTCCAGCAGCCCGTTGGCCATCATCCGCTCCACGGCATAGTCGGACGGAAATACCACGTCAAAGGCTGAAGGTGTGGCTTCCACCTGTACCAGCATATCCTCATTCGTGGTGAAGTTCATGTAGTTGACTTTGATGCCCGTTTCAGCCGTAAACATCTCCAGCGTTTGCTCGTCGATATAATCTTCCCAGTTGAAAATGTTCACCACGCCAGCGTTTTCCGCGTTTGTTGCAGCGGGTACCAACAGGCACGCGATAAGAAGCAGAGTAAGCCATTTTTTCATGAGTTTAACCTCCTGTTCTTTACTGATCAAAAATGTATGTCATGCACAATAGCGCAGAACATCAGGCTGACTTCTTTTGGGCCTTGACCGTCCGGCGGTTGACGGCCAGCAAAAGCAGCAGCAGCGCCACAAACATCAACGCGCTCAGCGCGTTGAGCGTGGGCTCGATGCCAATGCGGGCTTTGGAATAAATCAGTGTGGACAGATTCTGAACCAGCGGGCTGGTGGTGAAATAGCTGATGACAAAATCATCCAGCGAAAGTGTGAAAGCAAGAAGCGCACCAGTAATGACACCCGGACTGATCTCCGGCAATATAACATGCAAAAGCGCATATCCGGGCGTGGCTCCCAGGTCCAGTGCCGCCTCATAGCTGTGCTTGTTCATTTGCTTGAGCTTTGGCAATACCGAAAGGATCACATACGGCGTATTGAAGGTGACATGTGCCAGCAGCATCGTCACATAGCCACGCTCCACTTTGGCAAACAGGAACAGAAGCATCAGCGATATGCCTGTTACGATGTCGGGCATGGTCATGGGCAGGTTGGTCATTGTCATCATGAAGGATTGAGGCCGTTTACGCATGGCATGGATACCGATAGCCGCCAGCGTTCCCAGGATGGTGGCTGTTATGGCTGCTATGATAGCTACGGTGAGGGTTACATACAGCGCGGCCATGATGGACCTGTCACTAAACAGCTCACCATACCAATGCAGGGAGAAGCCCTCCCACTTGGCTCGGCTCTTTCCGCTGTTGAATGATTGAAAAATAAGAACGATGATGGGGATATACAAAAACAGCAGGATAAGGGAAAGGTAAGCGCGTTTGATCAACCTTTTCAAATCATGCTCCCCCCTTCGCCTTCCGGGTCGGCCTTGCGTAAAATGCCAAGGCTTACAAGGATCAGCACCATCATGACCAGGCTGAGTGCGCTGCCCACGTTCCAGTTGCCTTCAGTCAAAAATTTATTCTCAATCAGGTCTCCGAACATCATGGTATTACCGCCACCCAGAATTCGGGGGATAAAGAATGTGGTGACGGAGGGCATGAACACCATGGTGATGCCGGAAATGATGCCGGGGATGCTGAGCGGCAGCGTTACACGTAAAAATGTCTTTACGTGGTTGGCGCCCAGGTCATGGGCCGCCTCCAGAAGGCGTACATCCATTTTGGTCAGTGACGTATAGATGGGAAACACCATAAAGGGCAGGAAGTTGTACACCATGCCGAGCAGAACAGCACCGTTGTTGTACATGAGCTGCGCGCTATGAAAACCCAACGACCTTAAAATGCTGTTGATCAGCCCTTGATCCTCCAGCAGCGACATCCACGCCACGGTGCGCAGAAGGAAATTCATCCACATGGGGATGATAAACAACACCACGATGGTGCTGCCGATTTTCATCTCCCTGTCGGACATGAAAAGTGCGGCTGGGTAGCCCATAACAAGACAGATCACTGTGCATAAAAAGGCCATCCACATGGAATAGAACAGTGTGTCCACATTCACCGTACCCCGGCGGATATAAGCGGCGTACTGCTCGCCCATGGAAGAGTAGATTTGATTCTTGGAATGATTGCTGTCAAAAAAGTGGCTGAAGTTGTCCATGGTGAATGCGCCTGTCTTGTCTGTGAAGGCGTAGTAACCGATGAGAATCACCGGCAGCACGGTGAACAAGATCATCCACAGCGTGTAAGGGGAGGCAAACAGAGAGCGCTTCACGCCATTGTTACGGTGAATGGACAGAAAAACCATCGCCGCAAAACCGATAAGGCCCAGTGCCATCAGCCACCACGCCCATGGATGAAGCTGCATGCCGTTCATCAAGACCTGATTTCCTCCCTGGCATCCGCCATGGGCTTCATGATATGGATGTTAAAGGGAACAATGACGATGCCCACCCTGGAGCTTTGCGGCTGCATGGTGGTGGAATGAACTTTGAAGGTGGTATGACCGGCATCGATCATCATTTCGTAATGCACGCCCTTGAAAAGAACGCTCTTGACCGTGCCGGTAAGCAGCCCAACATCCTCGCCCACCAGCATAACATCCTCAGGGCGCACCACCACATCAACCGGTGTGTTGTTGCCAAAGCCTGCATCCACGCAGGGGAATTCAGCTCCTGCAAAGGACACGAGTTCATCGTGGATCATCGTGCCTTTTAGGATATTGCTTTCACCAATGAAGTCGGCTACGAATGCGTTCACCGGTTCGTCGTAAATACGTTTGGGATCACCGATTTGCAGAATCTGTCCGTCCCGCATGACTACGACGGTATCGCTCATGGTGAGCGCTTCCTCCTGGTCGTGGGTCACATACAGGAAAGTGATACCCAGGCGCTGCTGCATGTTTTTCAGTTCCAATTGCATTTCCTTGCGAAGTTTCAGGTCCAGCGCGCCCAGCGGTTCATCCAGAAGCAAGACTTCCGGCTCGTTCACCAATGCTCTTGCGATGGCTACACGCTGCTGCTGCCCGCCGGAGAGGGATTCCACGCTGCGCTTGCCGTATCCCTTTAAATTCGTAAGTTCCAGCATGGCCTCCACCCGGCGGTGGATGTCATTTCTATCTACCTTGGCTATTTTCAGGCCGAAGGCGATGTTGTCTTGCACGTTCAAATGAGGGAACAGCGCGTACTTTTGAAAGATGGTATTCACCTTGCGCTTGTAAGGCGGAACATGTGTGATATCCTTGCCTTCAAAAAGAACCCTGCCGCTGGAAGGATATTCAAACCCGCCGATGATGCGCAGCGTGGTGGTTTTACCGCACCCGCTGGGCCCCAGCAGCGTCACAAACTCTTTCTTGCGGATATATAAGTTGATATTGTCCAGCACTGTTGTGCCGTCAAAATCCTTTGATATGGATTCAAGGTCGATCAGGTGTGTTTTTTCAACCATGGGGAGCGGTCTCCTTTATCTTTTGATCATACCCTCAAAACATGGGGGGCGTGGAGATCCACAAGACCTTGGCGCTTACTTTGCCTGCGTTTTTCAGTTGATGTGGCGCATGGGGATGGATGCAGAAGCTGTCGCCCGTTTTTGCTTTATATTTTTTATCCCCTATGAGAATGTGGATGTTGCCGGTGAGGACATAGCCAAACTCCTCCCCGTCATGGGGCGGCAGCATTTGTGTTTCTCCGCCCTCTCCCATTTCCACCAGGATGGGCTCCATGCTGTTTTTCTGGGCATCAGCCACCAGCCATGTGATGCTGCCGTGAAGCGCTTCCTCTTCTTCCTTGACAAACATGTCCTGGGAAGTGTAAACAATCTTTTCGGCTTCCTTATCATTGAAAAAGCTGGGGATGCTGCTGCCCAAACACTCCAAAAGGTCTGTGAGCGTGGCAATGGAGGGGGAAGCCAGATCCCTTTCCACCTGTGAAATGAACCCTTTACTCAGTTCGCACCGGTCGGCAAGCTCCTCCTGGGTCAACCCCCTAAGCATGCGCAGGCGGCGCAGCTTTTCGCCGATCTTCATAGGCTCATCTCCTTTTGGCATCAGAATAACTCCTATAAACATCCACATATATGTTTACTTTTGCTAAACTTGAAAGCGATGTGGCAAGTTTAGCAAAAGTAAACAAACAGGCACGGCTTATTAAACCACAAACATGCTTTGGTGTCAATAATGATGCCGGCAGCTTTCTCGCTTTTTTCCTGTCAAGTGACCTGTTTTCAGGGGTTCATGCGCCTCATAGCATCTTTTGTGAATCACTGTGTATGATTGGGAACGTCAGCCTATACAAAATAAACTGCATATGGTATGCTGGATGCATCGAAAGCGGGCTCAAGTGCCCCTTTGAAATGGGAAGGAGATTTGCCATGCGATCCAAGATATCCGGCAAACTGCTGGCGTTCCTTGTGGTTCTTGCGCTGGCCGGGATCATCCTGTTCAGCGGTTTTTTCCGCGTAGGGCAGGGTGAGGAAGCCCTGGTCATCACCTTTGGCCGTGTTACCGCCACCCACGGGCCGGGACTATACTTCCGCATTCCTTTTGTACAGACCATCATCAGCGAAAGTGTGACCACCATTCACACCAAGGAATACGGTTTCCGTACCACGGCACAGGGTTCGTCCGGGCGGGCATCCAAGTATGTGGACAATGAAGGCGAACGCGTGATGCTCACCAATGACAACAGCATCGTAGCGCTGGATGCCATTTACCAATACACCATACGGGATGTGAAGCAATACCACTTTGACGTGGACGACCCTGAGGGGACGCTGCAGTTGGCCTTTGAAGCGGTAATCCGTCGCAACATTCAAAGCCTTGCGCTGGACAATGCCCTCCTGAATAAGGAAGACATCGAACGGGCGGTGCTGCCGGAGTTTCAAAATGTTGTGGACAGTTATGAAATGGGTGTCAAAATCAACAGCGTGCGCATTCAAAACATTACTGTTCCCAAGGCCGTATCCGCCTCCTACGAGGACGTGAACAACGCCAAGAACGAGATGACAAAACGGCTTGACGAGGCGGAAAAGTACAAAAACGAGATTTTGCCTGCTGCCCGTTCCAAGGCATACCAGTTGTTGCAGGAGGCAGAGGCCTACAAGGCGGAAACGGTTGCCGCCGCCGAAGCTGAGGTGGCTGTGTTCGACGCCGTGTATGAGAAATATAAGGCCGCGCCGGCAATTACGCGCAAAAGGCTGCTGATTGAAACCATGGAACATATTTTAAACAACAGCGGCAGGCTCATTGTGGCGGATAACGACAGCGAAGTTTTGAAAGTGCTGGATCTGAATGACGGCGAGGTTCCCGCCGCGGTCGTCTCGACGGAAAGGCAGTGAGAAATATGCAAAATGGACAGATGAACTATCAAAAGCCAATCAATTATGAGAGCGAGCAATTGAAATCCTTTGCCCGCAAAAACGGAAAGCGCATCTTTTTCTATGGTTTGCTGTTTATTCTGCTGTTGATTCTGCTCAACGAAGTCTTCTTCATTGTCGGTGAGTCGGAACAAGCGATGGTAAGCCGCTTTGGCGTCATCAAGCGCATTGTCATCAATAGCGAGAATGACTTCCATAAAACTTTTGCCGATCAATTGGAAAAAGAGATAACCATGTCGGACGATGTGCAAATCGTTGTAGGCAGCGGCCTGCAATTCAAATTGCCTTTCGTAGACAAGGTGGAGCGGTACTCCTCCCGGCTGTTCACCTATATTTCCGACAGCGAAGTGGTAAACACACAGGAAAAGAAACAGTACTACATCACTACTTTCGCCCAGTGGTACATTGCCGATCCCGCGTTGTTCAGTCTCAAGCTGGGCAGCATGAAAAGTGCGGAAAATCAATTGGATAACCTGATCCACCCCGTCATCGTTCAGTCCATCAACCGCATGCTGGCGGAGGACTTCGTCAGCAACAAGGATGCGCTGAATACCACCCTGGCCATCGGTTTGAAAACCATCAACGCTGACATGTGCCTGCGCGGCATTGAGGTCAAGGACATCCAGGTGCATCGGACAATCCTGCCTCCCGCCAACATTGAAAGCACTTATGCCCGCATGCAGGCCGACCGGGCCAAGGTGGCTCAGCAGCTTCGCAGCGAAGGTCAGGAGAAGTATTTGAAAGCCGTGGCAAGCGCTGATCTGGAAGCGCGTAAGCTGGAGGCGGATGCCATGAGCGAAGCCGGACGGATCCGCGGTGATGGCGATGCGGCATCACTGGAGATCTATGCCAATTCTTATGGCAAGGATGAGGAATTCTTCAGCTATTGGCGGTCTTTGGAGGCATTGGAAACATCCATTGATCAAAACAGCACATTGGTACTGGATAAAGATCATCCCCTGTGGAGAGATATTCTGAATTGGGCGACTCAAAAATAGCTTCGCTACAAGGAAATGGTGCTTATACGCCATTTCCTTGAGATTGCACTTTACGCCTGTTGGCTATGCTGACGGCCGGCGAAAAGTGTAAAGAATGTTTGTTCTGCAAACCCCTGTCCACCCGGCATAGCCGGGTGAGACGATTTGCAGCGAGGGGGCTTGGCCCCCTTGTTGCTCCCCTCAAGTTAGTCCCTCATATTCTCTTGCTCTTTTTAATAGAATGAGTGTTCTTTGGGAAAGGGTTTCCCTGCATCATATCTTTTGAAAGGATAGGGAAGGTTTGTTATGTCTTCATTCGAGCGGTTTTTCCAGCAAAACAGTCAGGTTTTCCTTTGGATTTTGGTTGCTTTGGCAGTCTTGCTTCTCATCGCGTTCGTGCGCAACTACATCAAGGTTCCTCCCAACGTAGCCCTCATCGTCAGCGGCCGGCGGCGCAAGTACAAGGTCAAGGATGAAACGGGCAAGGAGATTGTGAAGGAATTCGGCTACCGCATCGTGCGAGGCGGCGCTACCTTCGTGATCCCATTTTTCGAGCGGGTGGATAGGCTGAACCTGGGCATCATGCAGGTGGACATCAAAACCACTCAGGCGGTGCCATCCCAGGAATATATCGGCATGATGGTGGATGGCGTGGCCAACATCAAGATCGGCTCCGACGCTGTTTCTGTGGCCACCGCTGCGGAGCAGTTCCTGGGCTGGTCGCAGGCCGATATTGCCGCTGTGGCTATGCAGGTACTGGAAGGCAACATGCGCGAAATCATTGGCCGCATGACCATTGCCGACCTGGTGCAAAACCGTGACAAGTTTGCACAGGAAACGCAGCGGGCAGCCACCACAGACATGAAGAACATGGGGCTTGAGATCGTGAACCTCACGATTCAAAACTTCTCCGACAACGACGGTGTGTTGGATACGCTGGCAGTCAAGAACATCTCTGAGAAAAAGCGTGATGCCGACATCGCCAAAGCGGAAGCTGAACGCGATACGCTCATCCGCCAGTCCACCGCCCAGCAGGAAGGCTATCGGGCAAAAGCAGAGGCGAACGCCAACATGGCAGAGCAGGAAAAGCTGTTGGAGCTGAAAAGGGCGTCCTTTAGGGCTGAGCAGGACAAGGCTAAGGCCATGGCCGACCTGGCCTACAACGTACAACAGGAAGTTGCCCGCAAGGAACTGGAAACTGAGAAGGCTGCCGCAGAACTGGTGCGCTTGCAGAAGGAAACAGAGCTGCAGGCCCAGCAAGTGCAAATCCAGCGGGAACGGTTGAACATTGAAATCCGCGAGCGTGCCGAGGCTGATTTCTACAGGGCGCAGAAGGAAGCAGAGGCAGCGCTGGTTCTGGCCAGGAATGAGGCGGAGGCTATCCGCCTAAAGGGTGAAGCCGAAGCGGATGCCATTCTCAAAAAGGCCGAAGCCATGAAGCAGTACGGTCAGGCTGCCATGCTGGAAATGGTGATCAGCCGTATGCCTGATATTGCCAAGGCTGTCAGTGACCCGCTTAGCAAGACCGAAAAGATCATCCTCTTTGGCGATGGCGGTGCTACTCAAATGGCCAAGGATGTGTCCGGTGTTATGCTGCAAAACTTTGAAGCCATCAAGGAAGCTGTGGGTGTGGACATTCCCAAGATGCTCAAGGATATCACCACCGGCGGTTTGATCGGCAAAGCGGCATCGGAAGCTGCGGAAGGCTAAGCTCATAAAAAACAAGGACCCCGGCAGTTTGCCGGGGTTCTGCTATGATTTTTTGCTACTCAACCACTTCAAAGGTTTCTTCCAACAGAGTTGCCTGACCGCCGTCGTTGGTGGCAACAACCTTGTACGTATAAGTACCTGCCCCCAGCGTACCAAACTTTACATGAGGGTTCACGTACCAGCGGAAGTCTACCGATTTGGCTTTCGGATTCCAACTTCGGCCTGTAAGCATGGTTCCGTTACTGTCGAACACGCCAGCCGTAAGTCCCTTTATTTTTGACGTCTGGGAGAAAACAACGCCTCTTAAGTAAAACCCGCGGCCCTTGATTAAAAGATTTGGTGCGTTCAAACCTGAGGAAGAAAGCTTGTCGGAAGTGGCAGCGGCAGGTGTTACCTGGAACGTTTCACTGAGCAGTGTTTTCTGGCCTTTTGCATTGGTGGCGATGATCTTGTAGGTGTAGGTACCCTCCACCAACGTGCCGAACTTGACATAGGAGTTCACATACCACCGCAGATCTACTTTTTTGGCCTTGGGATTCCAGTTTCGGCCTGTAAGCATGCTGCCTTTCCCGTCAAAGACGCCCGCTGTCAGATTGGTGATGCTGGATGACTGGGAAGAAACAACGCCGCGCAAAGAGAAGCCCTTTCCTTTTGTTAGCGTCGTGGGATGATTGCAGCCAGACGCCGTCAATTTGTCGGAAATGGCAACGGGAGCCTCCACCACAAAGTCCTTTATCAAAAGCGTCTTCTGACCCTCATTGTTGGTGGCAATGATTTTGTAGGTATAGGTTCCCTCAACCAGTTGACCGAACTTTACGTAAGCATTTACATACCACCTGATATCAACGGCCTTGGCTTTCGGGTTCCAGGAGCGGCCAGTGAGCATATCGCCGTCCTTGTCAAATACGCCCGCTGTAAGATTCGTTATTAAGGAAGATTTGGAGGAAACCACACCGCGCAGGGAAAAGCCTTTTCCTTTCGTCAGCGTTGTGGGAAAATTACAGCCCGAGGACGACAGATCATCGGCCTCAATAGCCTTGGGTGTTACCGTAAAGGATTGGCTGAGAAGTACCTTTTTTACCGAGCTGTTGGTGGCGGTGATCTTGTAGGTATAAGTGCCAGGCGTCAGTTTGCCGAACTTCACATAGGGGTTTACGTACCAGCGTAAGTTGATGCTCTTGGCCTTTGGATTCCAGCTTCGGCCTGTGAGCATGGTACCTTCAGCATTGTACACTCCTGCTTCCAAGCGTACGATTTTGCTGCTTTCCGAAGATACGATGCCCTTGAGTGAGAAGGTCTTTCCTTCTGTTATGGTCGTAGGATAATTACACCCGGAAGCGCTAACTTCATCATCTGTATCTGCAGCCATAGCGGATGGCAGAATGCTCAGAAAAAGAGCAAGAGCCAGAAAAACTGCAATACTCACGGAAAATAATCTTCCAAATATGGATTTCATGTCATACACCTCCAAATGAATCCTGTGTAGCCTTATATTACCACGTATGTATATCGTTTGTATATCATGAACTTAGCATTTTACATCATTGACGATTCTTGCACTATCGGTTTTTGTCAAACAAGTCGGTCAAATCCATTAACGGGGAATATTTTAAGCTGGCTGGTCATTGCTTTTTTGCTTTCCTCATGATAAAATTGAATTGGTCAAAGATAGTCAGATTATTTTCGGCCAGGAAATGAGGGATGTTTTATGCGATTGAGCGATACCATAGAACAGTTCATCAAGGCCATGCTCCA
>JAEZLW010000014.1 GCA_023415145.1 Bacillota bacterium | reverse complement strand
CCGCCAAGGAAGATTTCCCTATCTCTGCAAGCAAATTGATCAGATCGCTTACCGCCGCAGATTTGACGGAAGAAAACCGTTGCGCCAGCACTGTTTTCAGGGTATCCGCCTGGGACGCAATCTCCGCCAGCCGCGTTAGCTCCTGCTCCACTATAAGGTCCTGCCTGTCCATGGAGATGGAAATTTGACAGAACTTTTCGATGGCGGTATGCAAAAACTGCATCCCGGCTTCCAGCACGTCCAGTTGACCGGCCATGCCATTCTTCACGTTCAACACGATCTCTGGCAAGGTGATTTCATAAACGTAGGAATCAATTTGATGCTGGCTTTGAAGCTGCTGTCGTACCGTTTGCGCTTCCTCCCTGGTAGGATACAGCGCGGCCAGCACCCGAAAGCGGCTGTCCTTGCGAACATAGCCCGCCGCCCCTCTGGCCATAAAGCTTTCCGCCTGGGAGCGGGCGGAATCTTCGCCGTCGAAGGCACCAAGCTGAATGGCATACCAGCTTCTTTTGGGAAGGCTGATTTCCCGGGTAACGATCGTCTCATCGAAGACTTTCCCGATGACCGTCGGCGTGGGTGTGACCTTCACTTCCATCAGAAGGCCGCCGCTATTGTCCCTGAGCAGCCCGGAGAGGATCAAGAGACAAGATACAAAAAGCAGCACGATTGTTAACATCCGCTTGCCGCCGCCAGGTGCCTTGTAGGTTCGTTTCTCAACTTTTGCAGTATGCATGTACATTCCCCCTTGTCCCATTCGCTAAACCCTATGAGAGGCGGGAGGAAAATATGCAAAAACCTTGAAACGGCAGGGCATGCTGTGCTACGATGGATGAAACATGCCCCAAGGGAAAGGAGCCTGTCCTTGCAATATCACATCGATACCATTCCCGTATGGGACGCGGTGAAGCTAAACGGTGAATGCCCCCTGTGCGCGCTGAAGCGCAGGATTGAGCTGTTGGACATCCAGCGTTTTTTAGGTGCATCCGTCATGGAACCTGATACCCGCATCCGTGTGAACCAAAAGGGTTTTTGCGGCCATCACCTGAAGCAGTTATTTGCGGAAAAGAACAGGCTTGGGCTTGCCTTGATGCTGCACACCCACATGAAGGAAACGGAAAAAGCTGTGGAAAGCATCCTATCCAAGGCAAAGGAAATAGAAAAACAAACGGGCGGTATCGCTTTCAAAAGGTTGTTCAGGGGAAATGGCTCATCCCAAACCCCTTTGCAGGAAACGGCCCGAATGCTTGAAGGAACCGCGTCCTCCTGCGTTTTATGCGACAGCATAAAGGACAACATGAACCGTTACGTCTACACGATGCTTTACCTGTGGGAGCGGGATAAGGATTTTCGCAAGGCGTTTTCACAGTCCAAAGGCGTATGTATCCCCCATGGTGCGCAGCTTTTATCCATGGCGGAGGAGAGCCTGCCCACCAGGGAACTTGCCCCTTTTATAGAAACACTGTCAAACCTGATCACGTCGAACCTGAATAGAATCGAACAAGAGGTGGAATGGTTCACGCTTAAATTCGATTACCGCAATCAGGAAAAGCCCTGGGGCACATCACGGGATGCGGTGGAGCGGGCCATCAACAAACTCCGTGGCTTTTGTGCCGGCGAAGAACCTTGGCCAGAAACACTTTCAAAAAAATGACGTTGTCATTTTTTTGATTCCGCACTTTTCACCTGCGGGCTACGCCCGCGGTCGGTGAAAAGTGTAAGGAATGTTTGCTTCGCAAACCCCGCCCGCCCGGCAATGCCGGGCGATACGATTTCAAACGAAGGGACTTCTCCCCTTCGTTGCATCCCCAAGGTACTCCTCCCTACTGTATCCTAGGCTATGCTTGGGATTCGTACTGTTCCAAAAGCACTCCCGCCTCGGCGAATATCTCCAGGGAAAACGGGTCCGGATAACCTTCCTGATAGATCACCCGCCGGATGCCTGCGTTGATAATCATTTTGGCGCAGACGGAGCAGGGCTGATGGGTGCAATACAGCGTAGCCCCATCGATGGATATGCCAAGCTTGGCAGCCTGGATGATTGCGTTTTGTTCGGCGTGGATGGCGTAGCACAATTCCGCCCTTGTTCCGGATGGAATGTTCAGGCGGCGGCGCATGCATTCGCCCCGCTCCCTGCAGGTTTTAAGGCCCGCGGGAGCACCGTTGTAACCGGTGGTCATGATCCTTTTATCCTTGACGATCACGGCCCCAATGCTGCGCCCTTCCATAAAACAGCTTGTCCATCCCGCGATGACATGGGCCATCTGCATAAACCGGTGATCCCATTTATCCAAAAAGCCACCGTCCCCTCCATTGCGCCCGTTTGGGCGTTTTTTGTTATTATACGGTGTTTGATTGTATGTGTCAAACGACATTCCTTTCTCTTTCCCGGCATATGTTCTCCCGGGAGGGATGGCGATGGCGAAACAGACCATCCGGGAACAGGCAATACTGTTGACGCTTACCAACACGCTCGTTCGGGCCATGGGATTTTTGATGCGTGTGCTTTTCTCCAGAATGCTGGGATCCGAGATTATGGGGATCATGGAACTGGGCAGTTCCGTGCACATGATGGCTATCACTCCTGCCACAGCAGGGCTGCCTCTCGCGGTGAGCCGGCTGACGGCCAAGGCTGCTGAAGGGAAGAAGGAAGAAGCGCTGCACGCCGGCAAGCGTCTTGTAAGGCTGTTGTCGCTGATTTGGATACCTCTGTATCTGCTTGTAACACCCGTCATTGCAAGGTTCTTGGGCGATGACCGCACATTCCCATCCTTATTGATGTCCGCGCCGTGCATCCTGGTTCTGGGTTATTCGGCAGCATACAACGGATACTGTTATGGAATGAACAATGCCTGGCCTCCGGCACTGAGCGAGCTTACAGAGCAGACGCTTCGATTTTTGATTGCTTTCCTGTTATTAAAGGTACTGCCAAACCTTACCGCAGCATGGACCGCGGCGGTGCCCGGCTTTGCCACCGCCGTATCGGAAGCGGCAGGTGTGATTCTGGTAATCCTGATGCTGCATTTGCCACGGCCTTCGGCGAAGCCCGGCAAGCAAGTGCAAAAACAGGTCATGCGCCTTGCACTGCCCCCCACCGCCACGAGACTGACAAGCACGGTCCTCAGATCATTGAGTGCCATGATGATTCCCTTCCGGCTTCGCGCTTCCGGTCTTGACCTGATGGAAGCCACCTCCCGGTTTGGCATGCTTGCGGGCATGGTGATGCCGGTTGTCATGCTGCCCTCGGTTTTCACCGGATCATTGGCCATGCTGGCCACGCCAGCCCTGGCCGCCAGGGAAAACAATCCCAAAGCGCTAAAGGCCATCAGCCTGCAGCTCATGCTGGCCGCCATTCTTGTGGGCGCGCTTTGCGGAGTCGTTTTGTACGCAGCGGCTCCATGGATCGCCGGCAGTATGTACCGGCTGCCAGAATTGACGCCTCTCATCCGTTATCTGTGTCCGGCTGTGCTGCTCATGAGTTTGCAGCAGGTTTTATCCGGGATGATCGCGGGTCTGGGCAGGCAAAAGCAAGCACTGTATGGTACACTGGCGGGAGCTAGCGTTACACTGCTGAGCAGTTGGTTCCTCACCGGGATGGCTGAACTTCGCCTGTACGGGACCGCCTTTGCCATGATGGCAGGTCAGACGGTAGGGCTTGTGTGGAGCATTGTGCTACTCATACGAATCCTTAAGAAAAAAGCGCCCCCATTGGCGCGTGATAGCTTAACCTCGCTGGAGGAATAAAAATTCTAATAGTCATATTGTTCCCGAATCATCCCGGTGGTAAATTCGGTTCAACTCAGGGGTAGGCATTCCCTGCGCATCATAAATGATCAACGGCGGAAGGCAGTGCAGCATGGGCCGTGCTGACTTGACACCCTCCACCAAAACAAGATGGGGGGCTTTTTCCGCTTTGGAGTGAACCATACGAAACCGCTTGGGTTCCAGCTTGTGATGCCGCATCGTATCCATCAGCTCCAGCATCCGGGGAGCAGGAAAGACCACCGCCAACCTCCCGCCATTTTTCAATAGAACCTTGGCTGTATACACCACATCATCCAATGTCGTTCCGCCCTCATGCCGGGCCAGGCGCAACTCCTCTTTGGGATTGATAAGAGCACTGCCCTGCTTGCCGTAAGGCGGGTTGCAGACCACCAGGTCAAGGGATCCGGGCGCTACAAGGCGCGGAGCGTTGCGTAAATCATCTTCATGGATGAAGATTCGATGCGTAAGTCCGTTCATGGCGATGCTTCTATGGGCCATTTCCGCCATATTCTTTTGAATCTCAAAGGCATGGATCACGGCACGCGCAGCCCGTCCAGACAACAGAAGGGGCAATATGCCTGTGCCGGTACCCAAGTCTGCCGCCATGTCTGCAGAACGGATACAGCAAAAGTCGGCCAGCAGCACCGCGTCCATGCCAAAACAAAACGCCTTTGGATTTTGTATGATTGTGAGCCCCGCAAATTGAAGATCATCCACCCGTTCCCCGGGCTTCACCCATCCAGCTTCCACCATTTTATGACTCCGTCGGAAAGGTAAGATACTTTGTCATGCAGTAGCCTTCCTGGTCTTTATAGACCACCTTGCACCAGGTATCGCCACGCATAAGCACCTCAACAACTTCTCCCTCGGGCATTTCAAACAGGATGGCAGCCGTTGTGCTGCACTCCGTGCGCAGGTTTAGCGTGCCGTTATCCGGGGTTACAGTGGCGGTCATATCCTCTACCGTAACCAGAGTAGGATCAAGCACGGGAGTAGAAGCGGACGTCTGTTCCTGCTGCTGCGTCTTTTCCGTATCCTGCGTTTGGTTTGTTTCTTGTAATTGCGTCGATTCCTGTGTAATTGCTGAAGCAAGCTCATCAGGTTTGGTAAACGTCAAAAAGGATGTCATCACATAGCCGCTGATGCCATTCCAGGTTATTTGCGACCAGGTGGAACCTTTTGAATATACCGTTACCTGCGAAAGCCTTGGTACGGCACCCACCTTCATGGCCGAGCTTGCAGGCTTTGAACGAATGTTCAAAGACCCGCTGTCCGTAAGCACCCAGGCGGTTTGCGTTTCAGTGTTTGATATGGGAGGGTTGCCCGTAAAGGATAGATATCCTGTCATCACATATCCAGTCTTGCCGCCAAAGCTAACCTTGCACCAGGTGCTCCCCTTTTCCAGCACGGAAACGACGCCATACTGTGGAATGGTTATCAATACGGTGCTGCCGGAGGCGGCTTTTTGACGCATGTTCAGGGAACCGTTTTGCGTGTTCACCCAGGCGGTAGTCGCCGTTGGGGCAGGTGTAGGAGTCGGGGTTGATTCACCAGAACCTGTTGGCGTAGGAGTAGGAGAGGGCGATGGGGACGGAGAGGGTGTTGATGAGACAAAACGCAGATAGGAGGTCATCACATAGCCCGTCTTTCCACCATAGGATACATGGCTCCATGTGTTTTCTTTGGAAAGAAGCGTTACCTGCGCGTTTTGAGGAATCCTCAATAGAACGGCGGCAGTGATTTTAGGTTCCCGGCGCATGTTCAAAGAACCGCTTGAAGTGTTCACATAGGCCACAGAAGGCACAGGGGTAGGCGTTGATTGTCCGGGTGAGGCGGAAGGGGGCGGCGTAGAGCTTCCAAAGCCAAGGAATGTGGACATCACATAGCCCGTCTTTCCGCCATAGCTAACCTGGCTCCAGGTATTCCCCTTGGAGAGAACTGTCACCTGCGCATATTGGGGTATCTGCAATATGACAGTTGCGCCTGACCTGGGCTCCTTGCGCAGATTGAGTGACCCTTGCTGCGTATTAACATATGCCATGTTGGGTGCAAGCGTTGGCACAGGGGTAGGCGTTGGTGTCGGAGTGGGGGTAGGTGTAGGCGTTGGTGTTTCACTGTCCTCCGGCGGTTCCGTAGATTCTTCGGGGGTAGGCGTCGGCTCCGACAGGAAGGTTAGGAACTTTGTCATCACATAGCCCGTCTTCCCGGCATAGCTCACCTTTGTCCATTCTCCGCCTTTTGCCAAGATGGTCACTATGGCATTTTGTGGAATGGTCGTAACGATTGTACCGTTTGATGCGGCAGTTTTACGCATGTTCAGCGAGCCGGAGGCTGTGGTTACCTTGGCCTGCATATTCAAAGGAACTGGGGTGGGCGTTGGGGCTGGTGTGGGGGTAGGCGGCGGAGTTTGATCGGCATCCAGGAATGTCAGGTAGGTGGACATGACAAATCCGTCATAGCCGGCATACTGTACCCTGGACCAAGTGGTGCCGCGGCTGACAACCACCACATAAGCATTTTGAGGTATGGTGCAAAGGATGGTGCTGCCCGTTTTACCCTGGGTACGCATATTCAGGGATCCTTGCTGGGTGGTAACTTTTGCATAACTGGGCTCTTGCTGCTGCGGATCTTCTTCGTCATCAAAAAGGAGATACTGCGTCATTGCAAACCCGGAGACACCGGCGTAACGTACGGCGCACCAGGTATTGCCCTTTTCAGTTACGATCACACTTTCCCCTTTGGGAATTTCCAGAAGAATGGCAGCTTCCAGGCTGGCTGTTTCCCGCAGGTTCAGGGTGCTGCTGGTGGGGTTGGATATCGCCTCTATTTCCCCTTCGCCAAGGTTTGGATCCTCGTCAGGCGTCTGACCAGGCTCACCCGTCATGGCCAGGTATGAGGTAACGATATAACCGGTGATGTCCTGGTATTTCACCTTGCACCATACACCGTCGTTGCGAAGAACGGTTACATTCGTACCATGGGGCAGCTTTTGAAGTACCGTGCCGCTGGTCGAAGGCGTAGAGCGAAGGTTTACCGTTCCGCTGCCGCTTTCCAGCGTGACCACCGCGCCATTGCTGCTCGGGTCCACAGTCTCCACTGGATATGTGGAGGAGAACTTCAAAAAGTCAGTGGAAGCATAGGCGATGATGGCACCATACTGAACATATGCCCACTGGCTTGTTTTGCTGAACACCGATAGAACAGCTCCTGAAGGGGCGGTACCAATAATGGTGGCAGTGGCACTCCCCTGCGCCCGAAGGTTCAGGTATTGTGACGCTGTAACGGTAGCGTATTCGGTGATCTCGGTGGGTGTCCTGTCGGTGATCTCCGGTGCGGTACCGGAGATGGTCAAAGCGCTTGATTGTACATAACCGCTGATCATGCCATACTGGATGAAGGCCCAGCCATCTTTGACGGCCCAAACTTTCACAGGCACACCGTGGGGCACTGTACCCAGTATGGAGGCGGTTGTGCTGGGCTGTTTGCGGATGCCCAGGAGATCTGACGAGTTGACAAGCTTCACGATGGCGGAAGCAGGGGCATCGCTGCCTTCAATGTCCGCCGGATCTTCCACCGTTGTCTCCTCCTGGGATTCCTGGCCTGAGACAATGGGGCTCAAAATCGTATTGGTGAAATTATGTTGTACGCGCTTGCAGCCCTCGTAATAGAAACCTACAATCTGATCGTAGGTATAGCCCAATCGGCCCATCTGCATGGCGCCGCGCTGGCTTAATCCCACACCGTGGCCATAGCGCCTGGCGTTTAGGATAAAGTTGCTGCCCGATTTTGTAACCGTCCACAGCTCGTTTTGGGAGGACATGATGCTCATGCCCAGCATGCCTTCCAGATCGCCGAAAATTTCGCAGGTCACAATCGCCGGCACCTCCACAGTAGTGCCGCTGCTGTCCTTGGTGCGTACGGTAAGGCCGAAATCCATTTTTGTGTACAAACGGCTTGGATCGGCATATTTGGGCGTGTGGGGCGTAATGCTGTTGATTTTTGTGACCGTCACGACGGAAGCGCTGCCGTTATACCCCATACTCTGCATTGCAGAGGCTGCCTTTGCGTTGAGCAGTGCTTTTAAGGAGGCATTTTGGCTGCCGCTCAGCGCGTCGCCATAGATGGTGGCAGTCATTTTTCTGGAATCGGGGTTGTTAAGGTCGAAGGGGTCATCCTTCACATTCAAATAACTGTAGCCGGAGCCGCCCCAGATGTTTTTACTGGATTCCGTCTGTCCGCCGTTGGAGGCGGTATAAAAGGTGCCTGTCAGGCTGGAGCCATTCATGACCACAATGCCTTTTGTTCCATCTACGGCGGCCTTGCAATTCAAATTGCCGCTGGGTGTTCCCCGGTAAACCTGGTCACCGGTGGTATCCACCACGTCGTAGATAGAACCGGTGCGGCTCTGCATGGCCCGAAGCGTATATGTTCTGGCAGCGATGGCCTGGGCTTTGAGGGCTTCAATATGAGCGCTGTTGCCCATTTCATATGGCAGTACGCCGTACAGATAATATTCGATATAAATATAAGCGATGGTGTACAGCTTATAGCCGGTGCTCACCTTGTCTACAATAAAGCGGAGATCGCCGGGATATGGATTGGATGGTGAGTTGGATTCTGCGATAAGAAGCCCATTCGAGCCGCTGGTACTATGGCGGCGCAGCGCAAACTGGCTGCCCATGTCAATTGTAACGCCGTTTCGGGTAATGGTCAGCTTTCCCGTACTGCTGCTGAAATTGACGGTAATCTTTTCTCCGTTAGAAAGCGCCTGGTTGGAACTGCCGTTAATGCTGTAACTGCCGGCAATGGTTATGTTAAGCTTACTGGGATTGCCCATGGAGGACAGGTACACGCGCACCATGCCGTTTGTGGAGCTTGAAAGGGTAACCAGCGGTGCTGACTTCACTTCAACACCGGCTGCTGCGGCGGTGCCCAGTATGCATATAATTAGTGATATCAAAAGAAAAAAGCTCAATGTGCGGAGCTTTCCTTTTTTGTACATAACGGTCATGCGGTTCATCCTCCCGGAGGCCATCTTCGGTAGGCCAAATTAGGCTGCCTTCGCCCTTCCTCCTGCGTAAACCATGGCATCTTCAACGAAATAAAAACTTCATACTTTTGTAACTTATTGCATTGTAGCATACAAAACTGGCCCTGTCTACATATCTCTAGAAAAAAGCTTGTAAATTAAGATAATGAGTGTGATTTTACACGCATGAAACCATGAACAAGCTTCCTCCATATCATATGCGGGTATCACCAATTTGTCACAATGCAAATAGGAAAGAGAAATCGCGTGGCTTCAAAAACAAAAAGCCTCCCGTCCGCTGGACGGGAGGCTTTAAAACAATGGCTTATTCTTGTGCGGGGGCACCCACGGGGCAGACATCGGCACAAGCACCGCAGTCGATGCACTTTTCAGGATCGATCTCGTACTTGCTGTCGCCTTCGGAAATCGCCTGTACGGGGCATTCAGGTTCACAAGCGCCGCAGCTGATGCATTCATCGGAAATTTTGTATGCCATGGTGGATTCACCTCCTTGTACACCATCAATGACCGGATACAATAAAAACTGCCTTGACTATCATAGCACGCTGTAAGGGCAAATGCAAGCCAAAATAAGGATAGAGATCAGGAAAACAGATTGTTACAGTTGATCTTCATCCTCAGTGCCGATTTGCGGAGCATCCTCCATCAGATCAGGAAAAGACAAAAGATCATCCGGATTCACCTCTGACACATCCTCATCCAAAGCAAAATCCTTGTCCTCGCCCGATTCCTCCATAAATTCCTCCGGAAGATCGTCATCCTGCTTGCTGGCAGCACGCATGGCATGGTCGACTGCAGCAAGCCAAGGCGAAACAGGCACGGGCTTGCTGTCTTCACCGGCACTTACAATAGGTTTAGAGTGCCGTTCCTTCTTGGACGGGCGGGCTTCCGGTACGCTCTCTTCCCTGGGAGCAGCCTGAGCCGTCTCCGGCGCATTCTGCTGTGCTGTGCGTTGAACATCGGTCATGGGATAATCCTTCAACTCGCTGGAATCACCCTTTTGAACCCTTACCCGCACCGTTTCCTTGATGACATTCACATCCCAAACCACACCACGGCCATCGGGCACAATCACCTCTTTGCCTACTTTGGGCATGCGTTTGCGGGTCAGCTCGTAATTGTCCTGCTCGTATTTCAGGCAGCACATCAGCCGTCCGCACACACCGGAAATCTTGGTAGGATTGAGAGAAAGATTCTGCTCCTTGGCCATTTTGATGGAAACGGGCTGGAAATCACCAAGAAAGCTGCCACAGCAGATAGGCCTGCCACAAGGCCCCAAGCCCCCCAGCATCTTTGCCTCATCCCGGACACCGATCTGCCGAAGCTCAATGCGGGTTTTGAATACGGAAGCCAGGTCCTTGACCAGGGAGCGGAAATCCACCCGGCCGTTGGGGGTAAAATAAAACAAAATATTAGAATTGTCGAAGGTGTATTCCACGCTGACCAGCTTCATATCCAGCTTATGCTCTGTTATTTTACGCTGGCAAACGGCATACGCTTCCCGCTCGTTCTTTTCATTGTCCTGGGCATGCGCTATGTCATCCGCGGAAGCAATGCGGATTACCTGCTTGAGCGGCGCGATAATCTGATCGTCATCGATCTCACGCACGCCAGTGACCACTTCACCAAACTCCACACCCCTGGCCGTTTCCACAATCACATAATCCCCGGCGGACGGCCATAAAGTACCCGGGTGGAAAAAATACAGCTTGCCCGCGTTTTTGAAGCGGACGCCGATTACAGTTGCCATGCTTTGAGTTCCTCCGTTATTTTAAGCAGCAGTTCCTCCAGAACCGCCTGCCAGCTTACTTGACTTGCTTTGCGGCGCCGGGCCAGAAAGATTGCGTCCATCACCCCTTGCAGCGACAGAATGGGTGCTATCCCCCCCGCCAATTGCCAGCACCGTGGATACTCCTCCAGCACCTTTTCATCGCGCTGGCCCAAACGGGTTAGCATTACTTCCCGGGCAAGGCTTTCCGCCATATCCAGAAAGCTGTCCGCCTGTTCTTTATCCTCCCGCATGGAATTGCTGATGGGGAAGACATCTTTGGCGCTCTCTACAGAAAAGACTGTATCCAATACCTTTTTTCGCAGTTCCCCAAAGGAAGGGTCCCTATAGCGCATAAGCGCCGCGCCGATGCTGCCTCCGCTTGACAGAAACAAATCCTCCGTTCGTTCCTTGGGCACTCCATTTTTTATCAAAACGGGCTCCATCTCTTCCTGTGTCCAGGGTGGGATGGGCTTTATACGGCAGCGGGATACCACTGTGGGCAAAAGGGAGGAACCTTCCTCCGCCGTCAGCAGGAATACCGTATCCCCCGGCGGCTCCTCCAGCGTTTTCAACAGGCAGTTTTGTGCCTGGGCTGTCATCTTTTCTGCCCGCTCAATGATGATCACGCGCCGACCGCCCTCGAAGGCATGCTCCCCCGTCAGGCGCACAGCTTCGCGAATCATATCCACGCCAATGGATTTTTCCCCTGTAATAATCTTCACATCCGGATGCGTTCCATCCAGGAAACGAATGCAGGGCGGGCATGAAAAACAGGGCTTATCTTCCCCCGTGCACAATAAGACCATGGCGCACTGGGCGGCCAGCGTTCTTTTTCCCACACCACGCGGGCCGGTAAAAAGGTAGGCATGTACAGCGCTGCCACTGAAAAATTCCTGTATCAGCCTATGGAAAAGAGCGCCCGGCCGGATATTCTCCGCAATGCCGGACGCGCTGTCCTTTCCATGACGGGCTGCATCAGACAAGGAAACCACCTTTCCGCAAGGCTATGCCTACAGCTTGACGAATTGGTCCACCGTCAGCACAAAAATGGTGGCTCCCCCTACCATTACCTCGATGGGATAGGGTGAATATACGCCGGATACCCCGGCCATAGAGGTAGGTGATGTAGCAATCTGCTTGCGGCTCTTGCAAACCTTTTCAATGACGGCCATGGCGCTGTCAAACCGGTCATCCTCCACGCCAACCAGGAGCGTCGTATTTCCCGCCCGCAAAAAGCCGCCGGTGGTAGCCAGTTTCGTTACACCAAAGCCATCGTTCATCAGTTGGCTGATCAACCGGGAAGCGTCCTCGTCCTGTACAATAGCCACGATCAGTTTCATGAAACTACCTCCTTTCGGATCGATTTCATAGATGTTTGTGCCATCTTATGTTCAGTATACAACAAAGAGAAGGAAAAATCAATTCATGCGGCAGGAATCAGGCATCCTGCAGGAATTGCTTTACCAGCCGCACCGAGTTTTCTGCGGCGTGCTTCACAAATTTCGGAAAGTCCACGTCGGACAAGCCATCCGCGTTGTCGGATATGGCACGGACGATGGCGCAGGGCACGCCGTTTACATGGCATACATGGGCAACAGCTCCGCCCTCCATCTCACAACAAATGGCATCAAATTGTTCCCGTACGCTGCTCCTGCGCATTCCATCATGGAGAAACTGGTCGCCCGTGGCGATACCGCCAAATGCGCCTTTTATGTCCTGCAGCGCTATAAGGGCATGGCGAAGCTTGTTTTGAAGCATGTCATCCAGCGGCAGCCGTATCAGGCCGATGCCGGAGATATAGCCCGGCGGATCGCCCAGGGGGGTTGTGTCCATATCGTGCTGCACGGCATAGGTGCCTACCACCACATCGCCAATGGAAACCTCGTCGCTCAGCGACCCGGCCACGCCCAGATTTAACACCGCCTCCGGATGATAGTGTTGTATCATCGCCTGGGTGCACAACGCAGCATTCACCTTCCCAGGCCCGCAGACGCAAAGCACTACCTCGTGTCCCCACAAGATGCCTGTCTGGAATGCAGCGCCGCCTACAAGTTCGGTTTGATCCTTTTCAAGCGCTGCCGCAATGAACTCCATTTCCACCCTCATGGCACTGATCAAACCAAGCATGGCCTTATTCCCCCGCCGTACAAACTGATTTTTCCATTATAATGGGACGATATGTGGGCTGTCAACCGCACGCACAGCGCAAAAATTTTCATATTTTCAAAATCAGACCCTTGAATTTCCCCTCATGCCATGATATGATAATTCGCGTGGTTGACATGCGCTTGCGCTGGTCATGACGGCCGGCGATACAGTGCCGCTTCCCAACCGGTCGGCATTCTTCGTGCATGGCCTTGAAGCGCCGGTCAACACTACATACATGGGGCATTAGCACAGTTGGTAGCGCGCAACGTTCGCATCGTTGAGGTCAGGGGTTCGAATCCCCTATGCTCCACCAATCAAAAAGCCGGCAATCTCAACGGGTTGCGGGCTTTTTATTTTGCAAAGTACACACAAAAGTACACGTTCAGGTGTCCAACAATCTGTACCTAGAATATGATTTTCTTAAAATACAGCTAGAGCATTCTATTAAGCCTTACCCTCCACGCCCACACATACCAGAGTTCACCTTGACATAAAGAAAAAAACATGTCATTCAACCTGCGGATGTATCGCGTCTCCACAGACATGTCAGTATTCTTGTTTCCTCTATATTTGTATTTACTTATTCCAGAATTCTTCATAAGTCTCGAAGTGTACATCATTGGAAAGGCAAATGACCTTAACCGTATTATCAAAAGCGCTATAGCCCACAAATCTGACTGATCTGGGCAGAGTGACCGATGTAAGCTCCGTGCCTTCGAAAGCGAATTCACCGATGGATGTTATGCCTTGCGGAAGTTCGATCTCCTGAAGATTCGAATCACGGAAACAGTAGGCCGGAATCTGCGAAAGGTTTTTGGGCAGGTGGACATGCTGCAAAGACTCTATCGACAGCGCGCCTTCATCCAGCGCAGTGACGCTGTCGGGGATAGAAAGCTCCACTGTGTTGGTGCAGGTGTAAAGTGCGTAGGAACCTATGCTTTCCAGCGTATCCGGCAGCACAATGCTGACGCTTAGGTTTTCCAGCGCGATGGACCCGATGCGCTTCACGTTGGGCAGCGTTACTTCTATTTCTTCTTCCAGGCAGGGGCTATACAAAAGCGTCTCAGTGCGCCGGTCTATTAGGTATCCGTCCTGCACGTAATACCAGGGGTTATTGGCATCCACAAGCATCTGCGCGGTCACGTGGGAAAAGCAGCCTTCGGGTATCGCTTCGATGGAGGCCGGGAATACGATGGTGCCCACGTCATGGCAGCACTGGAAGGCATCTTCCTCCACGCGCTTTAAGGTGGAGGGCAGGATGAGCGTGTTAACCTTTTCTCCGTCCCACGTGCATGTACTGTTGTTCAGCGCGTTTTTGCCAATGGATACCACGGGATGACCTCCGATGCTGGAGGGCAGGATGAGCGTTTGCGGCGCATCGTCTGTTTCGTAATTTGTGATTACTGCGCCGTCTTCCGCCAGTACATACGTGAAATCACCAAAGGTTTCCGCGAGTGCGCCATATGGGAAAAGGAGAAGGGCTGCCAGAATCAATAGCGCGCGTTTCAAATTTTTCCTCCCGCTTCATGGAAAATATATGCCATCGATAGAAAAACGTCTCCCAGCGTGCAAATCATGCTTCGGGTGATAAAATATAGTAAGAATTAGTCAGAGGTTCAAATCCCCTATGCTCCATCACGACATTTAGCCCTTCCAAACTATTGATATCAAAGCACTTGTCATTCGAAAATTCACTCCCGCCACAACCTCATTGTCAGGCACCTAAGGCTTCCGCCGCCTGCCAACAAAGCGTCAGGATGAAAATGGATGAACTTTACCCCTTCCTGTTCCAGCAAACAAATGGTTTTGGAAGAAAGCGAAATGTCATAATTGATAATGACACCCGGTTCAAGCGGAATAAAGGAACAACCCCACTTTATCTGCTCCTGGTCGGACAAGGGAACCAGGTCCACCTTGCGTTCTTGCTTCATCCATGCCTTTATATCAATGGCTGTGCTTTTTTCCCTGGTAATCAAAAAGGTCTGCTGGAATGCAGGGGGATAATACACCATGAGGTGATCTGTCATACGGTTCAGAACCATATCAGGGTGCATGAACCTTCTCTCCTGCGGTATCATGGCATAGATCACTTCATCAAAATAGCCGAGAATAAAATCAATGAACTTCTTGATGGAATACTTGCTGTGGCGCTGTGTATCGGCAACAAATACCGTCTTTTCAGAAAGCAGAAGACAGCCCTCAAATTCCTCCCCTTCCATTGGTTCATAAAGAGTTGGAACACCCAAATCGGTCAGCGCTTCCCGAACCACTATTTCTTCGTGGCAGCGGCCGCGTGATGACATCTTGGAAACAATTGCCCCATGGGTGCTGACAACTGCCGTATCATGCAGATAGGCCAGATTTGGCAGGCGTTCCAGCAGTTCGATGTTCCGATGAATATGATCTGACAGTTGATGCACCTGTACACCGTTGCCTCTCAGCAAAGCTTCATATCGCTGATGCTCCTGAAGATATTTTTCAACATCCGGTACTTTATCAAATAAGAAGAATCTCATGTTTTCCTCTGTTATCTTGGCCAAGGATTTTTGAGGGCGATGCAGCATAACAGCTTTTAGCCTGCCGAATTTTTCAATCCCATAACGCATTAGCATTATCAATACAGCCCTTCAATGTGTTTGTGCCTTGTATTCTGCTTGCTTTCCACCTGATTAAGCATGCCAAGTTCTGGCGCTAAAAAACAAACATAAAAAGCCCGTTTTTTAACGGGTTTATGGGCAATGCTCATGTATGCGATATATGAAATGTTCAAGAATCTAGCCTTACGGGTGAGGAGGGCCGCTGTTGCAGTTTATGTTTCCGCCTGATAAAATGTCTATATTCCTCATACGGTTTATGGTATATGGAGGGTTCTAAATGATCGTTGATGATATCATCATTGCCTTTGAAGATCCGGGATCACCCGACGCTATTGTTTTGATGAACGAGCTTTCTGCGTGTTTGCAGGCCATCACCGGCGACAGCGGGCAAAGCTCCTTCAGCGTTTCGGATGTTTGCATTCCCCGAAGCCTGTTCGTTATTGCCAGAACCTTGAAGGGGGAAGCCATAGGGTGCGGAGCCTTCCGGCCCTTGGATGAAAAGACGGCGGAAATCAAAAGGATGTACGTGCGTGCGAAGGCAAAAGGTACAGGATCGAGGCTGTTATCTTTTTTGGAAAAGCAGGCAGGCATCATGGGCTATGAAATGCTGCGCTTGGAGACAAGGCTCGTAAATCAAAGGGCTGTATCTTTTTATGAACGAAATGGCTACCTGCGGATCGCAAACTATGGCAGGTATCAAGGCCGTGCCGAGGCTGTATGCTTTGAAAAGCGTCTGTAGCATAAGCGTCCTGTTTTCAAGCGCTCGCTATAACGTTTGCTCTTCACAAGACGCATAAAGCATGCTATTCTCTTACATATCGCTGATATTGCGAAAAGAGGACCAATTTAATGATACGTGACAAGCAGTTTTACCGCACGATGCTTCGCATTGCCCTTCCCGTGGCGTTTCAATCGCTACTATCCTTCCTGGTGGTGCTGGCGGATGACATTATGGTCTCCTCCATGCCAAACGGTACGGCGGCCCTGGCAGCGGTATCCCAGGTGAACGCCGTGTCAGCATTTTATACAGCCACGCTATTGGGCCTGGTGGGCGGGTCCGGCGTATTGATCTCCCAATATTGGGGCAAGAAGGACACAAATCGTATCAAAATGATTTTTTCCATTGTTACCATGCTGTGTCTTTCGGTTGCCGCTCTTTTTGTGATACTGCTTCTCCTGTTTCCGGACACGGTGATCGGCATGGTCATCAAGGCAAATGATCTTCAAACCATGAAAATGGCAGGGGATTATCTGGCCATCGCATGCCTGAGCTATCTCCCATTCGCCCTGACCGCTGCTCTGACGGGAATGCTGCGGGCTATGGAGGTGGTGCGGGCAACACTGTATGCCACCATCATTTCGCTATTGACCAATGTTGGACTGAACTATGTGCTGATATTCGGCAGGCTGGGCCTGCCCGCCATGGGCGTACGAGGCGCAGCCATCGCTACGCTCGCTGCCAGGCTGGTAGAGCTTGTGATTGTTTGGGTGTACACCTTTAAGGTGCAAAAATCGATCGATCTTTCGCCAAGAGACCTTGTCCGCACGGAAAAATGGCTTGTCCTGGATTATATCCGCTACGGGCTTCCGGTGGGTATCACCGATATGCAATGGTCGCTGATCGGCATGCTCAAGGCCGTGATCATTGGCCAAATGGGCAGGGTGTTTGCAGCGTCCAACAGCATCGCTTCCGCCATGGCCAACCTGGGCACCATGTTCACCTTTGCTTTGGCTGGGGGCGCAAGCGTTGTGGTTGGTAAAGCGGTAGGCGCGGGAGAGTATGACAAGGCCAGGGAATACTCCAAAACCATTCAAATTCTGTTCTTTATCATCGGCCTGTTCATGGCCGGAATCGTCTACTTCCTGCGCGTTCCCTTTACGATGCTGTATGGCTCCGCCAGGGAACCGGAGGTTTTTTCCCTGAGTACTGCAATGATCTCCCTGCTATCTGTTACGCTGATTGGAACCAGCTATCACGCCAGTTGCTTTGTAGGCATCAACCGGGGCGCGGGCGACAGCCGTTTTGTGGCAATGGTGGATATGATCTGCGGCTGGCTGATCGTACTGCCTGTAACGGCACTGGCGGCGTTTGTGTTCAAGGCTCCGCTGCCCATTGTATTCCTTTGCACACGCATCGACCAATGCTTCAAGTGGATCATCGCCTTCATGCGCCTTAAGGGAAACAAGTGGATCAAGAACGTGACACGCGGCAGCGAGGTCGCATCGCCATAAATGGACATAGCCATGAAAAGAAGCCGCGGATGCATTCGATGCAGCCCGGCTTTTTTTGTATGCACCCTGGATAAACAAGCCTGCGCACACGGCTTTCCCTTTGCATACATATATAACGAGACTACTCTCAAGGAGGAATCCAAATGCATTTGGACAATAAACAACGGCCAATGGGCATGGTTTATATCATGACCAACAACGCACAGGAGAATGAAATCGCAGCATTCCGCCGTTTCAAAGACGGTACCCTGGCGCTTCGTGACTTTTTTCCCACCGGCGGCAGCGGTACCGGAACGCGGGAGGTATCCCCTGCCACGCCCGATGATGGCATCGATCCGCTGGCATCTCAAGGCTCGCTGATCTTATCCCGCTGCGGACGCTTTCTCTTCGCGGTGAACGCCGGCAGCAACACCATCACAAGCTTTCGCGTGATGCTCGACGGCGGGCTGGTACGGGCCTCGGTTGTCAATTCCGGCGGCCAGCAGCCCAACAGCTTGACACAGCACGGCAATATTTTGTACGTTTCCAACGTCGGAAGCAGCGCCAATAACTTTGCCTCCAATATCACGGGTTTTTGCGTGGACCGGTGTGGTGTGCTGAGTATGATCCCCAACTCCACACGTACCTTAAGCACCGCCAATGCACAGCCCGCTCAAGTATTGTTCAGTTTAAACGGTAAACAACTGATCGTGACGGAATTGACTACGAACCGGATTACCGTATTCCGAGTCGAAAAAAATGGCATTGCCACCCTGCAAGTCGCAAATACCTCCAACGGAGCAGGCCCCTTCGGCGCTGTGTTCACCAAAAAAGGGTTCCTGCTGGTGGCGGAAGCCGGGGCCAACGCGCTTTCCTCCTACAGGCTGAACGCAAACGGAACGCTGACTGTAATCAGCGGTTCTGTCCCAACCGGCCAGTTGGCCACCTGTTGGGTATCTGTTTCCCGGTGCGGGCGCTTTGCGTACACCTCCAACACGGGCAGCGGCTCCATTTCCATTTTCCGCATCCATGAAAACGGTATGCTGACATTTTTGGAAAATGTGCGCAGCACATTTGTAGGGACGCCTCAGGGCGCACCCATCGACAATGGCGTCAGTCCCTGCGGACGCTTCTTTTACGCACTCAACGGCAACCAGGGTAGTGTATCCGCCTTTGAAATAGGAGACCTGAGACGATTGGTATTGATACAGGTTGCCAACGGAGAAGGCATTCCTGCATTCGGCACCCAGGGATTAGCAGTGAGATAACCCGATGAGACAGTCTTGTCATACAATGAAACGCAGGCATGGCCTGCGCTGAAAATACAAAACCGGAGATGAAAGAAATGCTTTTGAATGATACAGGCATGACCGGACCCATCACCCAAGCAAAAGCGATTGCAAACGTTACAGGCAGCCCGGTTTATCCAAACATCCGCGGAACAGTGGTTTTTAAGGAAGCGGTAGGAGGTACCTATGTGCAGGCGGATATCGCAGGCTTGCCCCAGACGCCTTCCAACTTTTTTGCCTTCCATCTGCATTCGGGCACCTGCGGAGGTGGACCCGTGACCAGCAACAACGGAACTGTTGATTATTTCCCCCAGGCCGGAGGACATTATAATCCCACAAACCAGCCTCATCCCCAGCACGCCGGAGACTTCCCTGTACTGCTGGCAGCCCCCACCAAAGGCGGTTCGGCTCATTTGAGCTTCTTCACGCCCCGCTTCACTGTGTCGGAAGCCGTAGGAAGAGCCGTGCTCATCCACCAGAATCCCGACGACTACAGATCACAGCCCGCCGGTGACTCCGGTATGGAAATTGCCTGTGGTAACGTGATGGCGAGATAAACAAACAAACAACAGGCCGGGCTATCCATTGGATGGTCCGGCCTCATAATTTCTTACCTCAAACCATACAACCCCAACGGATCTGTTTGCAGCGCATCTTTGTACAGGCCTACCACATCCCTTACCACAAAGGACATGCATTTGCACGGACCGATGTACGTGTCCCGGATAAATCCCCGCCGGTAAGCCTCATCCTGAATCTTATACCAGGCCTTAACCGGCGGCAGGCCTGTTTCAACAAACCATTCCCCTTCCGGGTATCGGCTTTTCACGATATCAGGTGGTCTGAAAATAGCTCTTATTTCCTCAGGAAGATCGCCTTCCATGTAATGCATGCTGGAAAGCCTGTAGATGTCCACCCCCAGCATAAGACCCATTCCACCGTTATCGATAACGTTTTGAAACCCCATGCTGTTGATTTCCTTGTCTTTTCCCCATGCGCTGACGCGGAACAGGCCTTCACCTGTCTTCACGTCTGAGCGCTTTGTAAAGGTATCTGCTATAATGCCCATGCCGCTTCGTACCCTGTGATCCTCGGGGAGAATCTTCAGCTTCAGTGTCACGCCCTGAGCCACATCCATCGCATCCATTGGCATTGGAGGGGATATGCGAAAGGCAGGCATCACAATACTGCCATCTGGCTCCACTGCTTCTAAAAGAGCGCTTATTACTGCATCGGCTCCGCCTTCCACATGGCCAAAGCTGGAAAGAGAGCTGTGCACCTCCACCATCATGCCCCGCTCAAGACCTGCACGTTTCAGCCCGGCCAGTATGTCCGCGCATGTCAATGCCTCAGCCATAATGATCCTCCGATCTGTTTCACGAACCTTCTCTTGTGTAGTGAACCTTCACATGGTTCCTGCTTCACTGGGTTGGGCCACCGGCTCCACCTTGTTTCTTCCTCTTTCCTTTGCGCGGTACATGGCCTTGTCTGCCTCAACAAAGTAGTGGGTCAATGTGCGGGGATCGTCTGCATTCAATTGAGCCACGCCGAAACTGGCCGTTACCCTGACAACATTCCCCTCCAATTGAAATTCATGTTCCTCAACCTTCTCCCTCAGCTTTTCGGCCAAGGTATATGCACCTGCGAGGGGTGTTTCCGGAAGCATGAGGATGAATTCTTCCCCACCCAGCCGGCTGATGACATCCGATTTTCGCAGCGCTCCCGAAAGCAGTTCCGCAGTCTGTCGCAGCACCTCATCGCCAACAAAATGTCCGTAAGTGTCATTAATGTCCTTAAAATGATCCAGGTCTGCTACAATGATGCTGGATACATGACCTTTCCGTTTCATAAACGCCAGCTCCCGCCTGATCACCTCATCGAAATAACGGCGGTTTGGCAGACCGGTGAGACTATCGGTGAACGCCATTTTATGAAGCTCGCCGTTCATGCGCTCCAATTCCTGCTGCTGGCTCTCTATGCGCCGTTGCTGAAGGATATTTGCACTGCTATACCGCCAGAGCAACAGCGATAGCGCAAAACCGATGCCGATGGCGGTAATGCCGTTCACACGGTTGGATAACAGCACATCCCTGGAGACCGCAGGCAAATCAATCAGCAAGTAGAACAAGCCATAAGAAGAAAGATACAGGACCAGTGCATAAACAGGCCGGATCAAAAACACAGCGCCTACAATAAGGCAAACCACCAAGTACGGTGTAATATTTGTGGTCACCATTTGGTCAATGGCCGCAATCACCACCCCGGCACCAAGCATTACAATGGCTATCCCATAAGACAACATTGTGGCAAACACGGTGTTTGGTTTGCTTTTTAAGTATATGGACGCAAGCAGGAATCCTGTCATCAACAAAAACAGGATAGCGTGAGAAAGGATAATGCCTTTGGCCCACTCGGAATTTTGGGCGGTTCCACTTTCCAGCGATCGCCAAAAAAGCAGAATATGCAGTATATGTACGGGGATGGCAACCATCGTGCCAACAAAAACACGCCGCAAGTTGATTGTGGCGCACTCCGGCCAAACGCTTCCTTCCTCGGCCCAGGAATTTTTTTGCCGGTTCATAAATCTATGGATTTTTTTATGCGTGCCTGCCAATTGTCCCTCTGATCCTTTGTACACATGCTTCACTCCTTTAGCTAGGTATTATAGCACTGTATACACAAAAAGCAATCACAAGAACACGCATGGCAGGCAAAACCTTTCTGGCATATTGGCACATTCGGCTCAAGACAACAAAAATCCACTCCGCACCCCATGCATGCGAACAAAACACAAGGAGTGCAGAGAGGATTATTGCATGTTGGCCTGCTTTAGAACAAATGCAGCGCCGTTGCCCTGGCTATAGATGCCTGCTTGTTGGGCAGCAGAGAAGACAACAGGCTGTATACATGCTGGGAACCAACCTTTTCGAAGGGGGCAATACGCCGCAAAACCGACAATCCAACAATCGACAGTGCCAATGGAATCAAATCTACATGGGACACGCTGAAACTCAGGCCCACCAGCGCACACCAGGCGAATTCCACTGCCGCAGAAAGTGCAAGGGATGGACCCGCCTTCTTTCGCCCGTTCACAGAAGTCTTCATATGTGCTGCAAACATCAACATGGCTCGCAAAAGCACCGACAGGCATACCAGGTAGTACCCCGCCGCAAATATTAACGAAAGAACCTGCGTCATTGTATTTCCTCCTTGCGAAGCTTTTGTAAGCAGGAAACAGCTTTACGGATGCATGTTCATTCTAGACTTTTATGCGCCGGCTACAGCCATCTCACCAACATCAATGGAAGGGCTGCCCACATTGCCGCCCGGGAATTTCAAATCACTGCCCACGGCACGCACATTCTTCAAAAGCTGATAAAAATTTCCTGCGATTGTGATTTGTTCGACGGGCTCTCCTTTTTTTCCTTCTTTTACAGAAAATCCTTTCGCCAATAGCGAAAAATCGCCGCTGACGCCATTGGCACCGCTGTGCAATCCGTTTAGTTCTGTTATCACCAAACCGTCACCCATCTTTTTGATCATCACATCCAGGTCGTTATTCCCTGGCTGAATGAAGAAATTGGTGGGCGATACCCGAACGGGAGCGCTGTAACTTGCCTTGCTGGCGTTGCCGGTTGTTTGAACGCCATCCTTTTGAGCTGTTTTCAGATTGTGCAATAACGTTTTCAGAACGCCTCTTTCAATGACCGCCTTGGTCTTTGTCGCCACTCCCTCGGCGTCAAAGGGGCGGCTGCCCTCGCCATAAGGCATCAGCGGATCATCCATCAACACCACACAGTCAGCGGCAATGGTTTCCCCTACCCGGCCTTTTAAAAGTGAAAGCCCGTGCTGCGTGTTTTCAGCGGAGAAAATGCCGGAAAAGGTATCCAGCAGGTCAGCCATGGCACCGTTTTCAAGGATAACCCTATAGTTTCCGCTCTTTACAGCTTTGCCAGCCAGGCCAAACACGGCTTTTTTTACAGCCGACTCCGCCAGTTTTTTGTAATCAAGATTGGAAAAATCGTGGGCAATGGCAATATCAAAGGCAGTGCTGGCCTTTTCGCCATCTCTTGCGATGGGTTGTAGGTACGCACCGCAATAGTTCCCCTTGTAGGAAACATCCAGACCGTAGGTATTTTTGATGCGTACCTGACCGCTGCCTGATAAAACGGTGTTATACTTCACCTGTTTGACATGGGGATCAGTATGTAACGCTGTATTTTCCATGTTCAAAACAAAGTCCAGTTTATCCTTGGGTGATACGCTCTCCAAAGCGGGGTTGTAGGTGTCCACGTTCGGATATGCCTTATCTCCCGCGTAAATGAACTGTTTATCCTCTTCCTCCGACAGAGAGGCGCTTTCCACTACGCCTTTTACAAGCTGGCTGACGGCTTCCTCATCCATCACCTCGGTGGAAGCATAACCCATCTTTCCCCCGTACAGTCCCCTGAGCGACAGGCCGCAGGTGGTGTTTACGGCATACTGCACGATTTCCTGCTGCGCGGAAACGGCCTTGAAACTGTCTCCGGAGGCAATGTACGCTTCGGCAGCCTCAATGCCCGCATCACGGGCAGCATCCATCAGCTTGAGCAAAAATGTATCCAAATTCATGACGATCTACCTCCTAATCGAGCATTATCTTCCGCCGACAGTGAGATGGCTGACGCGGATCATAGGCTGACCCACGTTGGTGGGCACACTGCCGCTGACGCTGCCGCACATGCCCTGGGACATCTGCATATTACGGCCCACCTTGTCAATGCGCATCAGCACCTCCGAACCGCGGCCAATCAAGGATGCGCCGCGCACCGGAGATGCAATTTTTCCATCCTTCACCAGATACCCTTCCATGACGTTGAAGTTAAATTCACCCGTAGCCGGATCCACCGAGCCGCCGCCCATGCGCCTTGCATACAACCCATCGCCCATGGTGGCGATCATTTCCCGCTCGTCATCCTGACCGGCGGCAATGTAGGTGTTGCGCATGCGGGAGG
>JAEZLW010000213.1 GCA_023415145.1 Bacillota bacterium | reverse complement strand
CGACACGCGATGAAAAGCCCGGGGACCGATTTTGAACGAGATCCTCGCATACAGCATTATCGCGCACGCAGTATAACAATTGACACCGTACCTTCTATGCCAATTATGGCAGATGGCACAAAGATTGGCGAAGGTTCAGTCAAAATAGATGTCCAGCAACATGCTCTGTCAGTACTGGTGCCTGCAGGGGAAACAAAAGACATAACTAAGTCAGGTGATCGTTTTGAAGAATAGAAGTACAAAACCAATAAAAGAAATCGAAATTCCAGAATTACAAGTTCCAGGTGTTTTCAAAAAACTGATTCATTGGACGAGTCATGTTAAGCATTCTTATTGGATAACCATTCTTGTAATGATTTTGATATTGATATCCATACAAATGCCCCTTGAGTTTTGGGCAAAATTATGGGTTTCTATAAAAGCAAACACTGTTTTGGTAACGCTACTAATAATCTTTAGTCTAGTAACCATATCGGTTACTTGGAATGAAGGACAAAAAGCGGATGAATGGGTTTTCTTGTTTTTTAATTCACGCGGGAAACGCCCACCGATATTAGATTGGCTCATGCTTGGGCTTACTCAGCTTGGGCATTTTGTTTTTGCACTGATACTTGCACTCATACTTTATTTTACAGAAAGCAAACTCTTGGCCTATTCACTTATTTTTGGCGTAATCACTTTAGGATTAATGATTGAAATAACAAAACTCTATATTCGCCGTGCCAGACCATATATCAAGTTGAAAAAAATTCGCATTGTCGGTTCCAAAGCAAGCGGCAGATCATTCCCAAGCGGCCATACGGGTCAAGCATTTTTCTTGGCTTCATTAATTGTACACTATTATCACGTGAATATGTATCTATGGATATTATTGTATGCTATTGCCTTATTGGTTGGAATTACACGAATTTATGTTGGGATGCACTACCCAAGGGACGTTATAGCTGGTGCTATACTTGGTACAGCGTGGGGGATTATTGGCGTTATGGTGAATGGTTATATACTTTCTGCGAACTTATAATGAGAACTAGATTAATAGTTTAGAACTACAACATAGGCTTCTACGCCGTTTTTTTGAATTGATCCTCCGACTGTTGAGGTGTTGATTCCCTCGCCGGTAACTGCTTAATTGATAAAAGCCGACCTCATTGCTGAGAGCGGCTTCGTGACTATGCAACATGTCTCTAGCCTTCTACTTCAACTTGAAAACCGCCATAAGCCATTTGCTTCATGTCAAAAGGCATACACATGTCTTCATATCCTTCCATCTGCTTATTCATTTCTTCCATCACTTTAGCATTGACCTCATCCCGATGTTCTTTGGATCGAAAGACGATAAAAGAAAACCAAACGGTATCACCACTTGCTGCTCCAGTCATTTCAGTAAATGCACGAGCTTTCTCACCCCCCATTTCCTGTGGAATAAGGTCATCGCCACGGCATTCATAGTACTCAAGCGCACCAAACTTCATCCACGTATCACGGCCACTTTCTGCCATTTTCTTGTATTCCTCAGCTTTGTTTTTTGGAACCACAAGCACAAAGCCGTCTACATATTTTGCCATAAATTTTTTCACTCCCTTTTTTATGTATTATCAATAGTAATATACCACATACCCTGGATTGTCAAACCAAAACCGGACAGGAATTATGAGGTATAGATTTTCTTGAGCTCCACCGGTGTCAGGTAGCCCAGCGTGCCGTGCAGTTGCTTAACCCGGTGCCGACACCGCAGGTTCAGTTTAAACTGTCGAACAACGGAAAGCAGCGCTAAGCGAGAAGCAGCAAGCGGCAATAAAGGCTCGTTTTGAGAAAGCTGTGAATTCCGGTATGCATTGTCCAATATTTGATGATATTATGAAAGACCTTTTAGACATGAATACTGACATCCGTTGGTGCAAACGAGCTCGCCGGTTGCGGTAGGTTTTTTGTTTGCCTGCGAATTGCATTAAAATACGGGCTATCGGTGCTTTTTTGCGGGAATACACGGGCAGGCACACAAACGATGTTTCGATGCCGGCAAAAGGAAAAATGGTGAAATCAAAAATACACGAATCACCAAAGGCTATCGTGTAATTGTGCAATGATGCACCCACCCTTGTGTTATAGCACTAAGTGGTTCTTTTTCACCATTCAGGCACGAGACCTGGCAAGCCATAATCCATAAAGCCGCCGATCATCCGTATCAACTCATCCATGGGAAAATCCTGCCCACGATCGTACCAATGCACCAACGCGCCGATCATGGCCGAAAGAACAATTTCCAGCGCATAATCGAGCCGCGTGTTTTCCTCCCCAGGCAGCGTTGATCGCAATCGTTCCTTTACACCGTTTTTTAACTTTGCCGCAAAGCGAGCATCCCCCCGTTCGCCCAACAGCACCCGGTAGTACTCACTGTGTTTTTGAAAAAGCAGTATATAGGCAGTGATTGCCTCCTGCGACTTGTTGGCGATATCCAGTGGTGGCATCTCAGACAGTTCAGGCAGCAGAGAGTTCTCAAGCTGCTCCAATACATCGCAGACATCCACAAAATATTCGTAGAACGTGCTTCGGTTATAGCCTGCCTTGGCTGCAATATCCCGTACAGTAATTCTCTCGATGCGCTTTTGCGAGTAAAGCTCCCAGAATGCATCCGTCAGGTTTTGCTTTGTCTGCGCAGAAACTACCTCATACTTGCCCATCTTTCCCTCATTTTCAAAATCCGACATAGGCGATGCGACTGTTGGTTGCTTTCTGTCCGCCGCACTCTTATACTGTAAAATACAACATGTTGTCGGAATTGTCAAGTTTCAGGAGGTTTTATGATCACCATTCTCTGCTCCGGCTCTCGGGGCGACATCCAACCGTATATAGCGCTTGCGTTGGAGTTGCAAAAGCAAGGCAAGGAGGTACGTATCTGTACCGGAAAGAGCTTTGAGAAATTTATCACCGGCTACGGTATTGGTTTCACATCTATTTCGGCGGATCTTGAAACCGCGCAGGGAATAAACCCCGAACTGATGCGCGCGGCGCAAAGCTCGGATAACCCACTAAAGATGCTGCTGACCTTCCGCAAAATGAAACGCTTCGCGGAAAAGGTAGCCGCTGCTATGACTGAAGAAAGTGTCCTGGCCTGCATGGGAAGTGAGCTCATCGTCTACCATCCCGGCTGCGCTACCGGTTACTTTGCAGCTCGGCAGCTGGGCGTTCCCGCTGTACTGGCGACGCCCTTCCCACTGCACCGAACAAGGGAGTATGCGTCCATGGTGGCTTATGGCCGCTACCCACTGCTGCTTAAAGCGGTTTCCTACTCCCTTTTGCAGGGCATGCTCTGGTCAGTCTCGAGAAATGCGGTTGCGGACTACTGGAAAAGAACCTTCGGGGCGCTGCCGGAGAATTTCGGCTGTCCCTATGAGAAGGTGAGTGGCCGATACCCTGCGGTTGCCTCGTGCAGTGGCGCGGTTTTCCCGCGGCCAGACGACTGGGATGAAAACATCCACCAGAGCGGTTACTGGTTTCTGAACGAAACAGGGGATTACCAACCACCGCAGGCGTTGGCCGAGTTCCTTGCCGCCGGAGAGATGCCGGTGTATATTGGTTTCGGTTCGGTGCTGAATCAGCAGGAAGGCGAGTACATCTCTCACATTGCCGTGGAAGCGTTGCAAAAAACGGGCATGCGTGGCATTCTCTGCGGCTTCGGCGATGTCTTTGGGTTGCCTGAATCGGTATTTTCTATCCAGAGCGTGCCTCATAGCTGGCTATTTGGCAAAGTAACAGCCGTTTGCCATCACGGTGGGGCAGGCACAACAGCGGCGGGCTTTGCGGCAGGTGTGCCAAGCTTCATCATACCTTTTTCGAACGATCAGTTTGCTTGGGCACACCGCGCCTATGATCTTGGCGTCGCCCCGAAGCCGTTTTCAAAAAAGCAACTGACAGCAGAGCGCCTTGCCGATGCACTCCAGTTTTCACAGCGGGAGGATGTTCGGAGTAAGGCCGCCGCACTGGGAGCCTCAGTACGCGCCGAGCATGGCACGCGTGATGCAGTTGCCGTTATTCTATCCGCACTTAAGGCCAAAGTATGAGTGAAACCAAGAACTGGATCAGTTTATTCTTCACGCTTTATACCGGACAAGCGTTTTCTTTTATCAGTTACAGTGCATAGCACTTCTCAATCCACTGGTGGTTTACCTTGTAAACCGCGATGGCACTCACCTTGTTCAGTCCTGTTTGCTACGGAACCACTACGGTGCATGATGCGGACAAACCGTTGTGTGCAATGGCTGTAATGATGGCCGTGCCCGAACTGACAGCCTTGATTCTGCCTTTGGTCGAAACGGTGGCTATGTTTGGATCGCTTGAGACCCATGTGACAGCCTTATACCTTGCATTCCTGGGCTGAAGAACCGCTCTTACCGTGTATGCTCTCCCTGTTCTTATCGTGAGGGCAGTTTTGTTCAGGGCGATGGCGGTAACTGCCAGGGAACGGACCGTAAGCGTACAGGCTGCCGATACGCCGTTATGGGCGATGGCGGTGATTTGAACTGTGCCGGGCTTGTAGGTGGTTATCCTGCCTTTGCTCGATACAGACGCGACGGAAGGATCACTTGAGACCCATGTGACGGTTTTGAACCTGGCATTCCGGGGCAGGACAGAAGCGCTGAGTGATGTGTATTTCCCTTCATCCACTTCAAGATGGCTCTTTTTCAAAGTGACCTTAGATACTGCCAGGGAACGGACCGTAAGCGTACAGGAAGCTGAAACGCCGTTATGGGCCTTGGCGGTGATTTGAACTGTGCCGGGCTTGTGGGTGGTTATCTTGCCTTTGCTCGATACAGACGCAACGTAAGGATCGCTAGAGACCCAGGTGACGGTTTTATACCTGGCGTTCCTGGGCAGGACGGAAGCCCTTAAGGTTGCGCTCCTCCCCTCATCCACAGTCAAAGAGGTCTTGCTGAGTTTGACTTGTGTCACGGCCAGGGACTTAACGGTCAAAGTACAATGCGCGCTGATGCCGCTGGATGCGGTGGCGGTAATGACGGCCGTTCCAGGGGTTTTGCACAAGACAATGCCTTTGTTGCTTACAGAAGCTACGGATGGGTTGCTGGATGACCATACAACCGTTTTGTTCGCAGGATATCTTGGTGAAAAACTGACCGTGAGCTTAAGTGTCTTGCCCTCGTCAACCGCAGTGTTGCTTTTGTTAAGCTTTAATCCAACAACGCCTTTTCCGGACTTCACAACGTAAATGGTGCAATCCTTGTACAGGCCATTGGCTGTACTGGCGCGGATGACCGTACTGCCGATGCCTGTGCCCAGTATATACCCATTACCGGATACCGTGGCTATACTACTGTTCATGCTTAACCAGGTTACGGCGGTGTTTGATCCGGCCGGCAATACGCTGGCAGATAAAGCACTGGTGCCTTGCCGTACCCCGATGGTGAGAGAAGTGTGGCTGATGGCAATGCTTGTGGGCGGCGGCGGTGGAGCCGGATTTGCGTATACTGTTACGCTGGCCTGATTGTTGCTTTCGTTAGCTTCATTGATGCTGTTATCGCAATCCACTGTGTAGGCAATCGTATAGTATCCTTGGGAGGCGGGCGTCCAGTAAAGATAGCTGTTGCCATCCTTTACGGTGGTATAGGCAGGCACACCGTTGTGCGTACTATAGCCTTTTTGCTTGCCATTGATTTCCCATTTGACCGCGAAGGCATTCGTATCCGCATTCCCGTTATTGGCTACGCCCGTATCAAAATACACCTGTTGGCCTACGGTGATGTTCTTGTCAACCAAGATAGGCTGGGGGGCAAGGTCCGGCTTTTTCGGCTCGGGCACAACAACAACCGCCGTAACGGAGTTGTTGGATTCATCTTCCTCCAAGACAGTGTTATCGCAATCTACCGTGAATTTTACTACATAACTGCCCGCAGAGGCAGGCGTAAAGGAGAAACTGCTGTTGCCATCCATCACGGTTGTATTCAATGGTACGCTTTCATGCTGGCCGTAGCCCAACTGTATGCTGTCCACTTCCCATTTCACTGCAAAAGGGCCGGAGTCCGCGTTTCCGGTATTCATGACCCCTGAATCGAAATAGACCGGATAACCTACGGCAACGCTATCGTCAAACGTGATTTGTATTGGGGTCAGGTTAGGTTTGGGCGCAGGAATAACCGTTGAGAGGTTGGGAATGCCATAGCCGTAATAAGGGTCATGTCCCGAAGCGCCAAGATCTGTGCATAGGCCCTTCAATTCCGACTCGACCTTGGAAGGACCATATCCCGGATTGGCCAGCATGATCA
>JAEZLW010000121.1 GCA_023415145.1 Bacillota bacterium | reverse complement strand
GACGCGACGATGATCACATCCCGCCGCTCGCGAAGGGCCGCCGTGGCGCTGTGGCGGAGGCGGTCGATCTCCTCGTTGATGGAGGCGTCCTTTTCGATGTAAGTGTCGGAGGATGCGATGTACGCTTGCGGCTGGTAGTAATCGTAATAGCTGACGAAATACTCCACCGCGCTGTCAGGAAAAAACGACTTGAACTCGCTGCAAAGCTGTGCCGCCAGCGTTTTGTTGTGGGCGATGACCAGCGTGGGCCGCTGCACCTTTTCTATCACGGAGGCCATGGTGAATGTCTTGCCCGACCCGGTAACGCCCAGCAGTACCTGGTCGGTGAGGCCTTCATTGATGCCCTTGGCCAGTGCGTCAATCGCCTGGGGCTGATCGCCCGTGGCGGTGTATGGAGCTTTTAAAACAAATCGATTCATTGCTACCTCCACCAAGAATCGCTTCTGCAAACCGGTGTTTTGAGAACATTTGTTCTATTATTGTAGCATGAATTTCCTTAGTTGGGAAGCCTCCGCCAGAAAAAATTGTTGACGGAAGCGGAGCTTTAAAATCTGCCGCGTATGTCATCAGGCGGCGCAGTCGAAGCGCATTATGATGCCAAAATCCGCCCGCCAGCGGCATTACAAGACCTTTTCCAACAGAATATTTGCTCCTTCGCAGGAGAAACTGAATGCGACAGGAGGGAAGTGTATGCCCATCACAATTGTGAAAAACGCGGCTCCCGGGCCGATGAAGCCCGCCTTCAGGGGATGCTTTTTATGACTACCTATGTGGTATCCCAAACCCCGGGCTTAAGCGGCGAAATTGAGATCAATACGGCAAAAAATGCCGTATTGCCCATTTTGGCGGCGTCGCTTTTAACGAAAGAACCGCTGTCTATTCTAAGGGTGCCCAATCTTACGGACGTGCAAACGCTGATCCACATTTTGCGGGATTGCGGAGCGGAGGTGAAGGAAGACGATGGCACAGTGACAGCATTTGCCAAAAATCCGCACAATCCAAGCGACGAGGACAGCATCAGGCGCATGCGCGCATCCGTGCTGGTGATGGGCCCGCTTCTTGCCCGCACAGGCTATGCCAGGGTGGCGCTGCCCGGCGGCTGCGCCATTGGACAGAGGCCCATTGACCTGCACGTAAAAGGCATGCAGGCGCTTGGCGCAGAGGTCGTAATATCCTCAGGCTGCGTAACGCTAAAGGGCAAGCTGAAAGGCGGAAACGTTTATCTTGACCTGCCCAGCGTAGGCGCGACGGAAAACATTCTCATGGCGGCAACCCTGGCTGAAGGCACCACAAGAATTGAAAACGCGGCCAAGGAGCCGGAGATTTCAGATTTGGCTGATTGCCTTGCGCAAATGGGCGCAAAGATTACAGGCGCCGGTACCGGCACCATTTGGGTGGAAGGCGTGAAAGCTTTGGCCGGCTGCACGTATCAGCCCATTGCCGACCGCATTGAGGCGGGCACGCTGGCCTGTGCCGCCGCCATCACCAAGGGCAGCGTGCTATTGCAGGGCGCTCGCCCGGAGCACATGCGGGCGGTGCTCTTCAAGCTGCAGGAAGCCGGCGTGCAGGTGAAGGAAAGCCGCGGCGGACTGCGCATATCCGGCCGTGCCGCTCATCCATTTGAACTTCGTACGTTAAGCTACCCCGGCTTTCCCACCGACATGCAGGCACCCATGATGACCGTGGCGCTGGCCATAAAGGGAACCAGTGTCTTTTTGGAAACCATTTTCGAAAACCGCTTCATGCACGCCCAGGAGCTAAAGCGATTGGGCGCGCGCATCCGGCTGGATAACCGTGTGGCTGTGATCGAGGGCGGCGCCGCGCTTAACGGTGCGCCCGTGACTGTGACAGACCTTCGGGCTGGGGCCGCGCTGATGCTGGCCGGACTGATCGCCCAAGGCCAAACGGAAATCAACGACCCGCAGGGGAACATAGCGCGAGGCTATGCCGACCTGCCCGAAAAGCTAACGCGCCTGGGGGCGAAGGTGGAAGTCAAGCATTAAGCATTTCGAGAAAATGACATTGTCATTTTCTCGATTATGATGAAGAAGCTTTGTCCCTTCAATGCATCCCCATATGCTTGTTCCACAAATTCAAAACGCCGCGTGAGAACATGCGGCGTTTTGATTGAACAATTGAGGGGGCTGCTATTTTGATTTGAGCATTTTCAAAACCCTGGGTGCGGCTAGTACGGCAATCACCAGGCAAATGGCGAAATCCACCAGCACGAAGGAGTTGTATCCCAGGCTGTAAACCCAGGGATTGGCATCGCCTGCGTATTCCGCAAAGAAAAGAACGCCGCTTAGCGTGTGGCAGATCATGCGCAGCAGGCTGACAACGGCCATCCCCGCATACAACGCCCACTTGTTTTGCCTGTTTGCAAACAGGCCCATCAGGCCCAACACGCCAAAGGCGATTGGGTAATCCAGCAAAAACTGCCAGAAGCCTACGATGTAAGGGTCCTGTATGGCCTGCAAAAGGCCGTACGCCAGGGAAGCCACAAGGCCAGGACCCACGCCGAAGGCATAGGAAAAGAGCATCATCGGCAGCATGCTGGCGGGGGTGACGGTTCCGCCCTGGGGCATGCGCCACAGGCGGATGTAGGAGAGCACAAAGGCCAGCGCGATGGACAGGGCGGCGTAGGCCAGCAGCTTTGACGTCCATTTTGTCTTCTGACGGGAGATAACCATCAGCCCCGCACCCAGCAGGATCAACACCGCCAGAATGATCCAGACAACCGATGAAAGCTCCCCAAATTTTTCAAACACCTTTTGCAGCCAAGTAGGTTCCGCCGCGGCAGCGGCTTCCCCTTCGGCCAACGCCGAAGAAAACAACAGGTCCCACATCAAAAGAATCCTCCCTTTCTTGCGCATCCATCAAGAAGAAAAACCCGCGTATTTTCGTACGCGGGAAACAGAGGCTGCCGGTTTTCTTTCGAAAATTCAGGCTGGGACACGAAGGAAACCTTCGCGCCCTCCGCTTCCCTACGGTAGGATTACCTACACAGGTTCTAAGGGTCGGGACATACGCCCTCTCAGCCACGATAAAAACCGTGTTGCCCCCCTAGCGGTGGATGCAGTTTTCGAGTATGATTATAGCATACTCATCCATACTGTCAAGGGAGTTGTGCATGAAACACTTTTTTGCTTATTTGTCCAGGATGAAACTGATCCAGCGCTGGGGGCTGATGCGCAACACAAGACCGGAAAACGATATGGAGCACGCGCTTCAAACCGCTATCATCGCCCATGGGCTGGCAGCTATCGCCGTGAAGCGGTTTGATAAAAAGGTGAACCCGGAGCAAGTGATGGCCCTGGCCATCTACCACGACGCCGGGGAAGTAATCACCGGCGATTTGCCGACCCCGGTCAAGTATCACAACCCCTTCATGCGCACCGAGTACAAAAAGCTGGAGGAGCTGGCTCATCAAAAGCTTTTGTCCATGCTTCCGCCCGACCTTCAGCCCGCCTTCGAGCCGTATCTTATCCATCAGGACGATACGTACGAATGGAAGCTAGTGAAGGCCGCCGACCGCATTTGCGCCTACATCAAGTGCGTGGAGGAAGAGAAGGCAGGAAACAGCGAGTTTTTGCAGGCCAAGTCTTCCGTTTTCAAATCCATCCAGGAAAATGAATTGCCGGAAGTGCAAGTCTTTATGACGGAATTTGTGCCCAGCTTCGGCCTGTCGCTGGACGAGCTGTCCGGCGGAGGTGAATGATGCGGCTGGGGCTGACATCCGCCGCTTTTTATGGGCGGCTGGAGACGGAGGACGCGGCGGCAAAGCTTCGGAATTATCCTGTGGCGTGCTGCGAAATTTTTTTGGAAACGAAAAGCGAATACAGCGGGGAATTTGGCAGGCTTACGCGGGAAAGGCTCGGCGGCCTTGATTGCAGGGCTGTCCATGCCAAGGGCACCCAGTTTGAGGGGGATTTGTTTGGCGCATCCCCGCGGCAGCGGCAGGACGCTTTTCAAATATTGCAGGGTGTGCTGGATTGCGGCCAAGCCATGGGGGCCAAGGTATACGTTTTTCATGGCCAGCCGGATTACCGGGG
>JAEZLW010000067.1 GCA_023415145.1 Bacillota bacterium | reverse complement strand
ATGATTCCAGCACCTTTGCGGCAGGGACCTCCCCCTCCCTTTGAACGCGGATGGCGAAAAAGGAATTGGGAATATCGTTGCCCCTTGCAGGATTGTTGAATATCTCCCAGTCATGCAGATTGCCCCGGGCGCTCAACGAAATGGTACCCGTGCCGATGCCGCCCAGCAGGAAAGCCGCCTGGCTGGCTTCCGGAGGGTAGCTCTTTTGCGGTCCCATGGAGAATAGGCCCTTATCCTTGCTTTTCACCTGCACACCTTCTTTTCGCAGACTATCTGGGAAGCCTTTGCTTTACCTCGGGGAGTGGCTCAAAGGGAAGATGCGGCTCCTGCTGGTACCAATAGGCAGTGCTGGTATAATCGTTGGACAGCTTGTTGGCATGGCCATGCTCGATGGTCACCAGAATGCTCTTGGAAAAATGGATCGGGTCTTTGATGTGAAAGCGGTACATGGAGTTCTTCCCCCTCCAGGGAACACCGGCCTCATCCTCGCTGTAGAGCGTGATGCCCTGGTAAGGCGCGCAAAACTCCGTTCGGGGGCAGAACGCGGTGTTGAAGTAGTCCTCAGTGCCGGTTCCGTGCAGTGATGGTGGCCATAGCTGACCATCGATGAAGATCATATCATCGCCTTCGCCATACCAATCGTTGGCCTGCCGCTCAAACACGTCGATATTCAGGTTGCAGCCCACATACTTTCCGCGCCCCTGTGCGTTCAGGATCACATAATTGTTCTTGCTATCCATGTTGTTCACTGCCCAGGCCTTTGGGTACCAGTCTGGATGCGGCGGTCCTGCCTTTTCCTTTTTGATGTAGTCCGCTTCCTTGGGCGCCCAGCCCATGGTGTCCCGCTCCTGGCGGTACTGGGCATGGAAGCGCCCGCAATCATCCGACAATGCCTTGTGCTCTTCGTAATCGATGTAGTAATAAAAGTTCACATGGCCCTCGCTTTGGTTTTCCAGCGTGAAGCGCGCGCCGTCTTCAAAGGGCATGGGAAAATAGCAGCAAAAGCCCCGGCCATCCTTTGGATTCATACTAAGCGGTTCGCTGACAAAATTTTTGCACAGGCCATGGCCCATGCCGAAAAAATCTCCGATGGGCGCCTGTATGCTGGGCTCTGCTTCACCGTCCCAGTAGGCTCGCAGCACGATCTTGCGAAGAGCATGCGGCGTCGGCCCGACACCTTCCATAAAGGCATTGATGGTGCACCAGATGTGGCGTACGATGCCGCAGCCGCGAATATCCGCCAACACGGCGGTCTCACCGGGTTTAAGGTCAATCCAGTCGTGATTGCCGCCGCTTTTGTCAAAGCTGGAGACGCGGCGTGATGCACAGTCGTTCAGAATAAACAGCGTATCCAGCGCGTTTCCTTTTTCCAGGCTCATTTGCTCGCCTCCGCATCTTTCCCGATGGCAGCTAGCTTGGCAAACATGTCCATATATACTTTGCTGCGGTCGATGAACACCGCTTCCCGGTATGGGGCTTGGTTTTCGCTAAAATCGTAGGTGAAATCAGGCTTCAGCCTTGGCGTGGGGATTAGCTTGGAAGGCACCCATTCCGGGTTTATCAGCCATGCGATGGTGGAAACGTCCCACAACACCTTTGACCAGCCGGGCTTGTTTTCCCCAAAGCGGGCGTGGCGGCCATGGAACAGGTCCGAAAAGTAGTCGCACAGCGGGTTCTTGCCTTTCAGGCAGGCGTCTATCTCATAGGGTGTGGTCAGCAGATGGGAAGCGACGGAATGGCATGGAAGCAACACCAGCGGAACGCCGCTGTCATAGATCACGCTGGATGCGCCATAGTCCTGGCTGCAGTTGAAGATCTTGTGATTGTCCCACCAATAGGCGTTTGGCCCAAGCCATACCAGCACGATACGGCTGGTGATTTCAGGGCACAGTGCAATGGCGGAGGCCACGTTTGTGATAGCGCCGATGGCCGTAACATACAGGGGATCATCTTCCCCGGACGCCAATGCCAGCTCGATGATCTTTTGGGCAGCCGCGCTGTCCACCGGGTTGTCTGCAGCGCCCATATAGCGGTCGGAACCGCGGAACACGGACGGAGGATTGCTTAAGCCCATCAGATTGTATATCTTAAAAATTTCGTTATAACTTTTCTCCATGCCCTCCCCGGGTGAGGTGGAGTTCCAATTGAAAAACGGCGCTGCGGTAACCGCCAGCAAATTGATCCGGTCGGGTGACTGCAGGGCGTATGCCAGGGCGAACTGATCATCGACCTCATTGAAAGCATCCGTATCCAGCACCATGCGCACCCTGCCAGTGGGTGGCGAAAGACGCTTCAGTCTCAGCCCGTCATCCAGCTTTTTGTATGAAATCGTTATCATAAACAATCCTCCTCTGCCTTCTGTCTGAAAGAAAAAAACCCTATGTGATTGCAGAACATGTGTGAATACGCATTATGTAATTTGCTTTACACTGCCTCTGTCTACCAGGATGGGGCTGAGCATGACTGTTTTGACGCCTATGCGGGAGCCTTTTTTCCGTTCCAGAATCATTTCGACGGCGGTTGCACCCGCCTGTTCCAATTGCATTTCAATGGATGTAAGCTGCGGCGTGCACAGGGAGGAAAGCGTGTTGTCAAACCCGACGATGGACATATCATCCGGCACGTGCAGCCCTTTTTCATACAGGGCCTGAAGTGCACCGCAAGCGACAACGTCGGAGGTGATAAACAAGGCTGTGGGCAGTTTCTTGCCGGAAAGCATGTCCTTCATGGCCAACCTTCCGTATTCCACGGTGTAATCCGGGGCATAACGCACCCATTCTTCCCTTACCTTCAGGCCATGGGCTTCCATAGCAGCGCAAAACCCGTGGTAGCGCTGGTATTCCACCTCATGCTTTTCATATTTGAGCCCAAGGAAGCCAATGTCCTTATGGCCCTTGGCTATGATGTGCTCCATGGCCATGCCGGCGCCTTGGAAGCTGTCCAACAACACCGCATCCACCTGGCTGCCGTATCGCGGCCTTTCCACCATGACCACAGGAATGTCCCGGGACTGGATCCAGTTGATGGTGGCAGCATCACTGGCGGTATTGCCTGTAAACACAATGGCATCCACCATCAAGCCCATGAGATTTTCGATCACCGCCCGCTCCTTCGTCATGTCCGACTGCTTCAGGGCGGTAAGCACATGGTACCCCGCTTTTTCAGCGGTTTCATTCACCGCGTTGCAAATTCGGGCAAAGAAAGGGTTTTCGGTAGAAACCTGCAGCACGTGGCCGATAAAATACGGTTTGTTTGTACGAAGGCCGCTGGCGATTCTGTTGGGCACATAGCCCAGTTCCTCGATCGCCTTGTTTACCTGTTGACGCTTTTCATCGGACACATAACCGTTATTGTTCACCACCCGGGCCACGGTGGCAGGTGATACCTTGGCTGCCTTTGCGATGTCAGAAATACGAATCGTCATTGATATCCCAGCCATTTCGATCATTAGTTTGTGAATACGTTATCACAGTTCACGACACAGGATTTTATGGATGACTGTATTTTAACAGCTATATCTGTTGTTTGTCAACATGATTTTCTGTCCTGCAAATATAATAGGATAAGAAGTGCACTAAAATTGAAAAAATTTTTGATGAATCTGTAGATATTCTTATTGACACAATGGATGGGTTTTGCTATAATGCAACCATCAACACAAGCGGCGTGTTCAATAATATGAAATCGTCACCACATGGGCGTTTTGAAAAGCATAAATGGAGGCGACAGATGGTGATTCAGTCAGGGACCATCAGGAAACCGGCAGCGGGGAGCCGCCTTATCCATGCATTGACCCGCTACAGGTACCTTTATCTTTTGTTAATCCCCGGCCTTGTATATTTGATTGTTTTTTGTTATCTGCCCATGGTTGGCCTAGTGATCGCCTTCCAGGACTACAAACCTTTTCTGGGCGTATGGGAAAGCAAACTGATCGGCTTTGGCAACTTTGCGTATCTGTTCCGTTCCGACCAGTTTGTAACCGCCATATTCAACACGTTCATCATCAGCGGCTACAAGATCATATTCGGTTTCCCTGTACCCATAGTATTCGCGCTGTTGATGAACGAGGTGCGCTCCAGAACTTTAAAGCGCTCCATACAAACGATTCTGTACCTTCCGCACTTTCTGTCATGGGTTATCATGTTCGGCCTGCTTTTTTCTTTCCTGACCGAATTCGGGCCGCTGAACCAGTTGATTGCCCGGATGGGCGGCAAACCCATCTTCTTCCTGAGCGACACACGGTATTTCCGCTCGGTGGTGGTCATTTCCGACATCTGGAAGGAAGTCGGCTGGAGCGCCATCATCTATCTGGCGGCGCTGGCGGGCATCTCCCCCGAGCTGTATGAAGCGGCCACCATTGACGGGGCCAGCCGTTTCAAATGCATCCTGAAAATCTCCCTTCCCTCCATATTGCCCACCATTACCATCATGCTGCTGCTTCGAATTGGCGGGATACTGAACGCTGGCTTTGAACAGATCATTAACCTGTACAATCCTACCGTTTTCAGCGTCGGGGACATCATCGACACTTACGTATACCGCATCGGCCTTTTGCAGACCAAATTCGGCTACTCGGCAGCCGCCGGCATGTTCAAGTCCGTGATAGCGCTGGTTCTGGTCCTATCCACCAACCATTTTGTGAAAAAAACCGAGCAGGGCGGCCTGTTTTAATGGGACATTTTCCGCATCCCAAACCGGGGAAAGGATGAACCGAATGCTTTTAGGAAAGAACGTCAAAACAGGCCATCGCGTAGGCAGTATC
>JAEZLW010000065.1 GCA_023415145.1 Bacillota bacterium | reverse complement strand
GGAACCGGCAATGTATGCAATGACCATCAATACGTTTTCCAAGGCGCTTCCGAGCCATATTGCTTTGGGGAAGAACAATAGGATCAATGCGGAGACAACGGCCATAAAGACGGCCAGAATCCGGTATTCCCGTTTTAAAAAGGTAAACGCACCCTTGCGGATCAGCTTGCCGATGTCACTTAAGGGTCCCTCCGCGGTTGGCAGCGATTCCACCCAGCGGTAGAAGTAGGCAGCGACAACAAAGGACAAAACAGATACGGCCAGTGCGATCCATTCCCAACTCATATACATCCCACTCCTTGTTTTATCCGGTTCCGAATTTCGGATTCCGGGTCGTTCCAAACTGAACACGTGCATGCCATGCCTGCCTGTTTATGGATTGGAGGCTTTTTTCCGGGCGGCGCATGCCCTCCTGACCGTGAAGCCAACTCGCTGCGCGGCCTTTGATACATCATGGTGAAAACTGCGTGACAAGATGTTATATTCATGCTGGGCAAACTGGGTTCCAGCGCAGGATGATGCCGGACACATTCGCCTTCCTTCCAAAGGCGGACGGACTGCTCGGGCGTCAGGATAAAGTTGTCAGCGGCGTCGTGGTTTGCGCTGTAACCGCCGCCTCCTGGCGCATGCCGCCCGGCCAGTTCATTTTTGGATGCCGTTGGAGAATATGCGGCCGGGGCAAAGCCCATGCCTTGGGACATGCAGGCGGCAAAACATAAAAAAAGCACAAGCAGGATTACAAGCCAGCCTCTGCTTCGCGCATTGATGTGCCGCATGAGCATTCTCCTCAAAAATTTTTCCCAGTGTATCATATACCAACCGGATTGTGTTATCAAATGGTGTACGAAGAAAAAACATATTTCGTACCTTGCGAATACTTACCCAAAAAAAGCGCCGCTTTTTGTGCGGCGACTGACGGGGTTTCGGATAAGGCCGTGCGCTATTGCATCAGGCCCCTTTTTTGCTCCCCCTGTGCATCAGCAGGATCAAAAACACCAAATACACTGCCACAAGCCCAAGGGTCAGAAAAAGCATGGCTTCGGATTTGGCCGCCAGGCCGATGAAAACCAACAGCGGTGCGCCCAGCACAATGCCAAAGCTGGAGCCTGCAATCAGGTTGTTGGCGGCGGGAGTTTTGAAGGAAGGATCCAACTGGCGCAGCAAAATTACGCCGGAGCTGATGGTGCCTGTCAGCATGCCGTACATGGAGATGAAAGCTTCCTCCGTATAACCGGGATAGACCACCTTGCACATAAAGCGCAGATAATAGAATGTGGCAACACCGCCCGCCGCAGCCATCAAAATGAAGGGGAGCCACAGGCCGGCAAGCTCTGAAAAATTGATGGAGGATATGCCCGAAACGATCATCAGGTCAAAGGCCAGGCCGGAGATGCGGCTGAGCAAATAGTTGTTTTGATACTGGCGGGTCATGACCTTTGATTTTCGAAGCGCTTTCATGATGACCCGGATGAGCAGCGCCAGCATGGAGCCTGTGATGAAGTTGAAGCCCCACAATAGCGGAGAAAGCAGGCTGCCGAGGCTTTCGGAGGCCGCCCCGATGGCTTTGGTCAGCCCCAAGGTCACAAGATAAGTCAATAGATAGGCGATAAACACCAGCGCCACCTGAATGGACAGCCGGTCCACCGATTCGGAGAGGGGGGCCTCCCCCTTGTCCTCAAAGGCATCCACAGTGACGGAACCGGAGATGGGCTCCGTGGCCCGGGCGATGCCCCGGCCGCGCTTTGCCAGTACATTCAGGTAAATGACGCCCACGACGCAGGCGCAAAGATAGCCCGCCGCCGCCAGGGACAGGCCGAAGGATTGGCCGCCCGAAAAGCCCAGCGCTTCATAGGTGCTGCCCACATTGTTGGCCTGACCGGCTCCCTGGCCGTAGCCCATGGGCAATAGAATCCCGGATGCCTTGAAAAGCCCCGGCATCACGGTATAGCTGAGCGCAAGGGAAATGAAAAGCCCTGCCAGCGCCTGCATCATGTAGGTGCTTATGATGAGCGCGCCGCTTTTGAAGCCTTTGCCCTTGTCGCCTTCCCCTTCCCCTGTGCTGCGCAGGGACAATGCGATAAAACCGATGGCGATGCCATGGTACGTTACCATTTCCAAAAACGCGGCCGGTATGTTCAAAACCCCAAGGCTGCGCAAGGCCAGCAGTAAAAAACCGGCCAGCACCGCGGTTGGCATCAGCGTTTTGCGGATGAGCGTGCTTTTGCGCAACAGCACATTGGAGATAAGCAGAGCGCCTGTCAATAAGCCCATTTGGATAAAAAAGTTCCAAAGCCCGGTATTGGCGGCCGAGTAGTCCACGTTTATTCGCTTCCTTCCTTTAGTTGCCCCATGATGCGGTACATGTCCAGGTACTTCAGCCCGCTGCGCTCTTTTTTGGATCGGATCGTATAGTGATTGCCCTGATCGTCGGAAAAGACGACGGTGTTCCTGCCGTAGATTTCCATGCCCAGCACCTGCGAAAAGTTCAGCTTAAAATCGCCGCAGCGCATACCAAACCTGTCTGCCGACAGGGTGCCTTTTGCAACAAACGCGGTTTTGTTGCCGGGGAGTATTTTGAATATCTCCTGATCCACGTCGTGAAAAAGCTCCCCATCGTCCAGGCTTTCGATTCGCTCCCGCAGCTTTTCCTTCTGCCAGGCGCCCCATTCGTCCACGGTATGAAAGGGCCCGCCTGAAAGATAGCCCATTTCATCAAGCCGCGTATGTAGTCCGCAGGCGCAGGCGAATGTGTCATCCTCACCGCTTAGCGTGCCGATTTTTTCACAGCCGGGGCACATGTACAGCGCGTTTTGTAGCCCCTCGGCCAGGCGCTTTCCATGGTAGGCGACGGGATGCGCGGCCTGGCGAAGGTAGGCGTCCTCCCCGATGTCCTTCACAATGGCTGCATTCACTTCCTCCGGCGTCATTTGTTCCAGCTCTTGCGGGGAGTAAACATGCACGGGATAGCCCCGCATCCGGCCCTTTCTGAATGTGTGGGCCCAGCGTGGGCTGGTAAAGTAGCCGCCCTCCAGCCGGTAGGTGACAAGGGCCGCCCCGGAGGCTTTTGTAAGGCTTCCCGTAGCCTGAACAATGGGGCAGGGCTTGCCGTGGAAGGATTTGCTGCCTTCGGCGAACAAGCCGATGTTTGCACCCTTTTTCAGCCGCCGTATCATGTGCATGGCGGTGCTTATGTCGGCTCCGCCTTTTTGTTTGGGGATGGGGTCCAGCAAGTACTTCAACAGGCCGCCGAATAATCGTATGCGAAACAGATGATCACTGGCTACAAAATACATGTGCTTTTCAAAGCTCAGGCTGACCAATAAGGCGTCCAGATCGGTGGTGTGGTTGGCGATGACAATGTATGGACCATTGATGTCGGGGGCCGGCTGTGCCTCAAAATGAAAGAGCCTTTTTAGGATGGGGCTTAATACAGCCCTTGCTCCCCTGTAGAACCTTACGTGCCGTTTGTAGGACCGCATGTCCTCCCCTGCTTTCCCATTGCGTGGACGCTGTTTGCGTTCCAGTATAAAAATATAACATAAAAACTGAAACTTTGCCAGATTGTTTCATCATCCATTCCGACATAATTTGATGATTTTTACACTTGGACATAAAAAAAGCCTGCCCGCTTGACAGAACGGCAGCGTTGGCGCTATACTAATTTGCTCGTCTTTGGCAAAAGTAATTAATTAAACTTAATCATACCACAAATTCAAAGATTTGTCAACAATAAATTTTGCGGAAGGGGAAATTTCCAATGGAAGGTCCAATAAATCACCTGCTGGCACTGTTTCAGGGTTCCCTGATACGAAGGGAATCTGTATCGGACATATTGGATGTAAACGAAGCAACGGCGCAAACAGGCTTGATTTTTACACCGCAGCAGGCCGTGACGCTCTTACAGGCCCGCGATGACGCCTTGTCGGACAGCGGCCGGCTGGAGCTTGGAAGCGGTATGGTGAAAAGGCTGATCCTAGCTTTTTCCGAGTCGCCTTTTTTTCAAAACGGGCAGGCGGTGGAAATTCTGAGCGAACTGATGGACCTTTTTTATCATCTGAAAAACGAAACGTTTGACTTGCTAAGCGACAGCGAGCTGCTCTGTTTTTTGCGGGAGCTATATGACGGGGAATGCCGGGGCTCGCTGGCGCTTTTGCGGGATGCCGCCATCAATAGGCTGGCCAGGGTGATTCATGGCGCACCGCAGGAGGACAAGGAAACGGAGGACACTTTGGAGGAGGAAGCGGATGAATGAGATGGCTTGCACAGGCGGTGCCGTATTGCCTTCCATAAGCAATGGGGAAGGCGGGCATCAAGGGCTTTTGTGGCTTCGCCTGCTTCAGGAAAGGATTGACAAGTTTACCAAGGGCGACAGCAGCTCCATACCGATGGAAACGGCGGGCATCCTGCTTCGGTCGATACTGTATACCGCCGCGTTGGCGCAAAACGTAGGAGATGACAAAACACCGGAAGCGCTTTATCGGGAAGGCAGGGACATTCTTTCCCGGCAGTTGAAAAAGGCGTGGCGGCTTTCTTATCTTGTAAAAAGCACCATGCTGCAAGTGGACGCGCCTTGCTACCGGGAGGCGGTGACATTTGGCATACCGGGATTTTTCAAGGCCTACGACATGGACTTTGCAGCCCAGGAAACACCGGGCGATTTTGATTACCCCGTAAGTATTGCAAGCGCTCAAACGGGGGTTGCCTGGATGCTGCATTTTTTGGAAACACTGTATTGGGAGAATGTGTTTTGCAGCCGGTTTCCCCCAAGGGAGGTGGAAGGAACGCTCCGTGCCCACGGAATTTGGGGCGTTGCCATCCCCGTGAACGTGTTCGAGCCTGTTTTTGCCGCCGCCCTGTCAGGCTGCCTTCTTGGGAAAAGGCAGCGTTCCTCCCTGGCCGTTCACGCGCAGGACAACCAAAGGCTCCTTCGGCTGCTGAGCCCGCTTCAGCCCGAAGCGGTGTTGCTTTGTGTACGGGAAGCGTGCGATAAGCTGATGGAGGACATGCAGGTGAAAAGCGATGCCTTCCGGGCACTGCTCATAAGCCAGGCATACGCCCTTGCGACGCGGCTCATTCCTGCGCTATTGCATGGCGATGTCAGCGGCGTCTTCCCGCCCGTTCATTCGCCGCCGCCGCCGGTTGTTTTGATGGACGGCGATCCCATGGAGGGGGAGGTTTTTCAAAATCTTTGCGGGGAGCTTTCATCCCTGCGCTATTTTTCCGACAAGCTGATGCTTGTTAGGCGCCGGGTGCACAGCCTGTACGATCTGACCGGGCTGATGGAAAGCGGCGGCTTCAAAGAGCAGGAAATGGCCAGGATGTTTTCGATGCTTGGCCAGGAGGAGCTTGCAGCACTTCTGCGCATGGGGCGCGGTTGTATGATGATGAAGGGGCGTTGGATTTTTCCCGAACGCTCTGCGCTCCCCGAGGATGCGCCAAAGTGGGAAAAATGCTTGTATGGCCATTTGCATGGCCTGGGCCCAGCGCGGCGCAAGGAGATCGCCGATATCGCCGGACAGATGCAAATGACTATCTGACAGCCACAAAGACGGTGGTGTTTTCCCACTTTCGTACGATGCGGATGTCCGAAAATCCCGCATCCTTGATAAGGCTTGTTTCCGTTTCCTTAGTAAAGGGCGTATCATAATGGTATGTGCCTGGAAGGTTTGTATCAGACAACCGCAGGCTTTCATTTAGGTGAAAATCCTCCTCTTCCCGCGTTTTCACCGTGTAGTCCCCCAGCACAAACATGCCCTCAGGCGCTAGTGCAGCGTATATCCTTTGGTAGAGGGACCGCTTTTGATCTTTTGAAAAGTGGTGCAGGGAATAGGTGGACAGGGCATAGCCGTATGATCCTTTCTCAAGCGCCGTATCAAAGTAGGAGCCGCAGATCAAGTGTAGATTCAGGTTTTGGAATTTGTCTTTACATACCGACAGCATGGCATCTGACAGATCAATGCCTGTTACATGAAGCCCGGGGCATTTTTGAAACAGCCTTTCCAGCTCCAGCCCGGTGCCGCAGCCCAGGTCCAAAAGGCGGTCCGTATCCTTCAAAGCTAAAAACTGTGCGGCGATGACCTCGTAAAACTCCTCAAGGCCCAGGTCATTGAGCATATGGCCGTCATAGCTTTTTGCACGGGCGTTGAAAAAAGCATCCATTTTCTCAAGGGTTGACATTGGAATATCCTCCCATATCCTAGAGCAAGAGGCTGCCTGAACAATCCATTTATCATCGCCTGAAAGCCGTAGGGGCGATTTGCCTCCCTCTTGAGGGAGGTTCCGGAACTTCGCCCCTGCCTGTGGCAGAAATGGGCGAAACAGAGCAATGGGAGCGGTAGCGAACCATTGCGACAATTGTGCCCATCGGAGGCGCAGCGAAGCCGTGACGGAAGGGTTTCGCCAGCATGTTGCGGTCTGGACATGTCACTTGGCGGGCGATTGATAACCGCCCCTACGGCGCTTCATGATTGTTGGCTTCTTTGCCGGGGATGATGATATGCGTTGATTCTGCAGCGTAAACGCCATTACCCCTTGTACTCCCACCAGGTTTCGGTATGGATGGGGTCAAAGCCGATGCTGTAATAAAACTGCTGGTTGGAACCTACCAGCGCCTGCTTGGCGCCCAGCTTGCCGCAGCGGATGACCGCTTCCAGCACCGCCGCGCGGCCAAGGCCCATTTTGCGGTAGTCAGGATCGGTGGCAACCGGTTCCACCAGGGCATAGGTTTCACCGGGCATATACCACGTGCCGCAGTGGGATACATAGTTGCCATCGGGCGCGACGACGCAAATGACCAGTTCCGGGTTGACGCCGGGGCCGGACAGCATCCGCTTGCGCACGGCAATGGCATCATCCGATGGGTCCGGCTCGCCCGGATGATTGAAGCCCCGCCACATGCAGCGGTGGTATTGCTCCCACTTCCAGTCATCCGCCATGCTCACGATGGAATAGCCCTCCGGCAGGCTGTAGTGAAGGGAGTCGCTTATATCAATGGCCGCCATGTGCTCCACATCCCTTGTGGGCCAAAAGCCCATCCTTCGTGCAATGCGCTGGAATTCCCGGTCTCTGTCACCTAAGATGGCGCGGAACTTGCCTTCCTTGTGAAGGCTTGTAAGGGCGAAATCCAGCATGCCGGCCTTCAATGAAGCGTATCTTTCATCCAGGCAGAAAAAGCCGTCTCCCAGCTCGCTTTCGTAGGTGGCCAGAGCCACGATTTCCCCGTTGTCTTCCCAGATGCCGATTTTGTGAAGGTACCTGTCGTTAAGGCATCCATGGCCAATCATCCATTCCCAGCGGCCCCAGGGGAAATTGGGGGATTGCAGCTTTTCCTTGTTGATGCGAAAGAGGAACTCGCGGACTTTCAGATAGTCCTTGTTTGTATACAGCTTTTCACCGGAGTAGTTGCGCAAGATGGCAGTCATATGGTTGCCTCGCTTTCTTGTTATCAGGCGTAAAGCCTATAGTAATGAAAATTGGTCATGATGCCGTTGTGGGGGAGTGTTTTTTCGCCTTCATATGTAAAACCCAGCTTTTCAATCACCCTGATGGATTTTACATTGCTGTGCTGTACGATGGCGGCAAGGTAAGGAACGGAGGTGCTGTAGAAGCACCAATTGACAAGGGCTTTTCCCGCTTCGGTGACATAGCCATTGTTTTGATGCTCGTCTGAAATGGCGTACAGGATTTCCACCTCATGATCCAGCGTGTCCTTGGGGTGGAGCCCGATATAGCCAATGGGCGTTTGCGTGCCCTTTAAAGCAATGGCCAGCAGCACGCAGGGGTCGTTTCCATTGCAGATGCGGTCCAGCATGCGTATCCACGTCTCCGCCTTTTCGGGCGTTTCGTAAATCATGTCCGACATATAGTGCGATACGTTTGGCCGGGAGGTGATTTCCGTCACAGCCAGCACATCATTCAAGGCAAACGAGCGAAGGATGAGCCTTTGCGATTCAAGGGTCAGTTCCATGCTTTTGTTGTTCCTTTTTCTTTGATGGGCAACAAAAAATCCCTTCCGTTTTGCCGGAAAGGATCGAAAGCATACAAAACAGCATGGGCGCTACCGTCCAGCCGCGTGATGCCTATGCCGATCCAATTCCAACAAAACCAAGGCCCCATTGGGCCTTAAGCATCCTGTTGTGAATCGGATCAGTAAATCATCACGACACCCCTTTGGTTTGATAGCAGAATTATATCCAATGAAATGGAAAAATGCAACAGGAATTTTGCATGAGGTTGTCAACAGGAGATCGCATTTCCACCGCTGGCTGGGTCGGGGTTCTGGAGCCTCTGGACTTTGCCTGTGCAAACTGTTACAATACATAAAAATGTACCATTCCATCTATCCATTCATCCGCATGTGATACGAAGGACAAAAGGGGGAGCGCCTGTGAGGGAGTTTGACGTCAACAGCGGGTTTCTCTATGGGGTCACGGCTGTTGTGGTTCTCTTTGTGTTGGCCCAATCGGGCTATTTTCTCAGCCGTGCCTATAAGCGGGCTAGGGAGCTGAACATATCCGCGGCAGTGCTCAAAAAGACCATTGCCTCCAGCGCGGTGTTCACCATCGCTCCCGCGGCGGCCATTTTGATCGGGGTCATCTCCCTGTCCTCCTTTCTGGGTCTGCCCTGGCCCTGGCTGCGCCTGAGCGTATTGGGGGCCGTTACCTACGAGCTTCCCGCCGCCACCGGAACAGCAAAGGGCATGCTGCTGGAT
>JAEZLW010000033.1 GCA_023415145.1 Bacillota bacterium | reverse complement strand
CTGGACCTTCGGGTACGTTGTACAGGGAAATGGGTAAGGGAAAAATTGCATGCACGCTCTTTCAGAGACTATTTTTTCTTCAGGGAGAGCTTGTTTTCTGTGCCTTGCAAGAGTCTGACAATGTTCGCCCGGTGCCTGAAAATGGACAATGAGGCGATGATCAAAGCCCACAAGCATACAAACCAGTTGCCCCAGTTGAATAGAATTACCAACAGGGCAAACAGCGTCAGCATAGCCATGCTGCCAAGGGAAATGTACTTGGTCAACGCCACCACCAGAAAGAAGAACGCCAGGGCGATCAAACCGTAAACGGGGAAGACGTAAAGAATCACCGCAACGGAACTGGCGACGCCTTTGCCGCCTTTGAACTGGTGGTAGATGGGCCAGTTGTGGCCAATGATCCCGGCAAGACCAGCGACCATTGCTCCGTGCTGTCCATACTGTCCGAACAATATGCTTCCGATGATCATTGCCAGCAGCACCTTCAGAAAATCACCCACAAAAGTGATGGCAGCGGGCTTTTTGCCCAGCACACGCAAAACGTTGGTGGCCCCGGTGCTTTTGCTGCCCTCCTTACGCAGATCAACGTTGGAGCTTTTTTGGGCTACGATGAGCCCGGTGGAGACAGATCCCAGCAGGTAGCCTGCCAAAGCAGCGACCGTATAGGAAAGAATCTGATTCATGACTGATTCTCCTTTTGCTTTTCCCGAAGTATAAAGCGCAGTGGCGTTCCCTCAAAACCGAATGTTTTGCGGAAGTGGTTTTCCAAATACCGCTGGTAGGCAAAGTGCATCAGTTTTTCATCATTGACAAACATCACAAAGGCGGGCGGGCAAACAGCCTGCTGTGTGGCATAATAGATTTTTAGCCTGCGTCCCCCCGTGGAAGGCGGCTGCAAAGAGCCTTGCGCATCTGCCAGCACATCATTCAGCAGGCCTGTCGGCACCCGCTTTGTGCATTGAGCCCATACCTTGTCCACCCACTCCAGAACCGTATGCACCCGCTGGCCGGTCATCGCAGAAAGAAATATCACCGGGGCGTAATCCATGAACTTCAGTGCTTCCAGCACTTCCTTGCGGTAGGTTTCCAGGGTGCCGGTATCCTTTTCCACGACATCCCATTTGTTCACCACGATGATGGCACCCTTGCCTTCCTCATGCACCATCCCCGCGATTTTTGTATCCTGTTCCGTGACACCGTCTATGGCATCAATCAGGATCAATGCAACATCGCAGCGGCGGATGGCGGAGATGCTGCGCAGTACGCTGTAGCGCTCCAAAGTGTCATCCTCAATGGACCGCTTGCGTCGCATGCCGGCTGTATCAATGATGTTGTATTCCGTGCCATCCTTGCCGGTAAAGCGGGTATCGATAGCATCCCTCGTCGTACCTGGAATGTCGGAGACCATGGAACGTTCCTGGTTTAATAATTTGTTCACCAGCGAGCTTTTGCCTACGTTGGGCCGTCCAACCACCGCCAGTTGCAGTACATGCTCCGCTTCGTCCTGCTCCTCCTTATCCGGTGGGGGAAGTCTCTTTACTATTTGCTCCAAAAGATCGCCAAGGCCCAGCATGTTTGTGCTGGAGATGCCGATGGGATCGCCAAGGCCCAGCTCGTAATACTCAAACAATACGTTATCCATTCCGGCATAATCCAGCTTGTTTACTACCAGCAAAAGGGGCTTGCGGGTTTTGCGAAGAAGCCTGGCCACCTCTTCGTCGTCGGGCGTTAGGCCTGCCCTGGCATCCACAAAAAAGCAGATCACATCTGCCATATCCATGGCGATTTGCGCCTGATGGCGCATTTGCGATAGCAGCACATCTTCACTGTGGGGATCAATGCCGCCCGTATCGATGAGTGTGAATTTACGGCCCATCCAATCAACGTCAGCATAAATGCGATCCCTGGTCACGCCGGGGACATCCTCCACAATGGATATGCGCCTGCCTGATATTTTGTTAAAGAAAGTGGACTTGCCCACATTGGGGCGGCCCACTATGGCGACCAGGGGTTTAGCCATCTGTATGTTCCTCCGTATCGGTGGTGATGCCGTATAGGGCGCAGTAAAAGGCTTTCCCGCTGTTTGGAATCACATACAGCGGTGCGGGGAGGGCTTTTTTCACTTCCTCCAGGGACAGACCATCCAGAAACAGATCGCCTTCCGCCCGAAGCATGTTGGCACAAATCAATATCCTGTCTGTTTCCACGTTTTGAAGCTGCCGGATCAGGTCTTGCCCTGTTATCAACCCGGTAACAGTGATGGTATGGCCGAAAAAATCATTCCGGATAGGCCTGATATCCACTGCCACCTGGGGTGGACCGTACTTATCTGCCAGATCCCGGAGGAATGGGGCTACGGACACACCGCAAGCAATGGTAATCCGTCTTGGCATGTCATCAGGCATGGCCAAATCTTCCGCTGACTGCTCCACATCGCTGATAAACAGCCTTAAAAGACCAACGCCATTTTCAATTTGAGGAAAATCCTCGTATTCCGCTTCAAGCGGGAGGGGCAGGCCGCTTAAACAATACAGCTCGTCCGCCGGGAAAACAAAGGCAGTGCCGTACTTTTCAAGGTTTTGCTGCTGCAAAGGCTTTATTCTTTGTACCAACTCAGCCGCAGAACTATTTGTAAATGGAATCAACGGTTCCAACCCTTCCCGGTGCCTGGTCAGCCCTACCGGCACCAAGGCCGCTGACCGGGCGGCAGGGTACAAAGACAATAGATCAGAAAGAGTCTTGTTAAGCACCGGTCCATCGTTGATGCCGGGGCAAAGCACGATCTGGCAATGGAACTGGATACCGGCCTTGGCCAGGCGCTCAAGGTGCTCCATGATCCTGTCTGCACCGGGATTTTTCATCATCTGCCTGCGCACAGCGCCGTCGGTGGCATGTATGGATATATATAAGGGACTGGCATGGCGGCGGATAATACGGTCCATTTCAGCTTCCGAGACGTTGGTGAGGGTGATGTAATTGCCCATCATCAGCGAAAGCCGCCAGTCATCATCCTTGACATACAGCGTCTTTCGAAGGCTTAATGGCATTTGGTCGATAAAGCAAAAAACGCAATGGTTCCGGCAGCTTCGGGGACGGGAAAGCAGTGTGTCTTCCAATTGAATGCCCAAAGGCTCGTATTCATCCTTCTGGATGGTGAAGATGGCGTTCTCGCCATTCTTTTTCTCAATGTCCAGGATCACAAGGCTGTTGGTGGAAAGAGCCTGATAATCGATCTGATCAATGATTTCTTCACCGTTCATGCGCATGAGTTTGTCCCCGGGACGGACGCCGCTGCGGTGGGCGGCGCTATTGCGCCGTACGGCTGTAATGGTATGCGGCAAGCCCCAATCCCCCTTTATCCGGATACAGGCATATAAACGCAGGATACATTATCAGCCATTCCAATGGAATTGTCAAGGGAATGAGCATACGTCCAAATAGCATTCCATTTGGATTATTTACACATAACATTCACATTACCTTCATTTTCCCACAACATCCAGCCCCTATACTGCATCCGATGACAAAACATCCGCATGCAAGGAGGTTCCCATGAACAAGGCATTGAAGACCATTATGAAAATACTCATTCTTTGCATCATCTCAGGAGGCTTGGGGTACGGGGGCTACCGGTTTTATCTAAGCAGACAGGCCGTAACGACATCTGCAGCCGATACCGTAGCTTATGAGAAAGTGCAGATCGGCACCGGGAATTTGGAGAAGACGGTTACTGGCACTGGTACCCTGAGCATCTCCAAGACAGAAAATGTGGAAGTATCCTATCCTGTAACCATCACCAATGTTCATGTGACAGCCGGTGAACAGGTGGCCACCGGCGATCCCTTGGTGGATGTGGATACAAATGCGCTTGAAACTGCCATCGCCACACTGGAAGCAGAACTGACCGCAAACAGTAGTACACTGGTGCAATTGGCCCGTTCTTACAGTGACGAATCAAAGCTGACGCTTTCATCGACCGGCCGGATCAAAGCAATTTATGGTACTGCAAATGATCTTGTTCAAGATGTCATGGACAAGTATGGAGCTTTGATGCTTCTTTCCATGGATGGGAAGATGAACGTATCGATACCGGCTTCCGATTTAACCGTCGGTCAGGAAGTGAATGTTTTCGACGGTACAACAAAATATAGTGGACTTGTAGAGAGAATATCAAACGGCACCGCTACCATCACCTTCAGTGATGCAAAGACGCTGGAAGGTGCCAGCATACAGGTTGTCAGCAACAGCATCATCATTGGCAACGGAACGGCACAGATCAATCTCCCGTTTCGATACACGTCTACGGCTAAGGGGCAAATCTCCAAGGTATACCATGCAATAAATGCCAAGCCAGGCAGGGGAAGCACCTTGTTCTATTTGGTGAATGTACCAGTCTCCTCTGAATACGCAGCACTTCAAAAGAAACAAGACGAAATTCTTGAGAAGCTGAAAGAAGCCAAATCGGTTTTGTCTACAGGGACAATTGCTTCATCGACAAATGGCATTGTTTCGACGGTTGTATCAGCATCCGGCACAGAACAGCCTGCTGGTGCGGCTTTGGCTGCTTTATATTCCGGTGATGCCAAGCAGATGATCGTCAGTGTGGATGAACTGGATATCATCAATGTAAAGGTTGGACAGAATGTTACCATCGAGATGGACGCCATAACCGACAGGACCTATCAGGCAACGGTGTCCTATATATCCCAGATCGGCGTAAGCTCCAGTGGTGTAACCACATACAGTGTAACGTTGGACGTACAAGGCGATGACATGCTGAAGATCGGCATGAACGGTACAGCGACTATCCATGTTGGCGATGCCGAAGGTGTGGTGCTCGTACCGATCACAGCCCTTCATTCATCAAAAAGAGGGCAGTATGTTTGGCTGTATGATGCGTCCATTGGAGCAGACTCTGAGGAACCCGGCATCAAAACCTATGTAACCACCGGCCTTTCCAGTGATACATATGCCGAAGTTAAGTCAGGCCTGAAAGCCGGGGATTCTGTTTTGGTGACAAGAGCATCTGGCACCAACGGAACAAACAACCAGACGATGGGCGGAATGGGAATGATGCAGATGCCCGGAGTCAGTGAAGGATTTACGCCCCCCAACAGCATCACTGATGGCGGTGGAAACCGCAGCTTCCCCAGCGGAGGCGGACAAGGCGGAGGCCAGGGTGATAGGCAGCGGCCCGGCAATTAGGAGGGATGAGCCATGATCCGGATGGAACATATCGAGAAAAAGTATAAAATGGGCGGCGAGGAAATCTATGCGTTGGCAGATGTTTCCCTTTCCATAGAAAAAGGGGAGTTTGTAGCCATCATAGGTCCCTCCGGCAGCGGAAAGTCTACACTGATGAATATCATCGGCTGTTTGGATACCGCTGATTCCGGGTCGTACGCCCTGAATGGAAAGCCCATAGAAAAGTACAACCAGCGGCAGTTGGCGAAGATACGAAACAACCATATCGGTTTTATTTTTCAGGGCTTCAATCTCCTTTCCAGGCTCACCGCACTGGAAAATGTGGAATTGCCATTGGTCTACCAGAACATGCATGTCAAGGAACGCAAGGAGAGAGCGATCATGGCCCTTTCGCAGGTCGGCTTGACAGAACGTATGAAACACAGGCCCACACAATTGTCCGGCGGACAGCAACAGCGAGCCGCCATTGCAAGAGCCCTGGCAGCACAGCCCGCGCTGATACTGGCGGATGAACCCACCGGCAACCTGGACCAAAAGACGGGTCATGAGATACTGGAATTGTTTCACCGGCTCCATGAAGCGGGAAACACCATTGTGATCATTACGCATGACCCGTCGGTGGCATTAACAGCCCAAAGGGTCATCCATATTGAGGACGGGCATGTCTGGGAGGAAGGAGCTGCGCATGATGTACCAGTCGTTTAGAAAGGCATTAAAGGCCATCGGCGGAAACAAGATGCGGTCCTTTCTGACGATACTTGGCGTTGTCATCGGCGTTGTAGCCATTGTTGTTCTGGTCGCCATTGCCCAAGGGGCAAATGCTTCTGTTGTCAGCCGCATTGAGAGCATGGGCACCAACCTGATCAGTGTCAGCATCCGGGCAAGATGGCGAAATCCTATCACGATAGAAGACCTGCAGCAGCTTTCGGGAACCGATGGCATTGCCTATGTCGCACCTATCGTAAATGTATCCGGTACTGTAAAGGCCGGCGTTACTACATATGATGACGCCTCTATACAGGGAACCACGCCCGGATATGAGCTGATACGCAACTATATTGTGCAAACGGGCCGCTTTTTGAAAGACCCGGATATCGACAACAGAAGCTTTGTTGCAGTGATTGGTTCGGAAGCAGCCACAGAAATGTTTGGCACCGTACGTGTCGTAGGGGAGATTTTTTCGCTGAATGGCTATACCTTTACCGTTGTCGGCGTTCTTGAAGAAATGGGTTCCACCATAGCGGGAACTGGCGACAACCTGATACTCATCCCGTTTACGCTGGCAGAGAGGCTATTCTCCCAGCGGGGCATCTCCAGCTTCTATGTATCAGCCGCATCCTCCCAGGAGGTTGTTTCGGCTCAGGAGGCTGTGACGGCATTCCTGAATACCGTATTCAGTACCAGTTCCCAATACAGCGTTTATAATCAAACAAAAGAGCTTTCTACCTTAAGTGAAACCACTGCAACCATGACGCTTATGCTGGGCGGCATTGCGGCCATATCGCTTCTGGTAGGCGGCATCGGCATCATGAACATCATGCTGGTTTCCGTCTCAGAGCGCACCAGGGAGATTGGCATCAGAAAAGCCATCGGAGCAGCCAGAGGAAATATACTGATGCAGTTCCTGATTGAGGCGCTTGTCGTAAGCCTGATGGGCGGATTGCTGGGTCTTATCATCGCTACGGCAGCCTGCTTCTTCCTGGGTCCCGTACTGGTAATGACGCTGACCATATCGCCCATGGTTTCGATGCTTGCAATTGGTTTTTCGGTGTTCATTGGGGTGGTATTCGGTCTTTACCCGGCCAACAAGGCATCCAAACTACGTCCCATTGACGCACTGCGGTACGAGGGCTGATATTTTCCCAAACCATGAATAATGGAACAAGGCGTCGCGCATGCTGATTTGGAAAGGAACGGAGGGATCAGCATGCGCGGCGTTCGTACGGACTTGGCCATGGAAAGTGCCGGATGCTATACCGGCGACAAAAGCGGCATCCGCGTTGACAACTGGGAGGAAGGAGATATCTCCCGGACCACCGTTACCATCGATTCCGAGGAAGCCGCCTGCCGTTTGGGCAAGCAATGTGGTACATTTGTAACCATTTGCTGCGACAGGCTTCCCAAAGGCGGGGCGGATCTGAGAAGGCGTGTGGCAGAGCTGCTCAGCGACGCGCTGAACGACATGCTGCCGGAATCGGGGGAGATTCTTGTGATTGGCCTTGGCAACCGCCGTGTGACAGCGGACGCGCTTGGAGCACGGGTGGTGGAAAATACGCTTGTTACGCGCCATCTTAGACAAAATGTTCCGGAGGATCTGAAAGGGCGCTTGCGCAGCGTATGTGCCGTTTCTCCCGGTGTTTTGGGCGTGACCGGCATGGAGACTGCGGAAATGGTGCGGGGCATTGTGGAGCATGTTCGCCCGGCGGCAGTGATTGCCATCGACGCACTGGCTGCCATGGAAACGGGCAGAATCTGCACCACCGTGCAAATCACCGATACGGGCATCAGCCCCGGCAGTGGCGTGGGCAATCACCGTTTGGGCCTTACACCCGACACCCTGGGTGTTCCCGTGATTGCTATTGGTGTGCCCATGGTGGTTTATGCCGCTACCATTGCAAAGGATGCATTGGCCATCCTATTGCGTGACCTGCAAATGCCATCCTCCGACCATATGGACGCGGTGGATGCGCTGACTGATAAAATCTACGCCCATTCCCTGGGGGAAATGGTTGTCACTCCCCGTGAAGTAGATGAATTGGTGGGCAATTTAGCCGAGGTGCTTTCGCTGGGTATCAACATGGCTTTGCAGCCTCAACTCTCCGGGGACGAAATTCCTATTTTGATGCATTGATACCAACTCAAAAACGAACATATGATTGCTGCGCATCTTTTTGCGCATGACAGTAAGGGCTGCCGAACCACTCCTGGCCGCGGTGTTGTGTCGCTTCGCCTCCTTGTTGCCTGGCGAAAGCTCTCACAGCTTTGGATGCATTCTTGTTTTTCATTGGTATGAAGGGGCTTGTCTGCGCATAAGCATGAGTATCCTACAACAGATGAGGTGAACATGCATGCGCATACGGTTTTATACGCGTACCCAGGCCATATGCCTGGCGCTTTCCCTGTTTTTGGCCGTCTTTGTGCTGGGCCTGGCTCTGGGGTATGCGCTGTCTGGATGGCAGCCTCCGCCGCAAGGAGCAGTGGAAGCCTTTGCACCCATGGTGGTTGATACGCCGCTTATAACCGCGCCACCCACCGTTACGCCTGTACCTTCCCAACTGAACGCCGAAATCAACCTGTTTGCCATAGGTACGCCTGCCCCAGAAATATTTGCTTCCCCATCATTACCGCCTTTGCCTTCTTTGACGGTTGCTCCGACGGCAGAAATCACACCCCAGCCGGACGAATTCCGCATCGAAGTAATCAGGGGTCCGGGGCTTGCAAACGCCGCTGGGAAAAAGCGCATCCTGATCTATCATACCCACACCTATGAAGCCTATGAGCCTACGCCGGAAAACACCTATGAGGCTACCCAGCAATGGAGAACGAAGGACAACCGTCGCAACGTTGTCAGGGTAGGGGAAGAACTTTCAAGGCTGTTGACGGCAGCAGGTTATGTAGTGGTTCACGATACCGCAGCATACGAGCCGCCTGTTCTCTCTACATCCTATACCCGCTCGCTGAAAATGGTGGAGGAATCCATTGGCCGCGGAGAAAAGTATGATCTGTATATTGACCTGCACAGGGACGCCTATTCCGCCGGCATGGCCAATCACAATACGGTCCAGGTGGGAGACCAAAAGATCGCTCGGCTCATGATGCTCATTGGCAAGGGAACGGGGCAGACAGAAGTGGGCTATGACGTGAAACCCAATTGGGAGAGAAACCTGGCCATTGCCCAAACTGTCACCGATTCCCTGAATGAGCAGGTTCCGGAGCTGTGCCGTCCGGTAAAACTGAAGACGGGTCGCTTCAATCAGCACATTGCCCCCACCTGCATTCTGATTGAGGTAGGCAATAACAAAAACACGCTGGAAGAAGCACTGGCTTGCCTGCCATATTTGGCTGATGCCATACGCTCCACACTGAATAAAGTTCCGGCAGAAGAATGATGCTTGCACCTTGCGATAGATAAGTCTATAATATTTGGAAAGGAGCACATGGAGGAATAGACCATGGTTTTGTCCCAGGGACCTGTGGGAGTTTTCGATAGCGGCGTGGGTGGCATCAGCGTAATGCGTACCGCCCGCGTTTTGTTGCCAGGGGAGGATTTTCTTTATTTCGGCGATACTGCCCATGCCCCTTATGGCACCAAGCCTCCTGAAGAAGTAAAAGGATATGTGCTCAGGATTGCTGAACATCTGATGAATCAGGGTGCCAAGGCGATCCTCATCGCATGCAACACGGCTACCAGCGTGGCGGCGGAAACATTACGTGCCACAGTAAAAATACCGGTGATTGGTATGGAACCGGCTTTAAAGCCTGCCGCCCTTATGCGTCACGGAGGCAGGATTTTGGTGATGGCTACGCCTGTAACATTGCGGCTGCCCAAATTCCAACGGTTGATGGAGCAATATGGAGAAGGCACATATCCAGTGCCATGTCCCGGGCTGATGGAGTTTGTGGAGCGCGGTGAATTGGAAGGGGAAGAGCTTCGGTCTCATTTGAAGGGACTTCTATCTCCATTTAAGAATGAATCTGTGGATGCGGTTGTATTGGGCTGCACTCATTACATATTTCTCAGGCAAATGATCCAAGGTTTGTTTCCGCCAAAGACGGCGGTATTGGACGGCAATATTGGAACAGTAAGGCAGCTTACGCGCCGGCTAAGCGGGGAAGGATTGCTACGCCAGCGGGAAGCGGGCGGGCGGGTGGTACTGCAAACATCCGCAGAGCCTTCCATCATGCTGCCCAGAATGGAGATGCTTCTCAATCTGCCTTTGAATCAGTATGATGTGCCGCATGCCGGAATGGTTTGAAAAAGGTATCGTTTCGGAGGCGGCTTTTACGAAAGGATCAAATTGTCATGGAACCTATAACGTTTGTGTCAAAAGATGAATTCCGAAACTGGCTGAAGGAAAACTGCGAAGCAAGCAAAGGCATCTGGATTTTATTTGGAAAACCAGGAGGTCCAGAGACCATAAGCCCGCAGGAAGCGCTGGAAGAAGCGCTTTGCTTTGGCTGGATTGATAGTCAGATCAAAAGCAAAGACGATAAAACGTACATGAAATATTTCTCATTAAGGCGCAAAGGCAGTGAATGGTCGGAAAAGAACAAGGCAATGATTGATGAGCTGGAAAAGCAGGGCAGGATGACTGAACACGGGTATGCAAAGAAAACGGAAGCCATTAAGAGCGGGACATTCAAGCCCAAGGAGAGGCCCGTCATTACACAGGAAATGGTGGATGCCCTTATCATGCAATTACAGGGCATCGAGCCTGCCTGCACAAACTTTGCTGCCATGTCTCCCTCTGTCAAACGTACGTATGCAGCCTTATGGCATGAAGGCAAATCAGAGGAGACGCGGAGCAAGGCGTTTGCAAAAATCGTTGACAGGCTGAACAAAAACCTTAAGCCCATGTAAAGTGCAGAAGGACTTTGAATACTTTGAAGGAATGGCTGACAAACTAAAATCACGTCTTTTCTTTTTTTGCATTTTATGCTAAACTAATCCTTGAGTGTTCAAAAGGACGGGGTTTGCTGCCACCATAAGCGGTATTTGCCCTGTTTGCGTAGCCAATTGCATAGGCGCCTTTTTATGGCGCTGCGCCCACGGAAGAAAAATTTGCAAAGCATAGGGGGAAAGCACATGGCAGACTATCAAACGACCGACATCCGGAACATGACCCTCCTGGGTCATGGCAGCGAGGGCAAAACCACCTTGACGGAGGCCATGCTCTTCGCTGCCGGTATCGTCGACAGGCAAGGGCGTGTGGAGGACGGCGCCGCCACCACCGATTTTGAAACGGAAGAGGTTAAGCGCAAGATATCCATCAGCGCTGCGGTAGCACCTATCGATTGGGATGGAAGAAGCCTGAACGTCATTGACGTTCCGGGATATTTTGACTTTATCGGTGAGATGATGGGCCCCCTGCGTGTTGTGGAAACTGCTGTGATCGTGGTGGGTAGCGTCAGCGGTATGGCCGTAGGCACCGAAAAAGCCTGGGATTACGCCGGCAAAAACAAGGTTGGCCGCATGTTCGTTGTCAACCAAATGGACAGGGAGAACGCAAGCTTCGTTAAGGTGGCCGAGCAGCTTCGTTCAAAATACGGTACCAGCGTTGTACCCATGCTTCTGCCCATTGGCGAAGGGTTAGGATTTAAGGGCGTCGTCAACGTGTTGGAAAACAAGGCTTATGAGGGCACCGGCAAAGCGCTGAAGGAAGTGCCCGTTCCAGCATCCATGAACGATCAGATCAAAACCGCTCTGGAAGAATTGACCGAAGCTGCGGCATCTGCCGATGACGAGCTGATGATGAAGTACCTTGACGAAGGGGAATTGACCCATGAGGAGCTTCTTGCGGGCTTTAGAGCCGGCATGAAGATCGGAAGCATCGTTCCCGTGTGCGCCTGTTCCGCCATTACAGGCGTGGGCGTAGCCCCAATGATGGACATCATGGCCAAGTACCTGCCTTCTCCCGAAGGTGTGGCTGCCATTGGCATAAACCCCAAAACGGAAGCTGAAGAGACCCGTATTTGCTCCGACAGCGAACCCTTCTCTGCGTTGGTATACAAGACGATAGCCGACCCGTTCGTAGGCAAGCTGTCCCTGTTCCGCGTTTGCTCCGGCACAATTACCTCCAACACCGCGTTGTACAACATCAATGCCGAGAAGCCCGAAAAATCTGCAGGTATCTATGCGATGCGCGGCAAGAAGCAGTTGAGCAAGTCAATTCTCCACGCGGGGGATTTGGGTGCGCTGGCCAAGCTGCAGTTCACCTCCACCGGCGATACCCTTTGCGATCAGAATAAGCCCATCCGCTTTGCGCCTTTGACCTTCCCAATCCCCTGCATCAGCAAGGCTGTATATGCCGCCAAGCAGGGTGAAGAAGACAAGGTGTTCGGAGGATTGGCAAGGCTCCAGGAGGAAGACCCCTCCATCATGATCGAAAAGAATGTGGAGACAACCGAGACGCTTTTGTCTGGCCAAGGTGAACTGCATTTGGATGTTATACGCAGCAAGCTTGCCAGCAAGTTTGGCGCCAATGCCGTGCTGCAGGACCCCAAGATCCCGTACCGTGAAACAATCCGCAAGACGGTAAAGGCACAAGGCCGTCACAAGAAGCAAAGCGGAGGACACGGCCAGTTTGGCGATGTGTGGATTGAGTTTTCTCCCATCGGCGAAAGCTCTACCGATTTCGAGTTTGTGGATGCCGTAGTAGGCGGTGTGGTACCGCGCAACTTTATCCCCGCTGTCGAAAAAGGCTTGCGGGAAAACCTGCCCAGGGGTGTTCTGGCGGGTTATCCCATGGTCGGCCTTCGAGCCAAGCTGTACGACGGCTCTTACCATGCGGTAGACTCTTCTGAAATGGCCTTTAAAACCGCCGCCCGGCTGGCTTACAAGAAAGGCTGTATGGAGGCTAGCCCTGTGCTTCTGGAGCCGATCATGCACGTGGAAGTGCTGGTTCCCGATGAATACATGGGCGATATCATGGGTGACATGAACAAGCGGCGCGGCCGCATCGCAGGCATGCATCAGGTGGATGGGCTGCAGCAGGTGGTTGCTGAAGCGCCTATGGCTGAAATGTTCAAGTATGCCACCGATCTCCGCTCTATGACCCAGGCCCGCGGCTCCTTCACCATGAAGTTTGAGCGTTACGAGGAAGTGCCCGCCGCCGTGGCCCAGAAGATCATAGAGTCCGCCAAGCGCGAAGAAGAGGAAGAAGAATAAATCATTCTAGAAAATGACGCATTAGCGTCATTTTCTCGATTTTGCACTTTTCGCCTATGAGTATTACGCACTGGCTTGCGCATTGCTTAGCCAGTGCGTAACTCATGATCGGCGAAAAGTGTAAGGAAAGCTTGCTACGCAAGCGCCCCGCCCGCCTGGCAAAGCCAGGCGAGACGATTTCAAACGAGGGGGAACTGCGGTTCCCCCTCGTTGCTCCCCCGGAGAATGTAATCATAAGGAGGAATAACTATGAGTGCCTATTTCATTGCCAATATCCGTATCCATGATCAGCAGGAGTATGACAAGTATCTGGCTTCGGTAGACGAAGTGTTTGCCAAGTTCAATGGTAAATATCTTGCACTGGATGAACACCCATCCATTTTGGAAGGCGCGTGGGATTATACAAAGGTGGTGCTTATTGCGTTTCCTTCTGAAAAAGAGCTTCGGGCCTGGTATGAGTCTTCGGAGTATCAAGGGATATTGAGACATAGGCTGCAAGGTGCTCATTGTGATACGCTCTTGGTGAAAGGATAAGTATGCTGATCGGCAGAAGCGTAAGGTGGTATAACGATTTTTATGAAGAAGTCGCATTTTCTAAAGAGAATGGCTTTGACTTCATACAGATATGGTTCAAAGATGGGAACATATTGATTAACAGTTTGCCTGATCCCAAAGAAGAATATATAAAGGCTTGCCGCTTTCCCGTTATCATCCATGCCGTTTTCGACCCTTTGGATTTTGATTTGCATGGTGATGACCTGTTGCAATTGCTTAAGTCTTTAAATCATAAAGAGGTCATTATACACCCGGTATGCAAAAGGGACCCTGTTTCTCAAGACATTGAAATGCTGCTGGCCGACAAGATTAAACTATTTTCACATAAAGCAAAAAGACAAGGCATTGTTTATTACCTGGAAAACAATAGCATCATGGATGGATTTCACTGCAAAAAGGAAGAACTACAGATCGTATACAATAACGATGACTATGTAGAACAGTTACTAGATGTTGCCCATGTAGATAGTTATGATCATCTTGCGCAGGTGATATCTTCAAAGTTTCCCAAGTGTTTGCACGTTGCTGGGAAGCACTTCAGCATTCCGCACGAACATTTGCCAATCACACAAGGCGACATTGATTACAAATTGGTCTTTAGGAAGTATTTGCAGGGATTTGATGGAAGGATTATTCTTGAGGTGGATGGTTCGGATGATGAGATCATTGCTTCAAAGCGAATCATTGACGAAGCCATCCGCTATGCAAAAAATCCTCTGTAGGACAATGCCTTTCTGACCCAAAAGCATGGTGGGGCTTAATGAATTTCATCTAAGTGTTTGTTTTTCATGAACATTTCGTTTATCTTGCATAGGCTTTGTATGCTGTGTTACAATAAAAATTGGAAATAAAGCCCGGAGGTACGCATGATTACCACCGTCTGTTTGAATCCGGCTTTTGACAAAACCGTAACGGTAGAAGAGTTGCGCCTGGGGGAAGTGAACAGAATCCTTCACGTACGGGAAGACCTTGGCGGCAAGGGTATCAATGTAGCCGCTGTAGCCCACCGCCTGGGGCTGAAAGCGCAATGCCTTGGCTGTATGGGGGAGACCGGTGCTGTAAAGCTTCGGGAGATGATGGCCGAGATAGGCGTTGCATTTGAATTCATGGCCATTCCCGGCAGCATACGTACAAACCTGAAGGTGGTATCCCAATCTGGCCAGGCAGTGACGGAGTTGAACGAGCCCGGCTGCCCGATGACTCGTGAACAGTTGGATGTGTTTATGCAGCTTATGCGAGATAAAGGCAAGGGCAGCTACACCGTGCTTACGGGAAGCCTGCCGCCGGGCTGTCCGGAGGAGACCTACCGCCAGATCATACTTGCATTGAAGGACGTGCCCTGCATCGTCGATGCGGAGGGAAGCAGGCTGCTGTTGACCCTCGCGGCGCAGCCGTTGCTGGTCAAGCCCAATCTGAGCGAACTGGAATCCACCTTGGGTACATCTCTGCGCACGTTGCGCGCTATCCGGGATGCGGCCTTTGTTCTTTTGAAGAAAGGAGCACAGTCGGTGATCGTTTCCATGGGCAAGATGGGAGCATTGTTCACTGACGGAAAACAAACGCTGTATTCACCAGCGCTTATGGTCAAGGCTATGTCTACCGTTGGTGCCGGGGATGCCATGGTGGGCGGTGTGCTTCTGGGGCTTGAAAAAGGGGAATCCTTGGCAGAGGCCTTTCGAAGCGGCATGGCCGCAGGTGCGGCTAGCGTGATGACGGAAGGAACACAGCCTATCAATCCAGCGGACTACCAGGCGTTGTTAAGCAAGGTCGCGGTACAGGAAGTGT
>JAEZLW010000016.1 GCA_023415145.1 Bacillota bacterium | reverse complement strand
AGCATGGTTTTTTTCGGGAACAGCGGAAGGGAGGATGCGGTATGAACACCAAATTCATCTTCGTGACCGGCGGAGTGGTCTCTTCCCTGGGCAAAGGGATCACGGCGGCATCCCTGGGGCGGCTCCTTAAGTGCCGTGGCTTAAAGGTCTCCATCCAAAAGTTCGATCCCTACATCAACGTCGACCCCGGCACCATGAACCCCTACCAGCACGGGGAGGTGTTCGTCACCGACGACGGAGCGGAAACCGACCTGGATCTGGGCCACTACGAGCGGTTCATCGACGAGAGCCTGACACAGGCTGCCAACATTACTTCCGGACGCGTTTACAAAACGGTTATCGACAGGGAACGCCGGGGCGAATATCTTGGCGCCACCATTCAAGTCATCCCCCACATTACAAATGAAATAAAGAAAAACATTCTGGCTATCTCACGCACGCAAAATCCGCCGGATGTGGTCATCACCGAAATCGGCGGCACCGTGGGCGACATTGAGAGCCAGCCTTTTTTGGAGGCTATCCGGCAGATGCGTGCCGAGGTGGGCCGGGAAAACTGCCTGTACATCCACGTAACGCTGGTTCCATATCTGAGTGCGGCGGGTGAACTGAAAACAAAGCCTACCCAGCACAGCGTGAAGGAACTGGGCGCTATCGGCATTTCGCCGGACATGCTGGTGTGCCGCAGCGAGCATCCCATTTCTTATGAGCTTCGGGCCAAAATGAGCCTGTTTTGCAACCTGCCGGTGGAAAGGGTTTTTCAAAACCTCAATGCCCGCACCATCTATGAGGTTCCTTTGATGCTCCACGCCGAGGGCATGGATCAAAAGGTATGCCAGATGCTGGGCATACCGGAAGGGGAATGCGATCTCACCGAGTGGCGCCAAATGGTGGAGCGGCAGCTCACCTGTGAAAGAACTGTTACCATTGCCCTGGTGGGCAAGTATGTGGAATTGCCCGATGCTTATTTGAGCGTGGTGGAGGCGTTAACTCACGGCGGTATCTACCATCATGCCAAGGTGCGTATCGATTGGATACCTGCAGAGGAAGTAACCCAGGAGAATGTTGCCGAGCGTCTTGAAAATGCAGATGGCATCCTGGTGCCCGGCGGCTTTGGTGCCCGGGGACTGGAAGGAAAGATGGTGGCCGTCCGCTATGCCAGGGAGAAGAAGATTCCTTTCTTCGGCCTGTGCCTGGGACTACAAATGGCAGTCATTGAATTTGCTCGCAATGTGCTGGACCTGCATGGTGCCAACACCACCGAAACCGACCCCCACACCACGTATCCCGTCATCGACCTGATGCCGGATCAAAATTTGCAGGATTTGGGCGGAACCATGCGGCTTGGCAAGTACCGCTGCGCGCTTACACCGGGTACCTTCAGCCAGAGGGCTTACGATATGCCCGAAATCTGGGAGCGCCACCGCCACCGCTATGAGTTCAACAACGATTATCTGGATCGTTTTGAGGCAGCGGGTATGCGCATTGCCGGCCGCAATCGAGAGCGGAATCTGGTGGAAATCGTGGAGATTGCGGATCATCCCTGGTTTGTGGGCGTTCAGTTCCATCCGGAATTGAAAAGCAGGCCCAACCGGCCGCATCCTTTGTTCCGTGATTTTGTGGGCGCAGCGCTTTCGATTGCAGAGAAAAAATAAGGTGACATAGAGACAAAGCGGCGTGATAATTTTCACGCCGCTTTGCCTTTTGTGTTTCCCTGTTTAGATTTCCCTGAAGAGTACAATGCCTTGGCCAGGTGTAAGCTTTGCATGCACCGCTCCGCCAACCAGAGGCAGCGTTTCACCGCTTAAGCTGTCAAGCCACTCTTCCCGTGCCCTGAAGCTGTCGGGCAGGGGAAGCATGCAGTCGATGGGGACATCGGCAGTATTGAACATCACCAGCGCTTCCTGCTTATCGCTTCTGCGAAGGTAGGCGTACAGGCCGTCTGAACCTGTATGCCACGTTTTAAAGGAACCGCTGCGCAGCGCATCGCTGCCGTTACGCAGGTGAATAAGCTGTTTATAGTGTGTAAGCAGCGTATTTCCTTCCGCCCTTTCCCAAGGCATGGGCCGGCGGCAATCCGGGTCCGGGCCGCCCAGAAGCCCCAATTCATCTCCATAATAAACGATGGGAACGCCGGGATGCGTCATCTGAAAGAAGACGGCGGCCCGCAAGCGGCTTTCGTCGCCTCCGGCCCGTGTCAGAAATCTTTGTGTATCGTGGCTGCCAAGAAAGTTCCACAAAACCTCCTGAACTGCGTGAGGGTACAGTGTCAGGGCCCTGTTGACCCGCGCATCGAACGCTAGCAGGCTAATTTTCCGCTCCGCAAAGTACAGCCACATGGCACGTGACAGTACGTAATGCATGGTGCTGTCGAACATGTCGCCCTGGGTGACCCACTGGCGGGAATCATCCCAGCATTCGGCCACCAAAATGGCATCTCGTTTTTCATCTAGGATCGCTTGGCGGAATTTCCGCCAGAAATCCGGCCAGACCTCAGGAGATACGTCCAGACGCCAGCCATCCACATGGGCCTGCCTCAGCCAGTAGCGGCCAACCTGTATAAAATAGGCGGCTGCCGACCCGTTTTTCAGGTTCAGCTTGGGCATATCCGGCGTATGGGCAAAGGTGGCATATCCGCAGGCGTATTTCTCCTTATCGAAGAAGAACCAATCAAAACACTCACTGGCAGGCCCCTTTTGCATAGCATCCAAGAAAGGCGGAAATTCGGTGCCGGAGTGGTTGAACACGCCATCCAGTACAATGCGGATGCCAGATGCGTGCAGTTCATCCGAAAGGCTGCGCAGTTCCTTCAGCGTGCCCAAAAGGGGATCAACCTTGTAGTAATCAAAGGTATTGTACCGGTGTGACGTATCGCTCAGGAATATGGGCGTCATATAGACAATTCCGATCCCTAAATCTTTCAGGTAGGGAATGGATTGACTGATGCCCTTCAAATTGCCCCCAAAGCGGAATTCATTGGCGTAGCGGATGGAATCCCAAGGCTCCATCGCCTTTATGGCAGCACCGGCAACTGGCGCCCGCCGGAATCTGTCGGGAAAGATTTGATAGCCAACCGAACCTATGGCCCAGTCGGGTTTCTTTTGTTCCGAATAGGCATAGGCGAAGGGGAAGGGTACCATATCCTCCGGCTCCCGCAAGGAAGCGGGATACATGCCGTCCTGATCCACCAGCAGGGAAAAGCCGTCGAGCGTCAGGCAAAACGCATAGTGGATACGGGGATCGGACGGCATAAAAACACACTCAAACCAATCGTGGTTTTCATCCCGCCACATTCTTTCCATGGGCAGTTTATCAGCCCGTTTCATGGATGAGCCCGGTCCGTACATATCGGCAACCAGCAACTGTACCTGATCCCAATCTTCCCGTCCTGTGCGGATTCGTATGCATACACGCCCGTCATCCAGCGCGTGGCGGTATTCCAGCCAGGGCTGGTGATAAATGGCCCCCAGGTTCATGGAGCGCATAATACTCCTCCTTGATGATGGCAGATCAAATGCAAAGACATGCAATCGTTTGCGCATAGAATAGCACAGTACAATGCCGCTGTCAAGGTAGAAAAGAGCCGGTGCAGAAGCCATGCAAAATGTTTTTTCTCTGTTTGCCTATTGCAATTTGCAGCGAGAGATATCATAATGTGGATATTGGATCACTTTCTACCCGCAGGGCAAAAAACGTCCCACTCAAATCAAGGGTGATTTGCGGTACCAGTCTGTATTGCGTGAAGAATGGAAGGAGGAGTTTCATGGAACGTGTATACAACTTTTCCCCCGGACCCGCCATGCTGCCGCTGCCTGTTTTGGAGCGTGCCCAGCAAGAATTGGTGATGTATGGCTCAGCCGGTATGTCCGTGATGGAAATGAGCCACCGCAGTAAAATGTATCTGGAAATCTACGACGCGGCGGTTACGCTTTTGCGGGAGATCATGGCGATTCCAGACACCTATGAGGTATTGTTTCTGCAGGGCGGGGCCACCCAGCAGTTTTCAGCCGTGCCGCTGAATTTGATGACGATAAGCCACAAGGCTGATTATATCGACAGCGGTAACTTTGCCCACCTTGCGGCGGAGGAAGCCACTCGTTACGGAACGGTGAATATCGCCGCGTCCAGCAAGGAGGATAACTACACCTATGTTCCCGATTTTTCCGTTGCGCGTTTTGACAAAGAGGCGGATTATTGCCACATCACCACCAACAACACCATCTATGGCACGCGGTTTGTTTCCTTGCCCGATACAGGAAGCGTGCCCCTTATCGCGGACGCCAGCAGCAATATCTTGAGTGAAGTCATGGACATTGAAAAGTTTGGTGCCGTGTATGCCGGTGCCCAGAAGAACATTGGCCCCAGCGGTCTGTGCGTGCTCATCGTGAGAAAGGACCTCTTGGGCCGGGCGCATCCCTTGTGCCCCAAGCTCATGAACTGGGAAGTGCAAGCCAAGGCAGGCAGCATGTACAACACTCCCAACACCTACGGCATATACCTTGCCAAGCTGGGCTTTGAATGGCTCAAGGAGATGGGCGGCGTACCCGCTATGGAAAAAATCAATATCGAAAAAGCCGCCATTCTGTACGATTATCTGGATGAAAGCCAGCTCTTTAGTCCCACCGCGCAAACGGTGTACCGCAGCCGTATGAACGTAACCTTTGTCACCGGCAGTGACGAGATGGATGAGAAATTCGTGAAGGAAGCCTCCAAGGGCGGTCTTGTAAACCTGAAGGGCCACCGGTCCGTCGGCGGTATGCGCGCCAGCATTTACAACGCCATGCCCGTGGATGGCGTCCAAAAACTGGTGAATTTCATGAAGAAGTTCGAACTCGAGAATAAGTAACTCTGGAGGCAATATGTACAAAATTCAAACGCTCAATGAGATATCCGAAATCATCCACAGCCAGCTTTCCGCGGACGAGTATACCGTTACAAGGGATGAACCGGTTCCCGACGCGATCCTGGTGCGCAGCGCTGATATGCACAGCATGGATCTGCCGGAAAGCCTGCTGGCCATCGCCCGGGCGGGGGCTGGTGTCAATAACATCCCCATCGACGCGTGCAGCAAAAAGGGCATTGTGGTATTCAATACCCCTGGTGCCAACGCCAATGCCGTTGCGGAACTGGTAATGGCCGGGCTGCTGCTTTGCAGCCGTGATATCGCCGGGGGCATGAAGTGGGCAGCAACGCTTAAGGGCCAGGGCGAAGCAGTGGCCAAGCTGGTGGAAAAGGGCAAAAATCAGTTTGTGGGGCCGGAGCTTCGGGGGAAAACACTTGGTGTCATCGGCCTTGGGGCCATTGGTGCCCTGGTGGCCAACAGCGCACTCAACGGCCTTGGGATGGATGTTATCGGTCTGGACCCCTTCATCTCCGTAGAGCATGCCTGGTCTTTGTCCCGGGCTATCAAACGGGCTTCCACGCTGGATGATCTGCTGCAAAAGTCGGACTATATCAGCATTCATGTTCCCCTCACACCCAAGACAAAAAACATGTTTGACGCGCGTTTGTTCGGCTTGATGAAAAAAGGCGCCAGGCTGCTAAACTTCAGCCGTGCCGAACTGATAGATGGAGAGGCCTGCCGCGCGGCCCTGCTTGCGGGCAAGCTCAGCGGTTATGTCACCGACTTTCCCACCGACGATATGCTGGACGTTCCGGGTGTCATCTGCATACCCCACCTGGGAGCTTCCACCCCGGAAAGCGAGGAAAACTGCGCCCGTATGGCTGCCGCCCAATTGCGTGATTATCTGGAGAACGGCACCATCCGCAACAGCGTGAACATGCCGGAGATCATGCTGTCCGGACAGCCGGAGGGATACCGTATCCTGCTGATCCACGATAATGTGCCCAACATGGTCAGCAACATGTCTGCCGCCATCTCCAGGGAAGGCATCAACATCAACAACATGATCAACAAAAGCCGCCAGGAAATGGCCGTTACCGTAATGGAATTGAGCCAGGTGCCCACTGAAGAACTGATTTCGGAGCTAACCCAGCAGCCAGGTGTGATCAAGGTAAGGTGCTGGCACTGAGTATCGATAAAAATGACTGTGTCATTTTATCGAATTGCACGATTCGCTTGTATCCTTAGCGCCGTCCGGCGCTTCGCTTGGCCGGTGTTCCGTTATCAAATGGTAAACCATTTGATAACTCCAGGTTCGGGGATAAATCCCCTCACCCTTAGCATACGGCCAGCGAATCGTGTAAAGAAAGCTTGCTACACAAGCACCCCGCCCGACTGGCGGAGCCGGTCGAGACTATTATAAACGAGGGGGCTTCAGCCCCCTCGTTGCCCCCTGGAAAAGCGGAACCTTACTTTTGCAAAACGGGATAAAATATGCTATATTAAAGGCCCGGATGTCATTTGTTTGATGTCCGGGGAAGTTTTTGGGTTGGAGTACCGTTTACTATACATCAATCCATTTTATCCCATACAAAGGAGAGCTTTCTATGGTGGTACGCCGTTTTGCCCTTTTCATATTCATCCTGCTGTGCTTTTCCTGGACAGGTGTAGCAATGGCTGACCTGCCCAAGCCCATCACGCCCATCCCCTGGGAGGAGCTTCCCGCGGTGGTGGAAGGCCAGCACCATTATCTTTTGCTGTGTGTTGACCAGTGGAATGGAAATCTGAAAAACCTGGGCAATACGGATGGACTTGTGCTGGTGACCCTGGATACCAGACCCAGGCGGCTGTTGCTTACCTCCTTCAGCCGGGAGATGCTGGTGAAGCGCCCGGACGGTGTGATTGGCAGGGTCAACTATATCGCCAAAAATTATGGGCCGGAGGAGCTTTGTAGGGTGCTTAGCACCCACTTTGGTGTCAGGATTGAAAAGTACATGCTGTTTGACATGAATCAAATAGAGGCAATTGTCGATGTGCTCGGCGGCGTGGATATTACAGTGACCAACGCGGAGGCAGAATACCTGAAGCGCTATGCCATACCGGACGATTCCACCAAGCCGCGCATGAATCGGGCAGGCACTTACCACTTCAACGGTCACTCCGCGGTGATTTATATGCGGATTCGAAAAGTCGGCTCCGCCGGAGACCTGGGACGTACGCTTCGGGTGCGTACGGTACTTTCCACCCTGTCGGAAGCATGCCGTTCCATCACACTCAATAAGGCTATGGAGCTGATGGAAGCCGTACTGGATAACAGCCTTACGACCAATATGAGCGCCATAGAAATGATCGAAGCGGTGCAATATGCCATGGAGCTTCGGGGCGCTGCCATGGAGGAACTGCAGATTCCCGTTGATGGCGCTTATGCGCCTATTACCTATGCTGGAATGGCTACCCGTGAGATTGATTTTGATATCTGCCGTCAGGCGATATGGGATTATTTGGAAAATAGTTTTCTTGTGGTGGATTGAACCGTTAATGAATACCAGGGCTGCCGGCTCAAGACGTATCAGATAGAAAGAAGGCAGCTCTTTTTTGCTGCAAATGGGGCATACGCAGTCAAATTTCTGGCCGGTTGTCCCTGTCATCTTGATTTTCGGATTCACAAAGCATATCATCCACATCATCCAAGTTTTGTTGTGAATACCATGCGCGATTTTGACTGATTTCAATATTCTTCTGCAAGAAACAGACATCTGTTGACAAAGCCAATGTCCACTCATACAATAAACAAGGTAGGACAGGCAATACACAAGTATATTCTATAATAATAAAGAAGGTCCGATGATGAATTTAGCTGACTTGTCATTTGAGCAATTACTGGTGAAAGAAGGACATTCCTGCACATGTGGCCGCCATCATGCAACAGAGCTTCAGTTCCTGAAAATCGGCCCGGGGGTTGTGCATGATCTGCCCGAGGCCCTGCGACTTCTTGCCGTAAACAAGCCTTTTATTGTTTGCGACAAAAACACCTATCAGGCAGCATGGTCCCGTGTCGCGCCTGTTTTGGAAGAGAAGCATATCCCTTTTGTTCTTCATATTCTTCCCCGCCAGGCAATAGAGCCGGATGAACATACGGTGGGCGAGCTTTGCATGGCATTTGACACAAGCTGTGATGTGGTGCTGGCCATTGGTTCCGGTGTTATCAACGATTGCTGCAAGGTGCTGGCTCGTGTTTGCGGGCGGCGCAGCATGGTCATTGCAACAGCGCCGTCCATGGACGGCTATGCCTCCAATTCTTCGTCCATGATCCAAAACCGGGTCAAGGTCACGCTGTACAATGCTTGTCCTGCCGCTATTCTTGCAGATACGGACATTCTCAAAGAAGCACCTATTCGCATGCTGTGGGCCGGTCTTGGCGATATGCTGGCGAAGTACGTATCTATTTGCGAGTGGAGAATCTCCAGCCTTGTAACGGGCGAGTACTACTGCGAAAATATCGCCGCACTTATTCGTCAGTCGTTAAGGAAGTGCGTTGCCGGAGCGAACGGGCTGAACCTCCGTGATCCCGATGCCATCCAATCCATCACGGAAGGGTTGGTGCTATCGGGAATCGCCATGAGTTTTGCGAATATATCCAGGCCCGCTTCCGGGCTGGAGCATTACTTCTCCCACATCTGGGAGATGATGGCCCTTGACAGAGGTACACCATATGAATTGCATGGCATTCAGG